>LIDE01000037.1 GCA_001438605.1 SAR92 bacterium BACL16 MAG-120619-bin48 | reverse complement strand
GAATGCCCAAACCACGCCGATCGCACCCGCCACACCCGCATCGTTGGCCGAACGCAACGCTTTAAACCGCGCCAAAATGTGGGGCTGCCCAAAATAGCCTAAGCCCCAACCGAGCAGACCGATAATCGCCAAAGCACTCAACGGCTCGCCGCTGGCATTGGTCCAAATATCCAACAAATAAGGGTTAACCCCCTCCAGTCGGGCGATGCTGTCGGCAACACCCCCCGACTGTTGAATAACAAACAGAGGCACAGCGATTAGGGCCATAAGCATGAGCAGTCCCTGGAACACATCTGTCCAAGAAACGGCTAAAAACCCCCCAAACAAGGTATAAACAAGTATAAGAAACACGCCGACAAATACGGCAACATGGTAGTCAAGGCCAAAAACCACGTTAAATAATTTCCCGCCGGCAATCAGACCCGATCCTACGTAGAAAAGAAAAAAGACAAGAATACTGAGCGCAGAAATTGATTTTAGCCAAGGGGTTTTATCGGCAAAACGTCGCTGTAAATAGGCCGGAATAGTCACCGCGTCTTTCAGAATCATTGAATATATACGCAGCCGCTTAGCGACCAACAGCCAATTCGCTGCAACACCAATGGTGAGGCCCAGCGTGATCCAACCCGCCTCCAACCCCGCCACATAGGCATAGCCGGGCAACCCTAACAAAATCCAGCCACTCATATCAGAGGCACCCGCACTGATGGCCGACACCCAAGGAGACAGCGTGCGCCCACCCAGAAAATAGTCGCCGGCATCTTTCGTTTTACTGTAGGCGTAAAGGCCAATAGCGAGGACGATGAGGACATAGACAACGAAAGCAAAGATCGTTGGAAGGGTTAACTGTGGCATGGACATTCCTCGTTTTAATAATTATATAGAGCCCGAAATTTTCACTAAAACACAGGCCCAGAAGTCATTCGCCGTTTACATTACCTTAAAGATTAATAGCCCGAATCCGTGTTGCACTGACATCGGCGCGCTCAATTTTTAGGGTCTCAAAATCAAACAGTTGCGTGTCCGCCAATTGTGACGGCGAGACATTTTGCAGCGCGCCAAAAATTTGATTAATACGGCCAGGAAACTGCCGTTCCCACTGCACCAGCATCTCCTTCACCACATTGCGCTGCAGGCCTTCCTGCGACCCGCAGAGATTACACGGAATAATGGGAAACTGCTTTAACTCAGCCAGCGCAACCAAATCAGCTTCGCGGCAATAGGCCAGTGGGCGAATAATAATGTTCTTCTTATCGTCAGAGAGAAGCTTGGGCGGCATTGCCTTGAGCTTCGACTGATGAAACATATTCAAAAACAAGGTCTCAACAATATCATCACGGTGATGCCCCAAGGCCACTTTGGTGCAACCAATCTCCTCGGCAAAGCCATAAAGCGTGCCGCGGCGCAAGCGCGAACAAAGGCTGCAATAGGTCTTACCTTCAGGAATTTTGCTTGTGACAATACTGTACGTATCTTTCTCAAGAATATGGTATTCGATGCCAAGGCCATCCAAATACTCGGGCAGCACGTGCTCGGGAAATCCTGGCTGTTTCTGGTCCATATTCACGGCGACCAATTCAAATTTGATCGGCGCACTGGCTTGCAGATTGAGCAGAATATCCAACATGCCGTAGGAATCTTTGCCACCCGACATGCACACCATTATGCGATCGCCATCTTCGATCATGTTGTAATCGGCAATGGCCTGACCCACATTGCGGCGCAGACGCTTCTGTAGTTTGTTGGCTTCTAGCTGATTTTTGCGAATGGACATGGACGGCTCTGGTGGTGATTACGGGTAAGGTCGACATTGTAGTGACCTAAACCCGTTTCACCAAGTACCGCCGTCCTGTTCTTTTACCGGTTTTAGAAAGTTTTTGCTAACAAACGGCCTACAGCGGCCACGCGGTCTCAGGCGAATTGAGACGATCGTCTAACCTGTATTGGATGCGGCCGCTAAAGCCCAGGATATACAGGGCCTTACTATCGTCCGCATAGTGAGCAAAGAGTTTCATCAAGCGGCTATCATCTGCACCAAAATCATCGCGATACCAATCGAAAATCTTTGAAGCTTGCATTTCTTGGCGGTTGACCACCAATCCGCGAGGATGGTTAATAAACTCGCGCGCCGACGCCTTCAGTAGATCTTCTGTATTCGAGGCAGTGAACGCTTGGCTCTGAATAGCAGGACAGCCCATACTGGCACAGCTCATGCCAAACACCACCTTATAGTCATTCCAAATAGGACGCAGAATACGATTGCCAATGTCCTGCGTTTCTAACTTTACACCCGCTACTTTCACCCGCTGGCTCAATTTATTGCTATCGACCGATTTTAGGGGATATTTTTTGAGCAGCGCCTGCAACGTCAGGGCGTTGTATAAATTCAACCAATAGGCTTTCTGCACTTGCTTGCGGTACTTTCGTGGATCGAGTGAAATAATCTGTTTTATGTAGATATCTAGCTTTTTGCCATCGGCTCTGCTGACGTCGGCGTAGCGAAAACGATTGATACCGGATGGATGATTGGTGACCACATAGGTCTTTAAGAACCCGTCAAACAGTGAATGGTCTATAATGCTGGGGTTTGACTCGTCGCTCTGATTCCAAATAGACCAAGACTGACTGTCATACCCTGCTATCGCATTCGAGGCATAGGTTAGGGCGAGTAGTACGGGTAAACAAAACTTAAAGGCACGCATAATCAACTCCGTTTGGGCTTAGCTAGTTTATCGCTCGGCTTCAGTTCGAAAGATTGTCCATCAACCCCGCGAGCAAGATCTGAAAAAAACAGATAGTCTTAATAACACCGCCGACCCATGCACACAATTTGGAGCTATCGTAACTTTGAACAGTATCACTAAAATTGATCTAGCGCAGTCAGAGCTGTTAAAAAAGGACCAACAATTTGTTTGGCACCCCTATTCATCTCTTAGCGCTCCTATTCCAGCCTACGAAGTGGTTTCCGCAAAAGGTGTGCATCTCAAATTGGCCGATGGCAGAGAGCTTATAGACGGCATGGCCTCTTGGTGGTGTGCCATTCATGGCTACAATCACCCAGTGCTCAACGCCGCTGCCAAAGATCAAATCGACAAAGTCAGTCATGTTATGTTCGGCGGAATCACCCACGCGCCGGCCGTTAATCTCTGTGAAAAGTTAGTTGCGATTACGCCAGACGGTCTCGATAAAGTGTTCCTGTCAGACTCAGGATCAGTGGCGGTAGAAATTGCTATTAAAATGGCGTTCCAGTACTGGATCTCGCAGGGACAGCCGCAAAAAAACAAGCTACTCACCCTTCGTCGCGGCTACCATGGCGATACTTTTGCCGCCATGTCAGTCTGCGACCCAGAAACTGGCATGCACCACATATTCGACCAAGTGGTTGCCAAACACCACTTTGCTCCAGCACCGATGATCGGTGTTCATGAACCGTGGGATGAGGAAGATATTGCTGAATTTACAACGATTATCCGCGAGCACAAACAACAACTCGCCGCTGTTATTTTAGAACCCATCGTTCAAGGCGCTGGCGGCATGCGTTTTTACTCGCCACACTACTTAAAGCGCGTGCGCGAGCTGTGTGATGACAATAATGTGCTGCTGATTGCCGATGAAATTGCCACAGGTTTTGGCCGCAGCGGAAAATTGTTCGCCTGCGAGTGGGCCGGTATTTCACCGGACATTATGTGTTTAGGGAAAGCCATCACGGGCGGCTATATGACCCTCGCCGCCACACTCTGCAGCGCAGAAGTCAGCCGCGGCATCTGTGAAGGAGAAGCTGGGTGCTTTATGCATGGCCCAACCTTTATGGGCAATCCCCTTGCCTGCGCTGTGGCGAACGCCAGCATCGACCTACTTCTCAGCAGTGACTGGCAGGCGAATATACAACGTATAGAAGCACAATTGCTGACGGCAGTGCTGCCGTTCAACGCACTCAATGATGTCGCTACCACACGGGTGCTCGGCGCAATTGGTGTGATCGAGATGAAAACCCCGGTCAATGTCGCTGAGATACAAAAACGATTTGTCGCCGAAGGCATCTGGGTACGCCCCTTTGGCAAAAATGTCTACGTGATGCCGCCCTACATTATCAGCGACAGTGAACTTGAGCAGCTAATGTCGGGGATATATAGGGTACTAGCAAACTGAGTTACAAGCCCAGCGGCTGGTGTGGCGGTTTTTCGAGGCGGCTGATGTCGTAGCCTAGATTTTCAACAAAGGCGACTAACTCGGCATAGATAGTGTCGGGGATTTGAGGGCTGCGAGCCATTATCCACACGTAGTCGCGACTGGTGCGACCGATAATGGTGTACTGATAGTTGTCATCTAAATAAACAATCCGGTAATCAGCTTTAATCGGCCAAACAAATTGCATGCCCCACTCGGCATTGCTGTCCGTGTTCTTAATAAACCCCCGTGGATGATAAATTTTCTGCTCGCCATCAAAGGCATCGGCATTGAAGGTAAAGGTAGTAGCAATGGTGCCATCGTCGTCGAGACGGTAGGACTCTACAGGGTTGTGTGCGCCTTCTTCGAGGAAGGTGGGAATATTGCCAATAACGTACCAATCGCCCATAAAGCGCGGGATATCAACATACGCGACGGTGGCCATGGGTGGCTGTGAACTGCAGCCCGCAAGTGTGAGGGCGAGTGTGAGTAGCGCTAACAGTTTGGTGAGTTTCATTGGCCTTACCCGCAATCGGTTGGTGATAATCAAAAGGTGCGCTGGTATCTCAGTGTACCGCCTATTTTTAATTCTGACTCCAGAGATAACCACTCGCCTTCAGGACTGTACTGCAGATCAATGTGCAGTTTGGGACCTTTTATAACAATGGATTTGCTACTGTCTTCCGCCACTGTTGTGTTGATCTCTACGGGTACATATTTGCCCGAATCGGCGTTCAGCAGAAACTCGCCCTCGAGGAGCGCGGGGTCCCAGTAGGCAAACCCTCTTACGCAACCGCTTAGATCCTCAGTTTCATCGCCGCGCACTACAAGCAACCCACTGCCAATGGCACTGCCACGGGCATCGACCGCTGAGGTTTTCCCCTGCCGCGTAGTTTTGCTGATCAATTGAGTGATGCAGCCGTTTTGCCAAATTTCATTGGCCCGGTGCTGGTAACTCACTTTTTTTACGAGCAAAACAGTAAAGTTGAGGGCCATGGTCGACGCTACCCTGATGGTCTCGCCCTCTCTTGCCACACTAAATTGATGCTGACCCACTTCACGCTGATCAATAAAAATAGTGAAGTTGTAATTCTTTTCAATCGGCTCAAGGCTGTTGGCCGAGACGCCCGAGACAGCGAGCAGCCACAGGCCAATCGCAAGTAAATATTGACGCATCTTATTCGACACCCCTATTCGCGGCTAAGTGCATGACCACTCTATTGATTGCATTGATCGGCATCAGAGTGCCTAGACAACCAACTGCGCCATTATCGCCGCTTTAATTATTCGTTTTTATTGGAACACATTCGCGTCAAGCCACCCTGTGTTACCCCGATTGATACGCCACAGGCCGCGGCAAAGATCATCGACGGCGGGCTTGCTCTAATTTTTCACTGGTATCTTGACGCGCAGTTGCACTCTTTTTAATCAGTACGTAAGTCGCACCCAAGCCGCCATGATGCTTCTGAGCGGTGTGAAATGCCAGCACTTGATCAAACTGTTTCAACCAGTGATTGACGCAGCTTTTCAAAATCGCAGGTCGCTCTCGCCCTTCGCCTTTGCCGTGAGTGATCAGCGCACAGCGCACACCGTGTTTTTCACAGTCGTCAACAAAACGCCAAAGCGCTGTGCGCGACTGCTCCACCGTGTGGCGATGCAGGTCGAGTCGCGACTGAATTTCGTATTTGCCCATGCGCAAATTTTTGTACACCCCATGCTGCACGCCGGGTCGAGCAAACTCTAGGGGATCAAGCGCCGCGACAGGCGCAATAATGCTGTCTGGATCAAGAAAGTTTTTATCCGCCTCAATATCAAGCTGTGCCGATTTGCGCCGCTGCAGAACCCCTGGCGTTATCTCTGCTGGCTTGGCGATAAATTCAGCGCCCTTTCTGCCGAGGGGTTGAATATCGTCACCCAGTAATGCGCTGAATTCAGCGTCATCGGCGTCTTGGTGATTGTCGCCGCGGTTCTTGCCGGCTGAGTTATCTGAGCGCGAGGGTAACATGGTTTTCTCCCTTTTAAACATCGTCAGGTATGCATAGTGGCAACAACCGGTGCCCAGCAAAAAAAGCGCATTAGCACCCGTGTGTGTCATGCTGAGTTGCTGTAATATGCCGCTCAAATCGGCGAAGCCTTCAGTACTGTCTTAATTAGCACTGTCTGAATGGACTCGCGATTATTTTTTAGCCTTTTAAGGACCACGCTATGCATGTCACTAACAATAACGTTATCACCCTTCACTATCAGCTCAAAGACGATAATGACGTTATTCTCGATAAAAGTTACGACAGCGACGAGCCAATGGTTTACTTACATGGCCACCGGCAAATGGTGAGAGGCTTTGAAGCCGCTCTGGAAGGCGCTGTTGTGGGTGAGAAGCGCGCATTTACCGTGATGCCGGCAGATGGCTATGGCCTGCGCAATATGAACAACACACAACGCATACCGTTAAAGTACCTGAAGCACGAAGGTAAGGTGACTGCTGGCAAGACCATTGCGGTCAATACTGAATCTGGTATCAAACATGGCACTGTTTTAAAAGTGGGCAAATTTAATGCTGACGTGGATATGAATCGCCCGTTAGCGGGTAAAAATCTGCATTTTGAAACAGAGATAATCGCTATTCGCGCGGCGACCGAAGACGAGACCACTCACGGTCACGTGCACGGCGATCATGGCTGCGGACATTAATGGATTTTGTTTGGTATCAGTATCCTCTGATCGTTATCGTTTTTATCTGGAGCGGTTTTGTCCGCTCCGGCCTCGGATTTGGCGGGTCTTTGTTCACCATTCCATTTTTACTGTTAATCCACAATGATCCCCTCTATTTTTTGCCGATCATTTCTATCCATCTGTTATTTTTTGCCTCACTCACCCTCTTCCCAGCGCGCGCCAGCGCCAGCGACACCAATTTAACCATCCCAGCGGCCAGAGTGAATTGGCAGTTTGTGCACTACGCCCTGCTCATTATGATTATCCCCAAGCTGGCAGGCGTGATTGGCTTGCTAGTACTGCCAACCGACCTTATGAACAGTGTCATTTTTCTGTTAATTGCCGGTTATTCACTAACCTACATTGTTGGACGCCCACTGAAAAGCACGAGCCGCAAGCTGGATGTGCTGTTCCTGATAGTGGGCGCCTACATCAGCGGCACATCTTTAATCGGCGGACCGATGGTGATTGCAGTGGCTATGCGCCATATTCAGCCCTTTGAGTTTCGCAACACGCTGTTTGTTATCTGGGCCGTTTTGGTCAGCATCAAACTCTCAGCGTTCGCCCTTGCCGGCGTCGATCTGCAGTTTTACGCTGCGCTGTGGCTGCTACCGTTTGCGGCAATTGGACACGTTATTGGACTCAAGTTTCATCAGCGCCTGCTGCAGCAAAGCAATGCGCGTTTTTACAGCATATTAGGCTGGATGCTGTTGCTAGTCAGCACGGCGGGCTTGGTTCAAATTAATCTATAGAACCCCTGTGCAATAGAACCTCTGTGCAATCTGGCGATCCGGCTTGGGTTTGCTAGTATTAGGAGAATAATCACAAGGAAACTGTGACCTCAACATGCCGCCTCTGCTTATGCGCCTGCTGGTTCCCCTACTATGCTTTGCCGCGGCACTGTTTTTGCGCGGCGAGGTGGTCGGCGGCCCTCTCTGGCATCGCGATGAAGATGTCGCGTTTCTGTTGCGCAATCTGCCTTACATTTTGCTGTTATTGGCCATGCTGCTCGCGCTGCTCAGTCACCACGCGGTGGAGGCCGGTGTCACCCTCAGTATGCTGTGTATTTATTGGCTGATTCAAACCTATCTGCAAGTTCGTCTTGAAACGCAGCCGGCGCTGCAGATCTATTATTTAATCAGCCTTGTCGCCCCTTGCTCGATTATTTTTTATGCCTTGATACCCGAGCAGAGTTGGCGTCAGCCGCTGGGGTTGCTGGCGATCGGTCTGTCGCCGATGGTTCTGCTGATTACCTCATCGCTGTTGGCACTTAATGAAAACTTTATGGCTGCCTCAGCTCAGCAAGGACTAGCAGCGTCCGTATTTGGCACGCATCTTTCACTGTTATCGATAAGCGTGTTTTTTCTCTGCTTTATGATTTGCCTTGGGCTCAGCATCCATCGTCAAAAGACTCTCGAAAGTTCTCTTCTGGGCTGCACATTGATGATCTTTGCCACACTAGGATGGATTCAACTCAGTGCTATTTCAGCGTTTATGTTTGCCGGCATTGGTGTGCTGCTGATTATTAATTTGACGGGAAGTTTGCTCAATATTGGTTTTCGCGACGAGCTAACCCAAATTGGCAATCGACGCGCACTCAGGCAAGCGGCAAAGGCCCTGCGCGGCCCCTACTCCGTTGCCATGGTCGACGCTGATTACTTCAAAAAGATTAATGATCAATTCGGCCATGACCTTGGCGACCAAGCGCTGCGGGTGATTGCTTCATTGCTAACGAAAACAGCAGAGGGGGCGAAACCGTTTCGCTACGGTGGTGAAGAATTTTGCCTACTATTTAAAAGCAAATCGAAGCAAGAGGTTCTTCAGACCTTAGAGCAAATACGCCTAGCCATCGCCAACTACGACATGGTTGTTCGCAACAAAAAACAGCGGCCGAAAAAGCCGCAACAGGGTGAGAAGCGCCGCGGCGCCAGCAAACGCTCAGGAGAGCTGCGGCTGACGGTGAGTATCGGGGTCGCGAACGGCGATGGCAGTCGCGATTTTGAGCAGGTGTTAAAGCAAGCTGACCGCGCGCTCTATCGCGCCAAAGCCAAAGGCCGCAATCAGGTGCAGGCGGCCTAGGCTGGACGATCAATTATTGATGAAAGGTGGTGGTGCTCTCAAGCGGCGCTCGCTCAGTGCGGAAGTTATTGGCGCCATCTTCGACATCGATATAGCCAAATGAAATACCCATAAGTAATTTGTATTTGCTGTCGACACCCAGCTCTTCGCGCACAAGATCGGGATAGCAGCTAACCGAGGTCTGCGGGCATGAGCCAATATTGGCATTGGCCATCGCCAACATCAGTGTTTGTGTGTACATGCCGACATCAGCCGCGAGCCGCACGGTTTCTGGAAATTCGTCGGTGACAAAAATAAAGGCGATGTGCGGCGCATCAAAAAACTCAAAGTTGCGCATCCATGACCAAGCCCGCTTGGCTTTATCTTCGCGAGTCACCCCTTGGTGCTCCCAAAGTCCAAGGGCGGAGCAAATCTGGCGATCGCGATAGTGCCCGCTAAACTTACCCTGCCATGGAAAATCGGCGTTGCCGACAGGGTCAGTGGCTGCGACCACCTTCATCTTTTCACGCATGCGGTTGCAGGCATCGCCAGACAGCACATGCACGTGCCAAGGTTGCACGTTGCAGTTGGACGGTGCCCAGCTGGCAAGTTCAAATACCGCTTTGAGTGTCGCGTCGTCGACCGCTTTCGGCAGAAAGCCGCGATACGAGTGGCGGCCGTGGACAACGTCGCTAAATTCCATAGTGGATTCTCTTTAAATGTAATGTGCGCCGGACTTTAGCAATGCGTATTCAATCTGTCTAGCCAGCATTTTCAGGTCGATTTCCCAGCCCCTGTTTTGCTATTGGTTAAGGCATAAAAAAAACCCTGTGATTGTCGCCACAGGGTTTTTTATCAACGTGGGGGGATGCTATTCGAAGTAGCCAGTAGGCATTCCCATAACGCTGTCGATCGAGGCACCCATTGTTTTAGCGTGCGTCTTAACCCGCGGCAAAATGCGCTCAAAGAAAAACTCTGCGGTGTGCAGTTTGTTCTGCAGAAACACTTTATCGCCCTCACCGGCCTGCAGCTGCTTGTGGGCAACTGCACTCATCTGAGCAAACATAAAGGCCATGTAGGCATAGCCTGAGAACATCAAAAAATCGACGGAGGCTGCACCCACATTGTCCGCATTCTTTTTCGCACGCATCGCCAGTTTGTAGCCCAAATAACGCCACTGGATAGCGAGTTTTGTCAATGTCCAAGCTTGTTTGCGTATCAGCTTTGCATGGGGGGCTTTCTTCCACGGCAAAAACTGGCCCGCGAAACTAAACATCTCGCCGGTGAAAATATTCAACTGCTTAAACTTATCCATCAGCAGTTTGCGGCCGACCAAGTCTAGGGCTTGAATACCCGTGGTTCCCTCGTAAAGCGTGGCAATACGGCTGTCGCGCAAAATCTGTTCCATACCCCACTCTTGAATATAACCGTGGCCACCAAACACCTGCACGCCGTGATTGGCTGCTTCAACGCCCAGTTCGGTGATAAATCCTTTCAATATTGGCGTACAAAAACCCAAGCGTGCATCAGCTGCTAAGCGCTCTTTCTCAGTTTTGCCCGCTCGGTAAGCGTCGGCAAACTGGCTGGCATAGGTCACCATGGCGCGACCACCTTCAGCAATCACCCGCTGAGTGAGCAACATACGGCGTACATCGGGATGCTCAATAATCGCGTCCGCTGGGCCCTCTGGATTCTTCACGCCAGAAATGGAGCGCATGGCTAACCGCTCACGGGCGTATTTCGCTGCGCCTTGGTAGGAGCGCTCAGCAGCCGCAGCACCCTGGCTGGCAGTGCCAATACGGGCCACGTTCATGTAGGTAAACATAGCCGCCAAACCTTCGTGTGGCTTACCGATCAAGAAGCCTGTGGCGTTGTCAAAATTGAGCAGCGCGGTACCGTTGCCATGGATACCCATTTTGTGCTCGATCGAGCCACATCGCACACCATTGCGCTCGCCCGCAGAACCATCTGCAGCAGGCAAAAATTTGGGAATAATAAAGAGTGACAGACCTTTGGTGCCCGGCGGTGCATCGGGCAGTTTCGCCAATACAATATGGACAATATTTTCTGTGAGGTCATGCTCACCGGCGCTAATAAAAATCTTGGTGCCATTGACGCTAAAGCTACCATCGTCATTCGGCGTCGCTTTAGTCTTCATCTGACCGAGATCGGTACCACAGTGCGGCTCTGTCAAACACATGGTGCCGCTCCAGACGCCACTGATCAGGTTGGGCAGATAGTCTTTTTTCTGCTGCTCTGTACCACTCGTTTCCAATGTGGCGACAGCCCCTTCAGTGAGGCCGGGATACATCGCCCAAGCCCAGTTGGCAGTCGTCATCATTTCGTTGATGGCAACACCAATTGATGCTGGGAGGCCTTGACCACCCAGTGCTTGTTCGCCCGTCAATGATGTCCAGCCCGCTTCGATAAACTTCGTGTAGGCTTCCTTGAAGCCTGGCGGCGTGGTCACCACACCGTCATCCCAGACACAACCTTGATCGCCAATTTGATAGAGCGGCGCTAACTCATTTTCACAAAACTTTGCGGCCTCAGAAAAAATCGCCTCTACGGTCTCTGGCGTAGCCTCTTCTCCACCGTCAATTTTCTTGTACTTGCTCTGCATATCCATCACGTCATTAAACAGAAACAAATAATCATTAACCGGAACTTTGTAATCGGGCATCGCTTAACTCCTAGAAATTTGGCCTATCAAGTGGGAGACCCCACTTTTAGAATTATTCAGCGTAAACTTTTCATCCTGCGCAGTTTTTGCATAGGTGAAGAGCACCTCTGCGGGCAGAAATAAAGGCTTTTGAAACGCCACATCCACCGAGTACCCAGCGGCGGGCAACTGATCTTCAATGGCAGCGAGGCAACGCGCCTTTGACCACATGCCATGCGCAATCGCCTGCTTAAAGCCAAATAGCTTTGCAGTCATATCGGACAGATGAATGGGGTTGTAGTCGGCTGAAACCTTGGCGTAACGGCGGCCAATATCTGCGGGAACACGCCACTGGGAAGTCTCACCCTGAAGCTTATTATCGCGCTGTCGCACACTTGGCACATTGGTTTTGCAGCGATTTAGATAGGTGGATGTACTCGACCAAACCAGTTGATTGTCGACTGAAGCGGTAACATCAATATCCCACTCTAAGCCGCGGCTGGTCAATTCGCTGCCACCAATGGTCGCTTTCATACTGATCGGCAGGCTGGTATCAAATTCTTCCAACACAGAGATTTGATTGCGCAGATGCACCTGCCCCATCGCTTTCATCGGGAAATCCTGCTGAATCAATAAATTGAGCGACAGCGGAAACGAAAGCATATGCAAATAGGTCGCCGGCAACCTGTTGCTGAGGGTAAATCCACAGATCTCGCGATAGGCGTGCAAATGATCTTGGCGTATCACTAGGTGCTTAATTTCGGTGCTCAGCGGCGGCAGCGCATCGCCCAGCCGATAATTACCCGATTTAAAAGCGGCACGCCCCAGCAATGTGGGCATGTTTGGCAGCTCTTGCAGTACTATAGGCGCAACTCTCGGCTGAGAGTTCGCTCTGGCTTGCTGATTGGAGTCGCTTTTTGGAGTATTCATATCATTCATTCTGCTCAATACCTCCTTGGTATTCATTGGCAGCATAAAAACACTATTTTGTCATTTGGGCCAACTGTGTATGATGACAGAAATTGCATCTTGAGATAAGTGTATGTCAGGTTTAACGGATTCGGGGACTTTAGTGCGACTCGCCTATCAAGGATTGACCAATTTGGGCGTTGATGCCGACGAAGTGCTGCGGCAATCGGGCTTCGACCCAGAAAAACTCTACCAATCCAACCTGCGTACACCATTCTCCGCGCAGCCTCGCTTTTGGCGGGCGGCGGTAGAGCTTTCTGGAGACCCCTGCATCGGCTTGCACCTCGGCGAAAAAATGCCTGTCTATAAAGGTCAAATACTCGAATATCTGTTTCTGAGCAGCGCCACCTTCGGCGATGGCCTGCGCCGGGTGATCAACTATCAGCGCCTGCTGAGCGATGCGCTGCACGGCCAATTTAAGGAAAAACCCACGCCCTGCCTAACCAGCTATTTTTCACAGCACCAATATGCCACATCCCATTTAGCGGAGGCCATGGTGCTGGGCCTTATTCGCGCTTTTCAAGCCGTGACAGACGGTGCGTTTAAAGCGGACAAAATTATCTTTAACCATGCGCCAAATACCGAGCTGGCGGAATATCAGCGGATTTTTCAGTGCGACATTGAGTTTAACGCCAAGTCGTTTCAGCTGTTTTTTCCACCGTCTATTCTCAACTACCGCTCGCTCAACGCGGTTCCGGAGTTGTTAAATCTGCATGTGATGGCCGCAGACCAACACTTAGCCCTGCTGCAGCGGCAAGACTTTGTCCGTGAAGTGCGCAGCGCTATTGCCGCACTGCTGGAGAGCGGCGATGTGTCGATAGAGCGCGTCGCGGCAACCCTCAAGGTTACGCCGCGCAATTTGCGACATCAGCTCGTCGGTGCCAATACCAGTTTTCAGCGCTTGTTAAACCAACATCGCCATTCTTTGGCGCGACGCTTACTCTCAAGAACCGATGAGGAGATCAACGAAATAGTCTACCTCACAGGCTTTTCCGAGCCGAGCACGTTTTACCGAGCCTTCCGCCGCTGGGAAGGCACAACTCCCATCGAGTTTCGCTCGAGATATAGATCATAAGTGACTGACTGCAAACAACATTTGCACTGCCCACGAGTTAAAGTAGAATGCGAGGCTTACTTCGCATACCCCTGCCTGAATCCACCAGTAAAGAGCCGTTGACCCTATGACCCATACTTCCGCTTTCGAGCTATTACGTGAACAAGATATCCCTTCCTTCAAGCTTCGCTACCAGGAATATCGCCATCGCGTAACGGGTGCGCAACACATTCACTTAGCGGCAGACCATAAAGAAAATGTCTTTTTGGTGGCGCTGCGCACAGTGCCCCACGACTCGACCGGTGTTGCCCATATTTTGGAACACACCGCCCTCTGCGGCAGCGCCAAGTATCCTGTGCGCGACCCGTTCTTTATGATGATTCGGCGCTCGCTCAACACCTTTATGAATGCCTTCACCAGTTCCGACTGGACGGCCTACCCCTTTGCCAGCCAGAACAAAAAAGATTTTAACAATCTGCTTAGTGTCTACTTGGATTCGGTATTCTTCGCCCGTCTCGACCCTCTCGATTTTGCCCAAGAGGGCCATCGCCTCGAGTTTGCAGACCCTACAGATGCCAGCTCAGAGCTAACCTTTAAAGGCGTGGTGTTCAATGAAATGAAAGGGGCGATGAGTTCAATTAACTCAACCCTCTGGCAGACCATGAGCAAGCATCTCTACCCGACCACCACCTATCACTACAACAGTGGCGGCGAGCCAAGCGATATTCCCGACCTGACCTATGAGCAGTTCAAAGCCTTCTACGAGACCCACTACCACCCGAGCAACGCGATTTTCATTACCTTTGGTGATATTCCAGCGGCAACCCATCAGCAGCTGTTTGAAGAAAATGCCCTGCGCCACTTCAGCAAGCTCGATTGCCATATTGCCGTCGGCAATGAACAGCGATACAGCGAGCCGCAGTATTTTGAAGAGAGCTACGCCGCAGACGAACAAGAGCCACTCGAAGACAACACCCACATCGTTGTCTCCTGGCTACTCGGTGATTCAACGGACTTAGAGGCCACCATGCAAGCGCGCTTGCTGTCCAGTGTTCTCCTCGACAACAGCGGCTCACCACTGCAAAAGGCGCTGGAAACAACCGATTTGGGCACCTCGCCGTCCCCCATGTGCGGTCTTGAAGATTCGCAAAAAGAACTCTGCTTCGCCTGTGGCGTTGAAGGCTCAAACCCTGAACAGGCCGATGCTATCGAAGCACTGATTTTAAGCGTGCTGCAAGATGTTGCTGACAATGGTTTGCCCCTCGAACAGGTTGCAGCGAGCCTGCATCAGTTAGAGCTATCCCAGCGCGAAGTCTCCGGCGGCGGCTATCCCTACGGCTTAAATCTCATTCTCACCTCGTTGACCAGTGCCACCCATCGCGGCGACCCGATTTTACTACTTAATTTGGACCCTGTTCTGGAAAAGCTGCAAACGCAGATTCAAGACCCTGAATTTATTAAATCCCTCGCCCGCGATTTGCTACTGAACAACAAACACCGTATTCGACTCGTTTTAAAACCAGACCCACAGTTAGCGAAAAAAACCGAGTTAGCCGAAAAAACCCGTCTCGCCGCGATAAAAGCTGGCCTGTCAGACGCTGAAAAGCGCGCCATCGTTGAAAAAGCGGCTGCCCTAAAACAGCGCCAAGAAATGGAAGAAGACTTAGAAATACTGCCCAAGGTGGGCGTGGAGGATATTCCCACAGAAATCGCCTATTCAGAGCCGCTCAATAAAGAGGCCGAGCCGCTGCCACTGACCACCTACAGCGCAGGCACTAACGGTTTGGCCTACCAGCAAATCATTATGCCGATGCCAGCGTTTAGCCAAGAGCAAATGGATCTGCTGCCTCTCTACAGCACCTGCGTCACCGAAATGGGTGTCGGCAGCAGAGACTATCAGCAAACCCAGCTGTGGCATTCCAGTGTTGTCGGCGCCTACTCAGCCTCCGCCTCGGTGCGCTCAGACAAAGACAACCTTGACGTGCTGCACGGCAATATTAGCTTCTCCGCCAAAGGCCTCGCACGCAATCAAGCCGCCATGAGCGATTTAATGCAAGAATCACTGCTGCAACCGCGCTTTGACGAACTGGCCCGCCTGCGTGAACTGGTGGCACAAATTCGCACACACCGCGAGTCATCCGTGGTCAGCAACGGCCACTCCATGGCCATGACCGCCGCCGCGAGCGGGCTGTCAGCCAATGGCTACCTCAGTCAGCGCTGGGGCGGCATGACTGGACTGGCACTGTTAAAAGCCCTCGATCAGAGTTTGGAATCGGAAGCCGGCCTGCAAGCACTGGCCAGCCAACTGCAGGCCATTCATCAACTGGTGTTAGCGCAGCCACGACAGTATTTGCTGGTTGCCGAAGGTGAACGACTCGCCGCCTTCAAAGCGACTATGCAGGGCCGATTTAGCGCAACGGACGCTGTCAGTGCGAGTAATCTAATTCACTACAAACCGTCTCTCAGCCCGGTCAATCATTGCTGGACCACCAACACCCAAGTGAGCTTCTGCGCCAAAGCCTATCCCACTGTGCCAAGCAGTCACGTCGATGCTGCGGCGCTCACGGTGTTAGGCGGTGTGCTGCGCAACGGATTCCTGCACCGCACCATTCGCGAACAAGGTGGCGCCTACGGCGGCGGTGCCTCGCAAGACAATCAGTCTGGCGCATTCCGTTTTTACTCCTACCGAGATCCGCGCATCGCGGGAACATTGGCCGACTTTGATCAATCTATTGCATGGTTAATGGAAAAACCCTTGGGCGGCGACAAAATTGAAGAAGCGGTACTTGGGGTCATTGGCAGTCTCGACAAGCCCGGCTCGCCTGCAGGTGAAGCCATGCAAGCCTTCCACGGCGAGCTGAATGGCCGCAGCAAGGCGTCAATGGTGCAGTTTAGAAACCGAGTCTTAGATGTTACCGACGCCGATCTTAAACGCGTTGCCAGCACCTATTTACGCCCCGAATTGGCGCAGACCGCCGTTATTACCAACAGCGATTTAGCGGCCAAAACCGGTCTCGATATTGTGGCGGTATAAGTCTGTGAGCGCGTCAGAAGAACAGCCCAAGCGCGACGATCTGTTTGCCAATCCGCTCGGCAACGTGCCGCGCTTTGTTTTTGATAAAGCCGTGGTTGATGTCTTCCCGGATATGATTCAGCGCTCCGTGCCCGGCTATCAAACCATCATCAATCTCTGTGGAGAATTAGCCGCGCGTTTCGTTCAGCCCAACAGCAACTGTTACGACTTGGGCTGCTCTCTCGGCGCGTCGTCATTTGCCATGCAGCGCGAAATTGCTCAGCCGGGTGTTCGCATTATTGCGGTCGATAACTCTGCTGCAATGCTTGAGCGCTGTCAGCTATTGCTAAAGAGCACAGTATCGGACGTTCCCGTAGAGTTACTCGAAGCAGATATCTGCGATATTGAAATTAGCAACGCATCGCTGGTGGTGATGAACTTTACGCTGCAATTTATTGCTGTTGAGAAACGCCAAGCGCTGCTGGAAAAAATCTACGCCGGCCTCAATCCGGGCGGCTGCTTGGTGATATCGGAAAAGTTATTGTTTGAACCAGAGCCACTGAACACTCTGCTGTCAGAGCTGCATCATCAATTCAAGCGAGCTCAAGGATACAGCGATCTGGAAATTAGCCAAAAGCGCGACTCTATCGAAAATGTCTTGATTCCCGAAACCCTAGACGCCCATATCCAAAGAATAAAGGCCTGCGGATTTAACTCCGCAAGCCCTTGGTTTCAGTGTTTTAACTTTGCATCACTGGTGGCCGTAAAATAACCGACCGAACCCTGTTTAGCGGCCCAGTAGTGACACCGCCTGCTTGATCAGCTTCTTCACTTTTGGCGTGTAGGGTGGGTGCATCATGTGACCACTGCTCCACTTATCTTGCAGCACAGCGCGTTCATGGGAGAACGCTTTAAAGCCCCACTCACCACTGGAATTACCGATACCGCTGTTGTTGACCCCACCAAACGGCAGATTTGGGTGCATAAAATGCATCATCGCCTGATTAATACAGGTGCCACCAGCACTGGTTTCTTGCAACACCTTATCCATATTCTTTTTATCGCGGCTGTACAAATAGAGAGCTAAAGGCTTTGGCTTGGCGTTGATTTCTGCGATCACTGTGTCGAGATCGGTAAAGGTCAAGACCGGCAGCAATGGGCCAAAAATCTCTTCATTCATAATTCGCGAATCAGCGCTCATGCCTTCAATCAGCGTCGGCGCAACAAAGCGCTCATCGTCGTTAACATCACCGCCGGTAATCAGCTGGCCGCCATTAGCCAAAGCATCGCTCAACAGGCCCGAGACACGGCCATGGTGCGCGGAATTGACCACCTGACAATAATCGCCATTGCTGCGTGCAGCGTCGCCCAAACCATACTGGCGCTCAATGCAGACTTTCATTTCCGCAATCAACGCATCTTTAATGCTGGCATCCACATAGAGATAATCAGGGGCAATACAGGTTTGGCCATTGTTGGCAAATTTTCCCCAAGAAATACTGCGCGCGGTCTTTTTCAGGTCAGCACTCTTGTCGACAATAACCGGACTCTTGCCGCCCAGCTCCAATGTCACCGACGTCAAATTTTTGGCCGCTGCAGCCATCACATGTTTGCCCACTGCGGGACTACCGGTGAAGAAAATATGATCGAATGGCAAGCTCGTCAGATAGCTCGACACATCAGCGCGACCTTCAAAGAGAGAGACTTCTTCAGGACGAAACGCTTCTTTAACAATCTCCGCAATCACGCGGGACATGTTTGGTGTCATTTCAGACGGTTTGATAATCACGGTATTGCCCGCAGCAATCGCTGACATCATCGGGCCAAAGGTCAGATTGAAGGGATAGTTCCACGGCGATATCACAAGGCTGGTGCCCTTGGGTTCCATAACTACTTTTGCTGAGGTACCTAGCATCGACATCGACGTACTTACCGGTTTGTCTTTCATCCAGCCCTTCAGTCTTTTGCGAATGTGCGCCAACTCAGACACCACCACAAGAATTTCAGCCACATCAACTTCTGCTTCTGGCTTGCCAAAATCCGCAGCGGCAGCAGCATACATCTGTGGGTAAGAGGCTTTGAATACCTTCTCGAATCGGCCCAATACCTCTAGCCGCTGCGCACAACTCGACTTGCGCAACTGCAGGGCATAACCTTTTTGCAGTGCAAAGGCGGCATCAATATCGGCTTTGACAGCTGCAGAAATTTCTAAATCACTCATTTTCCCCTCCTCGGGTTTAGCTTTTTTTGACTATTTTTTGGTTATTTTTTTTTGATTATTTTTGATTGTGGCTATCGGTGATACGCAGCCCCCTTAGTCACACAGTTATTAGGCACACAGTTATTAGGCACACACGCCTTAATCGTAAAGTTGTTAATAGTGCGGCGGCTTTTCATTCAACGCGCCGTCTGCGTCGTCAATACCTTCGTTAAGCGTCTCTACTCGCTCGCGCAGATTTTGGTGTGCGCGCGTCAAGGTGTCTATCTCTCGCTGTTGTCGAAAAATCTCGTCACTCATCTCGCTATTGGCCATCTCGAGATAAGCCAATTTTTCCTCCAACTGCTCAAAGCGTTGAATCAACGCCTGTGGCAATTGGCTGTCTTTAGACAAAGCATTCATAAACGTCTTATTCCGCAATTTAATTTGACTCTCAAGAGCAAACAATAACTGAAATGCCTTATAATTTCTCGCCTAAAATACTCGGTATTCAAATGATTCCCTCGACACTCAACTATGGTCCGCTTTTTTCCGCCCTAGAAACCTCAGAACTCAGTGAGTGGGGACGCACCTTGCCCGATCTTGTCGCCCACCAGTTGCGCCGCGAGCGCTGGGGCGACATGCCCGAGTGGGAAGAAACCTTAAGGCGCCTGCCAGAGATTGATCCACTCCATACAGAGCTGGCCAGCAAAGTCCAGATTGGCGACATCAGCCTCATGGACAAAGGCCGCCGCCTCGCGCTGCAAGCCACCCTCATGGGCTTGCATCCATGGCGCAAAGGCCCCTTCGAACTGTTCGGACTAACCATCGATACCGAGTGGCACTCTGATTGGAAGTGGGACCGAGTGCTGCCGCATATTGCACCACTCAAAGGCCGCACTGTTCTCGATATTGGCTGCGGCAACGGCTACCACTGCTGGCGCATGCTCGGCGCGGGTGCAGAACGGGTGATTGGCATTGATCCGTCGGTAAAGTTTGTGTTTCAGTTTTACGCCATTAAACAATTCGCCGGACACGACTTACCCATCGATGTGCTGCCGCTTGGCATAGAGCATATGCCGCAGAAAATGGCCGCCTTTGACACGGTCTTTTCCATGGGTATTCTCTATCACCGGCGCTCGCCCATGGACCACCTTCGCGAACTGCGCGAACTGCTCAAACCCGGCGGTCAGCTAGTGCTTGAGACACTGGTTATTGAAGGTGGCGCCAACCAAGTGCTGGTGCCCGACGATCGCTACGCAAAAATGCCCAATGTGTGGTTTTTGCCGTCGCCCGACACCCTGATTGGCTGGATGAAAAAGAACGGCCTCAAAAATCCTCGCATGGTTGATATCAGTACAACAACCATTGAAGAACAGCGCTCAACCGACTGGATGACTTTCGAATCACTGAAAGATTTTCTCGATCCCAACGATCCCAGCAAAACAGTTGAGGGCCACCCTGCCCCCGTGCGCGCGGTGTTTATTGCGGAGGCACCTTACTAATTAGGTGCTACAGTTAACTCACTTTAATACTGAAAACTCAAGGAAGTACCATGAACAAGATCTTCTTAAGCCTCGCCCTCGTTTTAATCACTTTAACTGCCGGCTGTGCGAATACCGCCGGTAAATCACCCGCTGAAAAACGCCAAGCGATTCTCGATATGCGCAAATCGGTACTCGGGGAGCTCTACAGCGTAAAACCCGATGTCAGATCGCAAATTAGCAGTGCCAAAGGTTACGCAGTCTTCAGCAATGCCAACATTAATCTAATCTTTGCCAGCATTGGCGGTGGTCACGGGGTCGTGCACAGCAATGCCACAGGCAAAAACACTTTTATGAAAATGGGTGAAGCTGGCGTCGGTCTCGGTATTGGCGTGAAAGACTTCAGAGTGGTTTTTGTCTTCCACAGCACCGATGCCATGACACAATTTGTCGATGAAGGCTGGGCCTTTGGCGTCAACGCCGACGCGGCAGCCAAAGCCAGCGAAAAAGGCGGCGCCATCGGTGGAGAAGCCACCTTCGACAATATAACCGTCTACCAACTCACAGAATCTGGACTTGCCTTACAAGCTACCGTCAAGGGCACCAAATTCTGGAAAGACAGCGAACTCAACTAACTTAGGGCCTTGGAATGCAACCAATCACCATTGCTAAACGATTCTGTGGCCCACCAACATCAGGAAATGGCGGCTACAGTTGTGGTCTGCTCGGCAGCCGCATCCAAGGTCCAAGCCGAGCGCGACTCGTGACACCCCCGCCACTGGACACACCGCTCACCCTAAGTGAAATCAATGGCCAGTGGTCGCTAATGCACGGCGAAAAGCTCATAGGGTCGGCAGAACCCGCAGCACTGGACCTCGTGCCACCTGCACCGCCCACCCTAGCACAAGCTCGCGATGCTCGAACGCGCTACCGCGGGTTGGGTGAGCACAGTTTCCCCACCTGTTTTGTCTGCGGCCCGGCGCGCGCAGAGGGTGATGGACTGCGCCTATTCAGCGGCAAGGTCGAGGGTGTCGATATGGTTGCCTGCGATTGGCAGCCAATTCCAGAATTTCTCGACCCGCACGGCAACACGCGGCATGAATTTGTCTGGTCAGCCCTCGACTGCCCGAGTTACTTTGCCCTCGATATCCCCGTCGAATCTGGAAAAATTTGCCTGCTGGCGCAAATGACCTGCTCGGTCGACAAGCCCGTTCCCGGTGACAAACCGCTGATCGTCTATGCGTGGAAGCGACTGATTGATGGACGCAAACACTTCTCAGCAGCAGCACTCTGCAACGCCGAAGGCGAGATTCTAGCCCGCGCCGAGCATCTCTGGATTGCGTTAAAAAACTAACGTCAAAAGGCCAAACAGCACGTAACAAAAACAGCCCGTAAAAAACTGCCCATAAAAAAGAGGAGCCACATCAGTGAACTCCTCTTTTTCTTGCGCGCGATTATCAGCTTTGCAGCCGATCCACACTACACCTTTAATGCCTCATCAGCCGGCACATAGCTATAGCCCAACGCATCGGCAACCGCTTTATAAGTCACTTTTCCCTTGTGTACATTCAACCCATTCTGCAAGTTTTTATCGCGGAACAGTGCATTGACCGGATCGTCCGCCAACGCCAACGCATAGGGCAAGGTAGCGTTGTTTAGCGCCATGGTCGCCGTCCGAGCAACGCCGCCAGGCATATTAGCCACACAGTAATGCACAACATCATCAACAATATAGGTTGGGTCTTGATGGGTTGTTGCGTGGGAGGTTTCAAAACAGCCGCCCTGATCAATCGCCACATCAACCACCACAGCACCCTTCTTCATGCGACGAATAATATCCCGTGTCAGCAACTTCGGCGCCGCAGCACCTGGAATAAGTACAGCACCAATGACCAAATCGGCCTCCAGCGCATACTCTTCAATCGCCGCGACTGTCGAATAAACACAGCGCGCACGACCTTCATACTTTGCATCCAACTGGCGCAAACGTGAAATAGAGCGATCGAGAATAGTCACATCAGCACCCATGCCCACAGCCATCGCCGCCGCATTGTCACCGACCACACCACCGCCGATCACCAACACCTTAGCTGGCGCCACACCAGGCACACCGCCCAGCAACACACCGCGGCCGCCCTGCGCCTTTTCCAAATGATAAGCACCCGCCTGCACCGACATACGGCCAGCCACTTCCGACATCGGCGCCAGCAGCGGCAACCCACCCTGGTTGTCCGTCACCGTTTCATAGGCGACACAAGTAGCACCCGACTTCACTAACAATTCAGTCTGCTTAGGGTCCGGCGCCAAATGCAAATAGGTGTACAAAATCTGCCCATCGCGCAACATTGCACATTCGTTTGGTTGCGGCTCTTTGACCTTAATAATCATCTCTGCCTGAGCGAAAATTTCTGCCGCAGTCGCCGCAATCTCGGCACCCGCAGTGATATATTCTTCATTGGAGAAATCAATCCCCGCGCCAGCATTGTTCTCCACCAAGACACGGTGGCCACGGGCCACAAGCTCAACCACCGAGGAAGGAATTAAACCGACACGGTACTCATGATTCTTAATTTCCTTCGGAACACCAATCAACATCGCCACATCCTCTCTTCAGTCCAAAAAAGCCAGCCTTAAAACAAAGGTAGCCCCATTAATTAATTTTTGGTATTTTAAGAAAAATTAACAATATTTCTTACTTAGTTAGGGAAATTACCAGAATATTTTTCTATTTTATTGATAAAAACAGGATATTTTAAAATCATGTCGATCACAGAGAACAGTGCCACCCAAAAGCTCAGTAAAATCGACCGCAATATTTTGCGCATACTACAAAAAGATGGCCGCATCAGTTACACCGACCTCGCCCGCGAAGTCGGACTCTCCGTGACACCCTGCATCGAGCGCGTGAAAAGGCTGGAACGAAGCGGCTACATCGAAGGCTACAGCGCCCGTCTAAACCCCGAACGGCTGAATGCCGGCCTTGTAGTATTTGTGCAAATACGCCTAAACCATACATCCCAAGAAAACTTCGAAGAATTCCGCAGCTCAGTAATGCAACTCGAAGACATCCAAAGCTGCTACCTCGTCTCAGGCAACTACGACTACCTTCTAAAAGCCCGCGTAGCTGATATGGCAGCCTACCGCGAACTACTCGGCAGCCGAATACTGAAGCTCCCCGCCGTTCAGGAATCAACCAGCTACGTGGTTATGGAAGAGTTAAAAGAGACAATGGAAGTGGCCGTCCCCTACGCCAGATAAATATCAGAAAAATGCACTTTCTTGCGGTGAGAATTGTTGACTCAAACAACCCTCTCACCTATAGTACGCGACCTCTGAAATGAGACCTACAACGCACTCGTAGCTCAGCTGGATAGAGTACCCGGCTACGAACCGGGCGGTCGCTGGTTCGAATCCAGCCGAGTGCACCATACACATAAAACCCCATCGCTTGCGATGGGGTTTTTGTTTATGGAAACGCTACACACCGCCAGGCCATCAATGGGTAGCAACAAGAAGAGCGCCCACCAGTGCGAGAAACACGCCGGCGAGTTTTCGTTTGCTGAGTTCTTCACCTAGGACTAGGTAGGCGAGGATAATTATAAAAACGGTGGACAGCTGATTGTAAATGGCGGCGCGACCCGCCTCTAGATATTTAAAGCCCGCAATCCAGAACAGCGTGGCGAGAAAGGGTCCTAGAACCGTCATGGGAAGCATCTTCCACCACAGATCAACGCGGTAGAATCCGAGTAAAAGCGTACTGCGCATGCGCGTTGGATATTTGATCAGCGCGTAGACAAGCATCGCCAGCACCGCCACCAAAAACCGAAAGCTCGACACCCACAAAATAGATACTTCTCGATAGATATCACGCACCATCAGAATGCCCACCGCCATAATAACGTGCGCAGTTGCAGCCAGCAGGATGCCTACCCAGAGATCTCTCGGCTTCTTGATCTCAGCGCTCATGGTGGCGCCGACAAAGACGCCAGACAGCACCAGAGCGCCGCCAATCAGCTCCCAAGCGTTCAATCTTTCGCCAAACATAACAAATCCCACCAGCGCAATCGAGGGCGCATAGGCGCAGTCTGCCAGCGCCTGCATGCTAGCACCCAATCGATTGAGGGCCGCTGCAATCATCGTATCGGCCACTGCGATGCCGAGAATGGCACTCACTACCAATCGCACATAATCAAACAGTGGCAGCTGCACAAAGAGTGGCTCGCCCAGAACCAGCAGTACAATCACCACCAACAAACAGGCGACAGAGTTTTTGAAAAAAGTGAGCGGAATCGGCGGTATTTGATAGCCGACAATGCGCATTAAAATAAGCGCAAAAGACCACAGCAGTGCTGAGCCGATCGCATAAAAGTCCCCGACATTCATAGATGTTTTAAGTCCTAGGTGGCGCGCTGTGGTTCGCGCACTAAAATAAGGCGGCAGTTATACAACAAAAAAGCGCGCCGTAGCGCTCTTTTTTTGTCTTCGATAACTAAAGTGCTTAGCAACCTAGGTAAAGCACATCACCGTACTGACTGCGTTATAGGCCGCAAGACCTGCAATACCCGCTTCAAAGCCGAAGCCGGACTGCTTGTGCGCCTCAATGGTGATCGACACGTTGCCGCCCGATGGGGTTCCCGTAGCGACCATATATATTAACCCAGCGGCAAGTTCATCGTTTTTTTCGAGGAATTCAGCGGTTAGCCTAAAGATAGACTATTTTTTGCGGCGGTGAGGGTTGCTGGGCGCACGGGCTTAGGTTGCACGGGCTTAGGTTGCACTGGTGGCAACCTAGGCCTTTGGGTTATTCGGTTTTGTAGAAGGTGAGCGCTCTGTCGCGGAGTGACCTTACGCGCAGGGTGATGATGTCGAGTAGGTAGTTTTGGTAGAGGCGCCATGGTGCTTTGTTGCCCTGTTTGGGGAATTGGTCGACGGCGCGATCGATATAGCCTGAGGCGAGGTCTAAAAACTGGGTGCGCTGTACGCTGGGGTCGTTGTTGGTGGCCATGCAGTATTTGTAGTTGTGCTTGTCCATGTAGGCGAGCAAGCGGCAGACGTATTGGCTGGTGAGGTCGCATTTGAGTGTCCAAGATGCGTTGGTATAGCCTGCGGCGAGTGCGAGGTTGGGTATGCCGCTGAACATCATGCCTTTGTAGACGAGGCTGTCGGGTATTTTGACTGGCTGGCTGTCGACGGTGAGCTGTATGCCCCCGAGCATTAGCAGTTCGAGGCCTGTGGCGCTGACGACGATGTCGGCGTCGAGCGCGGCGCCTGATTTAAGCTGAATGCCCTGCTCGGTAAAGTGTTCAATGTGGTCGGTGACGATGCTGGCTGTGCCTTTGCGCAGTGCGCGAAACAGGTCGCCGTCGGGGACGAGGCAGAGTCGCTGGTCCCATGGGTTGTAGCGCGGGTTAAAGTGGGTGTCGATGTCGTAGTCGTCGCCCATCCACTGGTGTGTCATTTTGCGCAATAAGGCGCGCACTTTGTCGGGGAAGCGGCGGCTTAGCTGAAAAATAAAGGCCTGCATGGTGACGTTTTTCCAACGGGTTAAGTCGTAGGCAAATTGTTCGGGAAACCAGCGGCGAAATTTCTGACTGAGTGAATCTACTGCGGGCCGTGCGACGACGTAGGTGGGCGAGCGCTGCAGCATGGTGACGTGTTTGGCGGTCTTGGCCATGGCGGGCACGAGGGTGACGGCTGTGGCGCCACTGCCAATAATGACGATGCGTTTGTCGCTGTAGTCGAGATCTTCTGGCCACAGTTGCGGGTGTATAAATTGCCCTTTGAATTGCTCGACGCCGGGGAAGTCTGGTGTGTAACCTTTGTCGTAGCGGTAGTAGCCGGTGCAGCTGTAGATGAAATGGCAGGTTAGGGTTTCAATCGTCAGGCTGTTGTTTTCTGAGCTGGTGTTTTCTGAGCTGGTGTTTTCTGAGCTGGTGTGCTCGATGGTGACGGTCCACTTTGCTGTGGCGCTGTCCCACGAGGCGGCAGTGACTTTGCGCTGATATTGCACGCTGCTGGCGACGTCGTATTGGTCTGCAGTTTCACGGATATAGTCGCGTATCGCGGGGCCATCGGCGATGGCTTGGGCTTTTAGCCAGGGTTTAAAGTTGTAACCGAGGGTGTGCATGTCGGAATCTGAGCGAATACCGGGGTAGCGAAAGAGGTCCCAGGTGCCGCCCATTCGATCTCTGCTCTCAAGGATGGTGTAGGTTTTGTTGGGCTGGCTGAGCTTTAAATGGCACGCTGCTCCGATGCCTGAGAGGCCTGCGCCGATTATGACTACGTCGAAGTGATTCATGAGTTCTCTTTTTATGTGTCTTTTTTATGTGTCTTTTTTTATGTGTCTTTTAAATTATTGTTTTAGTTTTTTCTCGCGCTTTTAGTCTGCCATTTCCCTGTTTTTACGCGCGCCATGTCGAAACCGATGGCGGTTTTCGCGCAACTTTCACGCAAACGTACTTAAAAAGGCCACCAGCCTTTTGTCGCTTTGTCGAGACTGGGGCCACACTGTTTCAGCTGCGCCGTGTACATGTCTGATTGCCGTTTAACTTTTGCGGCGACGCCGGGTAAAAAGCTTTTCTTTTTGTAACTGCCGCTTTTATAACCACCCCACCCTTCGTGGTAGGCAAGGTATTGTTTGTAGGCGTCCCACTTTGAGAGGCCGAGATTTTTCTGACTTTTGTCAGTGTACCAACCGACAAAGTTGATGGCGTCAGCAAACTCGTCGCGGTCGTGACTCCAGTTGCCGGTGTCGCGCCGGTAGTCGCTCCAGGCTGGATTTTGCGCTTGGGCGTAGCCGTAGGCCGATGATCTACGCGGCAGCGGAATAAACAAAAAATAGGGTCGGTCGGGTCTGACGTCGGCTTGAAAACTGGATTCTTGTTTGATAATTGCCATCATGACGGGAATCGGTGTGCCCCAGCGTTTGTTGGCTGTTTTGGCCGCTTTGTACCAGTCGGTTTCGCCGCGAAATATGCTGCATATATCGTCGATCTTGTTGGGCTTGTAGGTGGCGCAGGCTGAGAGTGTCAGCGCACAAACAATCACTAATAGGCGGCTTGTTATCATGAGTCTCCCTTAATCAACGCTCGCCTTGTGGACGCTCGTCGCTGTAGGCAAGTCTTGCGGCGATAGTGTGTACTGCGCTGGCCGCCGTGAATTTTTTCTGAGTTTACATCATTCAGGCGGCATTTCGCGATTAATTACGCGGCCTTGTTTTATCTTTAGCGCCCCTGTCTTTATACTTCTATGCTTCTATTTCCGATGGTTTCCCGTTAAGGAATTTTCATGAACAGCCCCACTGACAGTGCAAAGACCTATATTTTTACCGGTACCTGCCGCGCTGGTAGCGGCGTGGTGGCTGCTGTAACGAGTTTTCTCGCTGAGAGGGACTGCTATATTTGCGCTCTCGAGCAATTTGATGATGAATCGACAGGCAAGTTTTTTATGCGCGCGGTGTTTCGATTGCAGGCCAACTCGCCGGCGATTGAGACGATTAAAAATACCTTTCATCAGGTGTCGAATACCTTTGATATGGAGTGGCATATCTATGACCCTGATGTCCCTGTTAAAACACTTATTTTGGTATCGAAGTTTGATCATTGCCTCGATGATATTTTATACCGTCGGCGCAAAGGTGAGTTCAATATGGAGATCGCCGCGGTGGTGTCGAACCATCTCGATTTACGCGCGATGGTGGAACGCGAGGGGCTGCGCTTTATTCACCTGCCGGTGACGGCGGAGACGAAGGCGCTACAGGAGCAGCAGTTGCTCGAATTAATTGATGAAACCCGCGCTGAACTGGTGGTGCTGGCGCGCTATATGCAGATTCTGTCGGATGGTCTCAGTCAGCAACTGGCGGGGCGCTGTATTAATATTCACCATTCGTTTCTGCCCGGTTTTAAGGGGGCTAAGCCCTATCATCAAGCCTACGATCGCGGTGTCAAACTGATTGGTGCGACGGCCCACTATGTGACGTCTAATTTAGATGAGGGGCCAATTATTGAGCAGGTGCTAACCCGCGTTGACCACAATTTTAAACCTGAGCATCTTGTGCGTGTTGGCCGCGATAACGAGTGTATGGCGCTGGCGCGGGCGATCACCTATCACATTGAGCGACGGGTGTTTTTAGACGGTAATAAAACCGTGGTTTTTCTGGCCGGTTGAGGCTTTTTTCTACCTCGATAGGGTTGGTTAAAATACTCGCCCTACTGCTGTTTTACAGTATCATCTCGGCTCAAATAACAGCACCCGCCACTGCGCGCTGCATATAAAGGCCTGAGAGTCTATGTCCAACCAAATTATTCTTCCGCGTATTTTGCAAGTCGGTGCGGGCGCCAGCCAGCAAGTGGGTTCTATTTTAAAAACCTTGGGCTGTCGGCGGCCGCTGATTGTGACGGACAAAATGATGGTGCAGCTGGGCTATATCGACGCTATTCAAGCCAGTCTGAGCGAGCAGGCGATTAGTTCAGATGTGTTTCACGAGACTGTGCCGGAACCTACCGTGAGCTCTATTCAAGCCGGTGTCGATAAAGTGCGTGAGGGTAATTACGACTGCATTATTGCTATCGGCGGTGGCAGCCCTATCGATAGTGCTAAAGCTATTAGTATCCTCGGGAAGTTCGGCGGGGCTATGCGCGAGTATAAATTTCCACGTATCGTCACTGAGTCGGGCCTGCCGATTATTGCGATTCCCACGACTGCGGGCACTGGTTCAGAAGTCACGCGTTTCACCATTATTACCGATGACAGCAGCGACGAAAAAATGCTCTGTGTCGGCATTGGGTTTATGCCTGTTGCGGCGCTGGTTGATTACACGCTGACGTTGAGCCTGCCCGCGCGTATTACCGCAGATACAGGCATCGATGCCTTAACGCACGCTATTGAAGCCTATGTCAGTCAGAAGGCGTCTGCCTATAGCGATTCGCAGGCTATTGCCGCTATGGGGCTGTTGGCGCCAAATTTGCGTCGTGTTTTCCACGACGGCAGTGACAAGCCTGCACGGGAAGCCATGATGCTGGGGGCGACACTCGCCGGTATTGCTTTTTCTAATGCTTCGGTGGCGCTGGTTCATGGTATGAGCCGCCCGATTGGTGCGTTCTATCATGTTCCCCACGGCCTCTCTAATGCGATGCTGTTGCCCAGCGTTACCGACTATTCAATTCCGGCCGCAGCTCAGCGCTACGCGGACTGTGCCCGCGCCATGGGTGTGGCCGAGGCCAATGACAGCACTGATGTCGCGACGGGAAAATTAGTGGCCGAGCTCTATGCTATTAATGATGAACTGAACGTGCCAACGCCGGAGGAATTCGGCATTGATCGCAGCCATTTTTTTGCCAATCTGGAGACCATGGCCGCGCAAGCACTGGCATCCGGCTCTCCCAACAACAATCCTAGAGTGCCGAACAGCCAAGAGATTATTGAGATCTACAAAAACCTTTGGCTATAGCGCTGCTGTTGCAGCGCTGCCCGATTTGGCAGCCTCTTGCGGCAATGCCAGGATGAAACGCAATTTTTGAGGACATTTACCATGACGACTACGACTACCATGACGACCGTGGGACATTTAATTAACGGCCAGTTGATCACCCCCAATGAGCGGCGACAGGACATCTACAATCCCTCCACTGGCGCGGTCAGCAAGCAGGTGGCCTTGGCCTCGGTGGCGACGGTCGAAATGGCGATTGCCGCAGCACAGGCCGCCTACCCTGCTTGGCGCGACACCCCTGCCATTAAGCGGGCGCGGGTTATGTTTAAATTTAAAGAGTTGCTCGAACAACACGCGCCAACGATCTGTCAGTTGATTGGCGAGGAACACGGCAAAATTGCCCACGATGCGGCCGGTGAGTTGCAGCGCGGTATCGAGAATGTTGAGTACGCTTGCTGTGCGCCTGAATTATTAAAGGGTGAGCACAGTAAAAATGTGGCTCCGGGCATTGATTCTTGGAGTGAGTTTCAGCCGCTGGGTGTCGTTGCTGGCATTACGCCCTTTAATTTTCCTGCGATGGTGCCTCTTTGGATGTACCCCATGGCGATTGTCTGCGGCAATTGCTTTGTTTTGAAGCCCTCTGAGCGCGACCCAAGCTCGACGCTGTTTATCGCATCACTGCTGAAAGAAGCGGGTTTGCCCGACGGTGTGATGAATGTGGTCAACGGCGACAAAGAGGCGGTTGATACCTTGCTGACAGATGCGCGGGTAAAGGCAGTGAGCTTTGTCGGCTCGACGCCTATTGCAGAGTATATTTACACCACCGCGAGCGCGCATGGCAAACGCTGCCAGGCTCTCGGCGGAGCAAAAAACCACGCGATTGTGATGCCTGACGCGGATATGGATAACGCGGTAAACCAACTTTTGGGCGCGGCCTTTGGATCGTCGGGCGAGCGCTGTATGGCGCTGTCGGTTGCCGTGGCAGTGGGTGACGCTGCGGGCGATGCCTTGGTGAGTAAGATGTCGGCGGCAATGACTGCGTTAAAAGTGGGCGCTTACAGCGATAGCCACAATGATTTTGGGCCTGTGATTACCAAACAGCACCAAGAAAAAATTCGTGGCTATATTGATCAGGCCGAACAGCAAGGTGCGTCAATTGTGGTCGATGGCCGCTACCCTGCGGTGCCGGGCTATGAGGATGGCTTTTATATTGGCGGCACGCTTATCGATGGTGTGACGGCGGACATGGAAAGTTATAAAGCGGAGATATTTGGCCCTGTATTGCAGGTTATTCGTGTTGCGACGATGCAAGAGGCGATGGATTTAATCGATGCCCATGAGTATGGCAATGGCACCTGTATCTTTACGCGCGACGGTGAAGCGGCACGCTATTTTTCAGACAATATTCAAGTAGGCATGGTGGGTATTAACATTCCCCTGCCTGTGCCGGTTGCCTACCACAGTTTTGGCGGCTGGAAGCGTTCGCTGTTTGGCGATCTGCATGCCTATGGCCCAGATGGCGTGCGCTTCTATACTAAGCGCAAAACCATTACTCAGCGCTGGCCTTCGGCTGGTGTGCGCGAGGGTGTGCTGTTTTCCATGCCGACAATGAGCTGACGCTTAGCTTAGGAAATAAGGGTTATTTTATCGGGCGCGAGCAGGATACGTTTGCTCTTGTAGAGTGTTCCGAGCGCCTGCTTGTATTTTTTCTTGGATACTTTGAAGGTGCGATAAATATCGTCGGGATCGCTCTTGTCGGTGAGCAATGAAACACCCCCTGAAGTTTTTAGATGGCGAATAATGTCCTCACCAAGGGCATGATCGCCCTGCAGGGTAGCTTGGCTTATGAGCAGATCAATTTTGCCGTCGGGACGTATGCTTTTGATAAATCCGGCTACGCGCTCGCCAATTTTCAGCGGCCGAAACGCATCACCGCGAAAGATTAAACCGAGATAGCGATTGTCGATAACGGCTTTGTAGCCTAAGTCTGTGCGCCCAGCAATCAGCAAGTTAACCGCCTGTTTGGGTTTGACCCAGACTGATTCTTCGGCCAAATGGTCCTGCAGTCGTGTGGAGGCGGCAATGCGGTCGCTGTCGTGGTCGTAGAAGACATAAACCACGTAGGAGTAACCCACTTCCATGGGTTTGTGCTGTTCGCTGTAGGGCACTAACAGATCTTTAGGCAGACCCCAATCCATAAAAGCGCCAGCATTGTTGATATCGATCACTTTGAGCAACTCACATTGCCCTACTTGCACTTTGGGTGTCTCGGTGGTGGCGATTAATAAATCTTCAGAATCGAAATAGAGGAATACATCAATCCAATCGCCAATTCCACAGTCTTTGGGTACGTAGCGCTTGGGTAACAGAATGGTGTCGAGTTCACCGCCGTCGAGGTAGACGCCGAAATCAACTTCTTTAACGACCTGTAATTTATTGAACTTGCCTACCTGTGCCATGCTGCCAACCGCGCCGAATATAAGTGAAAACCTTCTGGGTGAAGGCTAGCTAGAGGACTAGCTAAAAAGCGGCAGTATACAGCAGTTAACCATGGCGAATCACTGCTGGAGAAAACTTATCCGCCGAGGTATGGAACGGTTAATCGATAGTGGCTTCGCTAGATTCTGGGGATTCGATAGCTTGAGCGGCTTGAGCGGTGGGGGCATTGTCTTTTATGGACTGCTCAACATAGTCGATTACGTTGGCGACGGTTATAAAGCCCTCTACTGTGTCGTCATCAATATCAATGTCGAACTCTTCTTCCAAATCCATCGCCAAGGAGAGCTTCTCCAGAGAGTCGAGATTCAACCCTGCCAACGACATAGACGGGTCTACCTGATCAACTTTGACGGCGTGATTGGTGAGAATAAAGTCGCAAACAGTTTGCGCAACAGTTGGGTACTTATTACTGTCCATAATGAGAGGCTCTTAATCCATGAGTGAAGTATTTAAAATAAGCCCAACACGATATAGTGATCGCGCCTGACTCCTTAAAAGTAGTCGAGAATTTGCTCTTCAACCAAACAATTATTGGCGTTTAGCGATAACGTCGGCAAAACAGGCATCACCTCAATGAGAATTTTGTGCGCAACTATTCGTTAAACGGTTTTACCAATGTCTGGGTATTGGCACTCAGCAATGCGCTCGCGGCATCGATGATGACGCTTATGATATTGGTGGGGAGTCTGGTGGGCAAAGAGCTTACCGCAGACCCTAAATGGGCCACTTTGCCCATCGCATTGACAGTGTGTGGCACCGCGCTAGGTATTTGGCCTGCGACCCGCTGCATGCAGAGTGTGGGGCGCAAACGTGGACTGTGGCTGTTTTTTGGCCTCGGCGCGCTGGCCTGCTGGCTGGCGAGCGCTGCGCTAACGGACAAAAATTTCACCCTGTTTTGCCTAGCCTCGCTGCTCTTTGGTATTGCCAATGCGGCCCTGCAACAAACGCGTTTTGCCGCGATGGAGTCTGTCGCACCAGAGTCTGCGCCCAGTGCGGCGTCGATTATTATGCTCGGTGGTATTGTGGCGGCCGTGGTTGGCCCCGAACTTGCGGTTTTGGGCGCCCATGTTACCCCTGTGGACTATCAGGGTTCTTTCGCGCTCGCAGCACTCGCGCTGCTGTGTGCGGCTTTGCTGCTGAGTTTTTATCAGCCTGCGCCGATATCGTCAATCGCGCAAAAAAGCATCACGCGACCCTTTTTGAGCATTATCCAAAATCGGTCGTTCTGTCTGGCGGTGCTCAGTGGTGCGGTGGCCTACGGGGTGATGTCGTTTGTAATGACAGGTACACCCATCAGCATGCACCATATTTACGGTCACTCCCTGGTGGAGACGAAATATGTGATTCAAAGCCACATTGTGGCGATGTTTGTGCCGTCGCTGATTGCACCCTTTCTGTTTAAGCGCCTTGGCATCAAAGGCATGATGGTCGCGGGCCTCGCCTGTTACTGCGCGACCATTGCGGTGGGGTATAGCGATGTCAGCGTCAACGGCTTTTGGCTGCAACTCGTGTTGCTTGGGATTGGTTGGAATTTTCTCTTCGTCGCGGGGACGGCGCTGTTGCCCAGCACCTATGAAGCAGGCGATAACTTTAAGGCGCAGACCATCAACGATATCACCGTGTTTACCTTGCAGGGCTTCGCGTCACTGTCGGCCGGCTGGGCCTTGGGGCTGATCACTTGGCAGGCGATACTGCTTATTTGCGTAGGACCCATTCTCTTAATGACTGTGCTGCTGACGGTGGAGTACCGCGCTCAAGCGATAGCGCAGCGCTAATCGCCGCGATAGACGCAGCCACTGGTGCAGGTCTCTTTAATGGTAATGGCGCTAAGCAACGGAAGGTCTGGCTTTAGCTTGCGCCAAATCCAGAGCGCAAGATTTTCGCTGGTAGGATTCTCAAGCCCGTCAATATCGTTCAGATAGTGGTGGTCTAGCTGGGCGTAAATAGGCGCAAAGGCGGTTTTGATATCACCAAAATCCATCACCCATCCACTGTCGTCCCCTACGGCCCCTTCCACATGGATCGACACCATAAATGAGTGCCCGTGGAGTCGCGCACATTTGTGCCCTTCCGGTACGTTGGGCAGGCGATGGGCGGCTTCGATACTAAATTCTTTGTATATCTGCATTTTTCCGATTTTTTGCTGGCGTTTGAGGGCGCTATCTTAGGACTGCCACGAAGATATGTATATAGCCTTAGAAAACGTTTGACAGTCTTCTCCAATTCGGTAGAATGCGCTCCTCTTTCAGGGGGTGGTTAGCTCAGCTGGTAGAGCATCGCCCTTACAAGGCGAGGGTCACAGGTTCGAGCCCTGTACCACCCACCAAGATTTAAGTTCGGTTTCAAAGTTTATGCGGACCGGTAGTTCAGTTGGTTAGAATGCCGGCCTGTCACGCCGGAGGTCGCGGGTTCGAGCCCCGTCCGGTCCGCCACTAAAATGAGAAAGGCTGCTTCGCAAGAGGCAGCCTTTTTTATTGATGGCGTTTATTGTTGGCGCCGAAGATTTACCTTCCCCTCAGCGCAAGGCTCTTGCCTGTTCTTGTTATAACTCATTACGCTCCATAGCTTCGGCTAGTTTATTTGAACCAACTGCTTTTAATTGCTCTATTACTTGCAACCTATCTTTAGTGGAGCGGTTTTGGCTCAGTTTATATTTGCACTGGACCTCATTAATTATCACTTCGACACCAACGATAGCCCCCAACATTGAAGGCTTGTAGTCGGGTTGCCACGGTGTTGGTGAAGTTGCTTCATGCTTCTTGGTAAGCGCATTGACTATTTCTTCAAGTTTTTCGGCACTCCGAAATGTACTACACTGCCCGTAAATATGAACTGCCTGGTAGTTCCAGGTAGGCACCCCAGGGCTGCTATACCACGCTGGTGATATGTAATCATGGGGGCCTTCTAAAGTTACAAGCACTTCCTGCCCATCTATTTCGGCGAGCTGTGGATTCTGTAGCGCTAAATGTCCGGTTATTTTGGACCCATCTTTAGATAGTAAGAATGGCAAGTGAGTAGAATAAAGTCTGCCATCCACATTTGAGATAAGCTGACCAAACGCGTTTGCTTCAACAAAAGCAAATATCTCGCTTTTGTCATTTATCTCAAAATGTTTAGGTATATACATCTTTTTTCCTTGGGTTATAACGCCTCGTTAAGATGTTAACATTTGCAACTTTAGCTTGCCAATTTTGGCTCTGATTTGCGCTGCTTCCTCAAACTCCAAGTCTCGCGCGTGTTGATACATTTTTTCTTCTAAGCGCTTAAGCTCTTTTGGCATATTGCTGAGGGTGAGCGGGGCTTCGGTAGATATCGCGTAGCTCGCCAAACCCTCGGCTACTTTCTTGCCTCGCTTGTTATTGCCCTGCCCTGCATAGGCGCCTTCCATAATGTCGGCGACGGATTTGATAATGCCTTTGGGTGTAATTCCGTGCTTGGTGTTGTGCTCAATCTGCTTGCTGCGGCGGCGCGCGGTTTCGTCCATTGCACGCTGCATGGAACCGGTGACTTTATCGGCGTAGAGAATGGCTTTGCCGCTGACATGGCGGGCCGATCTGCCGATGGTCTGGATCAACGATTGCTCCGAGCGCAGAAAGCCCTCTTTGTCCGCATCAAAAATCGCTACCAGGGAGACTTCAGGCATATCCAAACCTTCCCGCAATAAGTTGATGCCGACCAGGACATCGAACTCGCCTAAGCGCAGGTCGCGAATGATTTCTACGCGCTCGACGGTATCGATATCCGAATGCAAATAGCGCACGCGCACACCATTTTCGGCCAAATACCCAGTGAGGTCTTCGGCCATACGCTTAGTTAGCACGGTAATCAGCACTCTCTCGTTCAGTGCGACACAGCGACTGATTTCAGATAGCACGTCATCGACCTGGGTGAGGGCTGGGCGCATTTCAATAATAGGGTCGAGCAGTCCTGTTGGGCGCACAACCTGCTCGGCAATCTGGCCAGCATTGGCGGCTTCGTAGCGGCTGGGTGTCGCTGACACAAAAATCATTTGCGGTGCCAACCCTTCCCATTCATCAAAGCGCAACGGGCGGTTATCAAGGGCTGAGGGCAATCGGAAGCCGTATT
>LIDE01000036.1 GCA_001438605.1 SAR92 bacterium BACL16 MAG-120619-bin48 | reverse complement strand
CCTGCGGTGGCGGTTCCGGATCAGCAGCTCCCACACCAACCCCAATGCCGGTAGACAATACCCCCGTTGCCGTCGACGACAGCTTTACCATTGACCAGGATACGGTGCTTAACGCAGATATAAGCACTAATGACAGCGGTCTGGATGTAGGCAACGTCAGAGATCGGCTTTCCGGCGCAAGCCCCCAGAAGGGGGCCAGCGCTGTAATAACAACTGCATCTGGTCTATCCGTTTGTCTTCCTGTCCCTGGTGCCGGATGTACTCGCGAATGACTTTTTCATCCGACCCACTGTCGACGCGAAGTAGCCTCGCGCCCAGAAATGCTGACCTACTAAGTTCTTCTTCCTGCCTGCGTACATCCGGGCAATGTGGATCACACTTTTACCCTTGATGTAGCCCACCACCTGCGACACGCATATTTGGGTGGGGTCGAGATCATCATAAAAGAACAGATCAATTCGACAAAGCCCGAAGGATCATTGAGGACCGAAGCATGAGCCAACTACAGGCCGCGACCGAATTACCACAGGACTACCTGCAAAGCCTCAACGATCTCAATCTGAACCCGTTGTGGCCCAGCCTGCGTGGGCTACTGCCGGAGGGCGAACCTGTCCACTCGTCGGTAGCGAGCCGCTGGCGCTACGCCGATATCCCTGGAGGGAAACGCGTCGTGCACTCGAGGCACCGGCAGGGCAGTCACAGCGAACTGCTCCGCTGCATATTGCCTATGTAAACCCCCTCAACGGCGAGGCTTATCTTATCGATGTTACGGTGCCGTGACTGAGCGGATTTGGCTCTGTTGGCATTTTCTACTGCTCACAATGCTTCGATCGTGCGGTTCAGCTCCATCATTACCACTGCTGCGCGATCGCTGGAAGACACAGTAAGCGTTGCAGGCCAAAGCCCTCTCATCTCCAGAAGACGTCCTTTCAAGTACTTGGCCTCATCAGGATTAAGAGCCAGGTCGCTATCATCTGGCAAGGCAATGCGCGCTCGCACCTGCCTGGACGCGGCAGCGACGGACTCCCTGAACACAATATTGTTTCCGGCCAACTGCGCAGCAACGGCTCGCAGCAAGTAGAGATCCAGATTCCAGTAGGACGCGAGAAGATCGTCGAGGATGATTAATGCTTCCACCGCTGGCGCGGGGTCCTCTTTTTGCTTTGCCAGAAGTATCCGCCAATCGACGCGCAGCTTCACGGAAACTGGATAAAACAAAGAGGTCGGTGGGACCATCGCCAACTCAGCGTCCAGCGCTGCCAGGCGGCCGAACGCCCCTGCGGCACCGAACACCCATCCCTCCAGTACGCGTCGCTCAGGCCCCCTGAGCTGATTAGCCAGAGCCGCAACTTCGGGAGGTAACTGCCCGCGCGCGAACGCACCCATGTAGGTTCTTAGCAGACCCGCACGGGCTGCGCCGTTTTCCGGATTGCGAATCAGTGCCTCATTGAATGCGGCCCTGGCCTTCTCGGTCTCTCCCGAGTGATCGTAGCCCAACGCATCAATTGTCGCTGTGATATCGGGCAGGGAAGCTGCGCGCGCCAGCTGATAGGTGCGCTGTATGAAGCGCCCTTGCAGCAGTTGCTCCGCGACATGATGTAATGCCAGTCGGTCTCCGAAGTTACGATGCAAATCGCTGTTCTCGGTCGTAAGGGGGTCCATATCAAGAAACAGCGTCTGCATATCATCACTGGTCAATCCCTTGCCTCCGGGCAAACTATAAAATGCCAGCAGGTTGTGATCATCCGTGTTGAGGGGTGCGTCGGCTGAAAAGCTCCGTACGGCCGCATCATTCAAAGACAGCATCGCGATAATGTCTTCCGGGGAACGCATTCCCATTCGATTGTAATGCCGCGGATAGCGGCGCAAAGCCATTGCCGCGCCCTGCTGACCATCCCAGATTTCCAGCGGTTTGTCGGACGCTAAAAAAAACAGCACCTCGCGCTCCGGTTGATAGAGCTCAACAAAGCTGAACTGATCGGCCAACGTAGCCATAAGCGTTTGCAGTAGTTCTTCATCAAGGAATCGGGAGTTGATCCACTGCAGGAACACACCACCTGGATTCAAGTGAGACTTCGCCTGCTGCAAAAATTCGACTGTGTAAAGATGCGCTGCACCACCGGTCCACGGATGTGAAGGTTGCGATACGATGATGTCGTATGTCTTCTGCGTGAGCTTGAGCGCGTTTCTGGCATCGTTAAGCACGACCGAAATACGCGGATCCGCAAGAGGATCATCGCCCCTCTCCGGCGCTATCGATTGATTTGCAGCAAGCACCATGGGCTCCAGCTCAATGACATCGACTGAGCTGATGTGTGGCGGAACACCCTCAAGGGCGACACCACCACCAAGACCAATAATCAGCATGGACGCGGCGTCAGGTCTGGCGAGTGTTGGCAACCCCGACAGCCACTTCTGTGAAAGATTATAGGGTGGCTTGCCGCCATGTCCGATCGCAGATTCAGATAGCCCGTTACTTGACAGCTTGAAGAAATCGTTAGTTTCCTGCAGGAGAATTGTGGCCGACTGACCAACGGCATAAAAGCGCTCCACCCCAGCTGATACAATTCCGCTGCTGTTTACATAAACTACTCGATCAGGCCGGGCCGGCGAGAGGAAAAGCATGACCGCCACCGTCAGTACAGCAACCAGCGATCCGGCTGTGCGATTCTTCGGGTGCCGCTTGACCAGGGCAATGGTTGCGAGGGCGAGGCTCAGCGTCATCGCGATCTTCAAGGTGGTGCCGAAACCAAACTGAGGCAGGAAGAAAAATCCGCACAGGAGTGATCCAAAGATAGCGCCCACAGTATTCCACGCGTAAACACGTCCTGCGAGGCTGCCTGTTTCATCGCTGTTGTTTACGACCATACGCACCGCCAACGGATAGGTAGCTCCAATAAACAGTGTTGAAGGTACGATTATGAGAAAAGCATAGAGACCCTTGATGAGAAGCCCATCACTCACAGGTATCCAGGCACCCATCAGCGAATAGGATGCATAAGATAAGAGCGCAATGAGTATTTGCGAGCCCGCGAAGTAAGCTGAAGCATGCTGCTGATCCTTGGCAAGTCTGCCCGCAAAAAACCCACCGATAGCAATGCCAGAAAGGAAACAGGCAAGCATTATGGAGAACGCATAGACCGTGCCGCCAAACAGATGGCTCAGTAAGCGGGTCCAGAGAATCTCCAGGGTGAAGGAAACTGCACCAGACGCCAGCATCACGGGCATCACCCAGTGCAAAGACGGGATATTAATTGCCGGTCGCACACCTGTGTCGTCGCGTCTCCTTTCGGCAGCTTCGTCCGCTCCTGCAGAGAGTCGAGCAAGGAAAATGGCCACAGCGAACACAGCGAGGTTAATAATCGCGCCAACGAACAGCGTGCCCATTAAGCCCAGTACCGGCAACAACAGGAAGCCCGCCACCAGCGCGCCAAATACTGCGCCAATCGTGTTGATGCCGTAGAGTAAACCAAGACGCGGCCCCACCTGCCTGTCTGCGTTAATCACGTAGCGTGCCAATAAGGGCAGCGTAGCTCCCATCGCACTCGTAGGCACAGCCAATACCACAAATGTCGCCGCCAAATAGTAGGCTGTCTGCAGGTAGCCGTTGGATGAGACGGGTTCGGCCTGGTTGCCGAGCAACACGACAAGCAAACTCCCGGCCATCTTCAACAAGACAGGCACTGCAAGCGCACTGACGCTGATCACAGCCTCAAGGACTCCGTAGACAAGAATCGCGTTGCGTACTCGATCAAGCATGCGGGCTGCAATGGTAGCTCCGAGCGCCAAACCACCCATATAAGCTGCCAATACTGTCGCGACAGCGAGATATGACGTACCGAACACGATAGCCAGGCTTTTGGACCAGGCTATCTGGTAGAGAAGCGCTGAAAAGCCGGATAGCAAGAAACACAGGCTTGCGGTAAACAACACCAGGGAGTCAGGTGATTGGCGTGTGGGTATGGAAAAGAAGATAGGTGAATTCAATGTGTTCCTATCTCCGTGCTCTGAGTAGTATTCGGCGGGTAATAGGCATCATATCAGGTCGATCCAGCAGTCCATAGGGGTCAGCGCGCTAAGGGAGCCCCCTGCAAAGCGCATCTGTTGCACCCACAATGGGTGCAACAGATGCAAATTACACTGACTTCTCATGGCCGCAGAAAAGACTCCGCTGCCACACCATATGGCGCCAGACAAGGCCCTCGGGGGCGGGTAGCACCCCCGAGGGCTCTTTCACTGCACCGTGAATGGGTGCAGTGAATTGCGCAATGTTCCAGCCGGCAGGTATCAACCTATTGCTGCACAAGAGTACGGTGCTTCTGGTGCTCGAAACGCGTTTCCATTCCGGGTACTGCTACAGGGAGCCATTTAATCGCTAAAAGTTTATCTGTAGGCTGACACCGAATGTCTGTGGCGGCGAGATCAGGAAAGTTTTGTAATCCGTAAATCCGTCAGCGTTATCATCGAAGGTAAAGCCATTCGTAAAATAGACTTCATCGAACAGGTTTTTGCCCCAGAGTGCAACGAGGTAGCGGCCATCCGGCCCAAATTCGTAGGAACCTTGCGCGTCGACGATCACGTAATCACCGTCGAATACCTCGTTGTCGAGATTGAAGTATCGCTTGGACGCGTAGCGTGCGTCCGCGCCGATACTAAACAGGCCGCCACTGTCCAATTGCCACTCTCGACGAACCGCCACACGCCCGGTGAGATCCGGTGCATTAACCAGGTTCTTGCCGATTTGGCTGGCATTCTTCGTATCGGTAACTTCGGTGTCGAGCATCGCGATACCCACGTCGACAAAGAGTCCCTCAGACGGGAGCCAGGTTAATTCTGCCTCACCGCCCCAGATTTCCGAATCGATACTCACAACCTCGAACTGACCGTTTATATTCTGGTTTTGCTGCTGGTCGGTGTAATCTGTATAGAAGATCGAAGCGTTGAAGCGGGCTCTACCATCGGCGAACTCGGTTTTCACCCCGACCTCGTAACTGTTGACTATCTCCGGATCAATCGGGTCATCGCCCTGCCCCCCCATTATTGCCATCGGTGCATTGGGGAATAGGCCGGCCTTGTAGCCACGGCTCCATTCGCCGTAAACGAGCATATCGTCGGTGGGTCTGTAGTCGACGCCAAGTTCAGCCCCCCATTCATTGAAGTCTGTGTCATTGATATTCGCATCGGGGTCGGTTGGGCCTCCGACGCGAATCACCGCCGCACCATTCGCCTCTCCGACGGCCACGAGCGTGTCAAAGTCCGGCAGCATTTGTCCCGAAAAAGACGGGCCGGCAATATCGAGTCCGGGAAGTTGGGATTGTGCTGCGAACAGGGCGACCGTGCTGCCCTCAATAGTGTCTACGCCGCCACGGAAGCCGCCTCTCAGGGTCACTTCTTCAGCGACATCGTACTCAAGATTAAAATAGGCAGAGTAGCTCGTATTATCGAAATCCGCATCAGAGCGAACCAGCATGATACCCATTGGTGTTGCAAAGGTTGGCCCGGTCGTGCCAGAGGTTTGCTCCCAGAACCCGTAGGCACCAACCATCCAGCGAAAATCACCATCGCTATTGGACGCCACCCGAATCTCCTGGCTTACTTGTTCCTGTTCCGACTCCAGAAAGAAGTGGAACGCATGTCCGGGGTACCCATCGGAATCCTCGGAGAGCTCCTGCTCATTTTGTTCATAGGCCGTAATAGAGGTCAGCGAGAAGTTTTCGAAGTCTATGTTTATCTTAACTGAAACGCCCTCTGCGTCGACCGTATTTATCGGCCGCGCCATATCAGAAGAAAACTCACGCTCATCCCTTGAGTCCACGAAACCAAAGCCGTTGCTACAACCAAATGCATACGGTGTAGCGCATAACTGGGAAGGGTCTGGTAGGGTCACTCCGGGCGCATAGGCACCCGCAGACTTGTAGCGAATATTGTCGGCATCAATCCGTTCAATATGCGCTTTGAGATTCACGGAAACACTTTCGCTGGGCTCGAACACCAATTGAACTCTACCCGCCTGCTTATCTCGCTCAATATCGTCACTTCCGGTAACGAGATTTTCACGAATACCATCACGCGTCTGGGATTGGAAGGCGAACCTCGCCGCTGCCTTATCGCCGAGGGGCATGCTCAGTGCACCCTCCAGGCTGAGCTCATTGAACCGGCCGTAGCTAACGCTTCCAAATCCATTCATTTCCTCGCCTATCTCAGGCTTTCGCGATATGAAGTTGATCGCGCCGCCGGTCGTGTTACGGCCGTAGAGCGTATTTTGAGGGCCGCGCAGTACCTCGACCCGCTCTAGATCATAAACTTGCAGGATATTAACCACGGGAGAATTCAACGCGACATCATCTGTGTATATCCCAACGCCGCTTTGGAGATTAAAGCCTATCCCCACCGTACCCACGCCGCGCAGGAAAATGTTGGCGTTTGAGGAGCCAGAGTTCGAGCGTACGTCAAGGTTCGGGACCTTCATCAGAATCTCTTCGGAGTCTCTGAGTTGGGAGCGCGCAATATCTGCCGCCGTAAACGCGGTCACAGACACAGCGACGTCCTGCAGGGATTGCTCCCTCTTCTGGGCGGTCACCAGAACCTCTTCCAGCCTGTCATCGCCTCCTGCCGCACCTGTACCCGTAGAGGCAGTCGCAAAGAGTAACAGCGTCAGTATTGACGCTTTTGCGGTACCCGACCGCTCGCGACACTCTTGTAATCTATCAGCTTGTATCATAACCCTGTCTCCGACCATTCATATTGTTTACATCGATCCGCTGCGCACTGGTTGCGATCTATATCGCATCAGTGCCCCCTTCCTCAAAGCCGCAAAAAGGCGACTCTAGGGCTCATCACCTCAACCCTTTGGGACCAACACGCCCTTGGGAACGCGGCTTTCGAGCCCGCAAAACTCCCCTTCGACATGTATTGTTGTACATTAATAAATTTCCGTGCGCAAGAAAAATCGGTAAAAGGTGAAAAAATCGCCTCAGAGAGGCCTGCCTCTAGTGATTATTTGGCGGTTATGTCAGTTAAAAAAGCGGAACTTAGCTGATTTCTTCAGGAAGCAATCATCTCGTTAGGCTCAAAAAAAAACCTTTCAACTTACGAATCTTAGGGGGCGCCGCGAAATTTATGTGCTACATTAATACAGAATCTTCCGTAATCTAAGGTAAGCTCATGACCCAATTGCAAACGGCAGCCGAATTGCCCCCTGCGTATCTGGCGACGCTAAACCAACTCAACCTCAACCCCCTCTGGCCGAGCCTGCGGGCGTTTCTTCCGGAGGGAGAGCCCACCGGAGCATCGGTTGCAACGCATTGGCGCTACAACGATGTACGTCCCCTATTGATGCAAGCGGGCGAGCTCACACCCATAGAAAAGGCCGAACGGCGAGTTCTTGTCCTGTGCAATCCTGGATTGGGACTGGAAAAGCTCCAGGCGACGCCGTCGATCTATGTGGGTATGCAACTTATTCTCCCGGGCGAGGATGCACCCAATCATCGCCACACACCCAGTGCGATTCGACTCGTAGTAGAAGGCAGCGGCGGCTATACCACCGTGGAGGGCGAGAAATTGCCGATGGAGCACGGCGACCTGATATTGACACCACCCGGCCTGTGGCACGAACACGGCCATGAAGGTGACGGTCCAGTAGTCTGGTTGGACGCTCTCGATCTTCCACTTATCTATCTGCTTGAACATTCGTTCGCTGATGCTGCCCCGCTACAGCAGGCGAAAACTGCGCCGGACGCCTCAGAAACCCGTTTTACCAGGGCTGGCCTCGTTCCCTACGACGAACTCGATTCCAGCGCGCCCTATCCAATGCGCCGATATCCCTGGAAGGACACCAGGAACGCTCTCCTGGCCCTCGCGGGACAGACGGGCCGCGACAAACCGATTCATCTGGCCTACATCAATCCCCTGTCAGGCGAAGCATGCTTGCCTTTCCTGGGCTTCTCAGCACTGATGCTGCGGCCCGGAGAAACGTTGCGTCTGCCCCGTCGCTCCTGCTCGCAGGTATTGCACGTTGTTGAGGGCACAGGCACTACAACGGCGAATGACACCACCTTTAGCTGGGCAGATGCTGACGTGTCCGCCTTGCCGGCGCATTCTCGCGTCACCATCACAAACGGCTCCAGCAAGAAGCCTGCATTTCTGTTTATCGTTGATGACGCGCCGCTGCACAAAAAGCTGCGGATTTACATGGAGCGGGAGTGGTAAGCCATGGTAAGCGCAGATAACTGTGAGGGTATTCATCACGTCGCTCTCGTTGTTAGCGACATCGACCAGGCTATAGAATTCTATAGTGCGGCTTTCGATGGAGCGGTTATCAAGCGGGCGGCCTGGGAAGTCGGCGAGGGAAAATTTGACGCACTGACAGGGCTGCACCAGTCCTCGGCGAAATTTTGCCTGATGCGCTTCGCAAACAGCTATATAGAGATTTTCGAGTACTCAACAGGCGCGGCCAGTTCGCAGGTGCAGGCACGCGCCGATATGCAAGGCATCAGGCATATCGCGTTTCAGGTGAAGGACCTCGAGCGAACCTTCGAGCGCGTGTGTCAGGCCGGTGGTCGCAGTGTCGGCGAAAGTATTCACGTGGCGGGTGGTGGCGCAGCGAGATACTGTGAGGATCCCTTTGGCAATATTATTGAACTCCTTGTGCCAGGCGGAAAAATGCCGCCGCTGGAGCCGCGGTAGAGCGCACCCGGCAGCTCCCGAGTAGTTCCCGCCGACTAACACCCAACTGCCCATCATTCAAAATCGGGCTGCGCCTCCGGCGCTGCCGCAGCAAAGGGTGGCAGCTCCCGCAGATGTTTATCTATCGCAATGACATGTGGAAACGAATCCACATCGCAGTCGAAGCGCCGTGCGTTATACAGCTGCGGAACGATACAAACATCGACGAGTGATATCTCGTCGCCGAAGCAGCAGGCGCCACCATGTTGCCCGACCAATTCCTCGAGCGGGCCCAACGTCTCGCGAACCCAGTGTCGATACCATGCACCGATCGACTCCTCGCTCTGGCCCATGTCCTGCCGCAAGTAATTCAGTACCCGCAGGTTATTCAGCGGATGGAGGTCGCAGGCTACCATCTGTGACATCGCACGCACCACAGCTCGGTCGCGAGTCGCCCGGGGCACGAGCCTGGAGGTTTCCGGGTACTGTTCGTCAAGGTATTCGATAATAGCGAGCGACTGCTGAAGCACGAACCCGTTGTCGTCGATAACGGGCAATAGACCCTGGGGATTCAGATTCAGAAACATCGGCGATCGATGCTGGCCGCCGTCTTTTCGGAAATGCACGGGAATCTGATCGTATTCCAGTCCTTTCAGATTAAGCGCGATACGGACCCGATAAGCGGCAGAGCTTCGAAAAAACGAGTATAGATTCATGTGCTCAGCGCATCGTCACGGTGTTCGTTAGTGTGCCCAAACCCGCTATCGAGCCTGACATTGTCTGTCCCGGCTCGACCTTTCCGACCCCTGCCGGAGTACCCGTATAAATCAGATCGCCGGGCTTGAGGGTAAATAGCGTCGAAAGCTCGGCGATGATCTCTGGCACGCTCCAGATCAGGTGGCTGATATCTGCTTTCTGGCGGGGTTCACCGTCTACCGACAGTTCGATCTCACCCGTACGTATGTGCCCTACCTGATCAACCGGATAGAGGCAGCTGATCGCGGCTGAACGATCAAAAGCCTTGCCCGTGTCCCAGGGCCGCCCAGTGGCGCGTGAGTCGAGTTGCAGATCGCGACGGGTAATATCATTGCCAACGGCATACGCGTAGATATAGCTCTCGGCGTTCTCAGATGCGATATCGTGGCCCTCCCTGCCTATCGCGACCACAAGCTCAATTTCGTGATGCAGATTCTCCGTCCGCGGCGGATAGGGAACGGGCTCTCCGTCCAGCACGATGGCGTCCGCAGGCTTGCAGAAGAAGAACGGCGGATCACGATCAGGATCTTTGCCCATCTCCCGCGCGTGTTCCGCGTAATTGCGGCCAACGCAGTAAATGCGGTGAACGGGGAATTCCTTGTCGGAGTTCGCAATCGGCACGACCGTGACGGGCGGGGCATCAAATAGCAGCATGTTAACCTCCATATAGTGTACTACAATAATAAGAATTATATCGCTAATAAACCATTTTTTAAATTTTTTTGCACTACATTTATGATGAGAAAATATGGCGAGGCACGGGATGACCACGGGAGTAACACCATGACTGACGGTAGCCTGTAGGTACTTGACGCGCTGGGTAACAAGGACTTCCACAATGACCCCGCGCCTTAACAGCGCGCCGGATTCGTGGGGTCTTCGCCAAATTGGGTATTTTTGGGCCGATTTCCGTTGTGCCAGAGCTCTTGATGGTCTCTGTCGCCTCCATAAGCAGCTCATGGGCGCTATCGTTTCCCCGCATCCTGTCACCACGCGACCTCGGGCAGCAGATTTCTGATACGCACCAGGTTGTAGGCAGCCATCACCCGCAGGAAGTCCTGCCTTACCCGAGTCAGACTTCTGAACTTTGTCTGTCTGAGCCTGCCAATTTGCTTCGCCCAGCCGAAGCGCTCCTCCACCCGTTTGCGTACCCGTTGACTGATTTCTTAGTCCGCATGACGGGTTATTTTGTCGTCAATCGGAGACCCGCCGGGACGTTTCAGGTTTCGCGCAACGTGCGGTGTAACATCCAGGTATCTCAATAGATCGACAAACTCCCGAGTGTCATACCCTGGGTCAGCTCCCAGTGTCGCCCCACTTTTCAGTACCGTCGGCATGTCGATCGCTGGGGCGCGCTCTCGTACCCCCGCCCGTGGACGCAAGCAGAGCCTCGGGATCAGTACGCGAGGCATGGGTCTTATTGCTATGCTTCTCGCCGTGAAAGTTGCAACCCGCGTTGCGCGCCGACACCGTCAGGATTATCGTCGTCCGACCCACCCTTGCGGCGAACACTTTTGTGAGTCGCCCAGGCCGCGATTAACGTGCCATCAACGCTAAAGTGGTCATTGGAGGTTCAGCGTGCACAGTCTTTGCTAGCACGATTCAGCACGCGCAGGGTTGTGGCAGCCACTTCACCGCCAATACAAGACAAGCTCGACAAAGTGTATACTTCCGGAACATCAATAAACTTAAAGCACCTAACGAGACGTGTATGAAAAAGAAAGACAATTCGACCGCGATAAAGACCGCTTACAACGCAATATTCGAAGGCATTATCCAGCGTACCTATCTGCCAGGTTATCACCTCCGGGAGGAAGTGTTTTCTGAAATTCTGAACATCAGCCGAACACCAGTACGCCAAGCTATTAGACAACTGGCTGCCGAGGGACTGGTGGACATCAAGGAGAACCGTCGCTCCTATGTCAAAGACGTCAGCGAGGAAAACATCGAAATCATCTATGACATTTTGGCCAACCTGGAAAGCTACAGCGTGGGTCTGGTCGCATCACGCATAACTCCCTCACAGTTGGACAATATTAAGCGCATCCAGGACCAACTTGAGGCAGTACCAGCTGGCGATGAGCAGAACTTTTTGGCGCTTAACGCCAGATTCCATGATGGGATCCACTCCCTGTCGGGAAGTCGGGCCCTACAATCCTGGCTGAAACCGATTCTCAACTACCCATTGCTATGCTACCTCAAGGCCGGACAACACACAGAGAACGAAACCGCCGCACGCGATCACAGAGAGATTATCAAGGCACTGGAGACCGGAGACCCAACCTATGCCGCTCTCAGAATGCGCGTGCACATTGAAAGTTTGAGGATGGAATATCGAGGACTTATTAATGTAATCCCCTTTCGATGATGTTATTGAAAGGGTCGCTAGCATCGCTGCCGGGATGACTGTGGGGCCTGGGTGGGATCCCGAGAGCGAACTGGGTCCGCTGGTATCGCAAAAGCACAGAGGGCGCGTCAGCAGCTACATCGAGTCAGCACGCAGCGGCAACGCGAAGATTCTCACGGGGGGGCGGTTGCTGGGTGAACACGGATACTATATCGAACCGACAGTGATGGTGTGCCCCGACCAGACTCTACCTGTCGTCAGGGACGAGGTGTTTGGCCCGGTAATCACTGCAACACCCTTTGAGAACTCCAGCGACATTTTGCACATTGCGGCGCTGGCAAATGACACCGACTATGGCTTGACTGCCAGCCTTTGGACACGGGACCTCAGCCGTGCCCACCGGTTGTCCGCAGAAATACAGGCAGGCATGGTCTGGGTAAACTGCCCATTTGCATTCGATGAGGGCTTACCGTTCGGAGGATACAAGCAATCCGGCTGGGGCAGGGAGGGATCACGGCTAGGCGTAGAGGAATTTCTCCAGCCCAAATCAGTGATCGTTGCATTATAGCCGCTTAAACCAGCTCACGATGCCAGCCCCGCTTCCAGGTAACAATGCTTTGTCTCCAGAAAATCATTCAAGGCCTCTATGCCGTGCAGCCGGCCCAATCTACTCTCACCATAGCCACCGGTCTCTGCCTCGGCGATGAGGCGCGCGTGCGAGTTGAGCCAAACGGTAGCGCGTGGCATTAGTGCGGCGCACGACATCGGTCTCATCGTAAAAACGCTCGAGACAATTAATCGGACCAAATATTTCCTCCTGTACCAGAGGGCTATCGGTGTCTTCTATGGCGACCAGTGTTGGTGTGACAAAACAGCCATCTGGACAGGCCGCGGACAGGCTGTCCACCCTGCAACAGCACCTGACCGTAATACCAGCCCTGGCTAAGAGGTCCAGGCTACTGGGCGTACAGTCCTGAGTTGCGAAACCCCCCGTACACTTCCCACTGAATGAGATCATTCGGGTCAACGACGTCGATCCATAGCACAACCTCCCCGTCGCTGAACTCCAGGATTCTGCCGCCGTACGGGAAGTCACCCGGTGCGCGTCGTGTCTCGTCCATCTCGTCTTCGGTCATGCCCTCGTCGCGCGGGAGGCAGAACGCATGAATCACCAGTCGGTTATCTGTTTTTGGCAAGCGCGAGGCATCGCTCATCGCGTTGGTAAAGCAGGCGTAATCCTCGCTGCCATCGGACGAAGCCCAGACCTGGCGAACAGTCATGGCACTCTCATCAACCAGATACTCCACGCCACGGCTGAATCCCTTGTACGCTGGGGGGCGCTCCTCAAAGGGCATTGCACCGCCGTGAGCACGGTTATCAAACAGTATGACGGTGCCCTTGGATGTCACACGCGGATTGTGCTGATAAGCCTGCCACATGAAAGGGCCCGGGCCTGCCGGCGTCAGTAGCTTGCTCTCCAGGGAAGGCGGCCAGTTGTCGTGACGGCCCAGGATCCACTTTATATCTCCGGTGCTTCGGTCAATCTTCAGCACAGCACTCTGGTTGCGCAGGGAGATCAGCACGCTGTCGTCGCTGGCGTCATAGGACACGCCGTTGGCGTGCGTCCAGTCGACGTGCTGGTCAAACCCCCTCACCCACCAGTACGCCCAGAACGTGTCATAGCCAATACGAAATGGGTCCAGATAATCCATGGTATTCCAGCGCCATACGACCTCTCCCTCGGGCGTAAACTGCATCACCGTGTCGGCCATCACCATCGCATCCTTCCGCGGCGCGAGAGGATCATTCTCGGAACTGATGTAGTTCTCGATGGGATAGGCGTTGGCGGAAAAGCTCAAAAAGTCGCCGTTAGGCATTTGATGCGGCTGATGGTGCAGCGTTTGGATGCCATGGATCGGGACAGCGTCAGGGTTTTCCGGCTTTGGGGAGGGCCGCTGCTCTGCGTAGTACTGGTTTTTCACGAAGCCCAGCATGTCTATCTCGACCGCGGAAAAATCCGTACGATGCATAAGGATGTTGCCGTTGTGCAGTCGCTCTATCCCGGCTGTTCGGCTGTCAGACTCATACCACCAGACGACCTCTGCATGCTGGTCGAAAGCCACAAGCATGCCCCATTGCGTTGAGAAGCGGTGCTGTGCCGGTGTGAGCCATTGGGAGCGACCGAGCGCTCGCCGGCGCACACTCAGGAAGGTAACCCCAGGCTCCAGGCGGTCTGCTTCCAGAACCTTGACCTGAAAGGGCGGAAACGCCAGAGGGTTGTCTGGCAGAGAAGGCGTCTTGTGGGAGAAGCTACGCTCGGCCAATAGTTGATCACCGCGGAACACATCGAGTTGAATGGCATGCTCACGTGCAGGTCGCATACCCAACACGGGCACGCGATAGTGCTCCGCGTCCAGCATCCACTCAGGGCCACCGCTGAAGGTGTAATGCTCGTCGCCACTTGAGATGGTGAGCTTGAGCCGTAATCCGGGAGGACCCGAGAACTCAATCGCCGCAGCAAGAGGGACCCGGCCAGATGGGTTAGGGACGAATTTCAGTTCTGAAACTGTATCGACTGCAAGCGAGTGGCCGCTCAGGACAATTGCGCTTAAGGCAACCGCGCGACAGATAAAACCGATTAATCGACTTTGCATGAGAAACCTCCTCCGAACTAGAGCGCGGCTATAACAGACTTTGACTGCAGGTATTCCTCGACCCCCAGCCGAGACCCCTCCCTGCCCCAACCAGACTGTTTGTAGCCGCCAAAGGGTAAGCCTTCGTCAAAGGCGTATGCGCAGTTGATCCAGACCATACCGGAGCGAATTTCCGCAGCGAGACGGTGAGCCAGACTGAGGTCTTTCGTCCACACACTGGCTGTTAACCCGTATTCGGTGTCATTCGCAAGCTTTGCGACCTGATAGAGATCACTCGCGGACTCAAAGGGTGTGCCGGTGATAACAGGACCAAAAACTTCCATCTGTACGATCGCCGCGCTGTGGTCTGGACACGCAAACACCGTGGGCTCGTAGAAAAAGCCTGCCCCTTCACACGCCTTGCCACCCGTTAGCAGGCTTATTCCAGGGGTTGCGCAGGCCTGCGCTACCACCTGTGCCACACTGTCCCGCTGCCTGGCTGAAATAAGCGGGCCGAGCGCGGCGGCGGAATCCCAGCCCGGCCCGAGCCTCATGGCGCCAGCAATCGACGCGACACGCTGCATGAATGCGTCGAAGATCGATCGCTCTACAAGAAGACGCGACCCTGCAAAGCACATCTGGCCCGAATTGATCATCAGACCATCGACAGCTGCCTGGGCCGCTGCATCAAGATCCGCATCCGCGCAGACAATGACCGGGCGATTTCCGCCAAGCTCGAGGCAGACACGTTTTAAATTGCTGTTCCCTGCCGCTTCAACAATCTTGCGGCCAACTGCGGTCGAGCCAGTGAAGGAGACCATGTCGACGTCGTGGTGGTTCGCGAGCGCTGCAGGCACCTCGGGACCAAAACCTGTAACGATGTTGACGACACCGGGCGGAAAGCCCGCTTCAAGAATCAGTTCACCCAACCTTAACGTCGTCAGGGGCGTCTCCTGCGCTGGCCGCAGTACAACGGTACACCCGGCCGTCAACGCCGGCGCCAACTTCGCAATCGCCATAACCAACGGCACATTCCACGGCACAATCGCAGCAACGACACCAATCGGCTCCTTCACGCTGTATGCATGATAAGCTGGACCCTGCCCATTTTTTCCGCGAAAGTCTGGAAAGGAGATATCGAGGGTTGTGCCTTCAAGCTTCGTACACCAGCCCGCGTAGTACCGCAGTGATTCGGCAGAGCCATGAACATCAAGATGCGTCGCCAGCTCAGCGGACTTTCCCTGATTCATCACTTCGAGCTCGACCAGTTGCTCAGCGTTGGCAAGCAGCAAGTCGGCTAGCTTCCATAGCAGTTCCGTCCTCGCTGCGGGCGCCATCCGGCGCCAGCTGTGATCCTCGAAGGCGCGCCGCGCAGCTACTACCGCGGCATCAACCTCCACCACGCCACCATCGCAGACTTCCGCCAATACAGCGCCCGTCGCCGGGTTGTACACCGCGAAACGCTTGTCGCATCTATGCCATTCGTCACCGATAAGCATCGGACGCACCGTGCCGATAAAGCTCGCTACATCAGGGCGGAGTTGGGGCATCGGTACCATTTAATAGACCTCGCTAAACACTGGTTCATTGGAACTGCGGACGCAGGTCCAGCACCGGCTTGATAACAGCGCCAGACTCGGATGCGGCAATAGCCTCATTCAGATTGCTGAAGGGGAACACTGTGACGAGTCGATCGACAGGAAACTCGCCACGCTCGTACCAGCTGATCATCTCGGGGACGAAACGTATCGCCTCGGCACTGCCAAAGGAAACCGCTTCGAGCGCTGCCGCCCGCTTGAACAACTCGAAGGGTTTGAACTGAAAATCCTCCATGGGTGCCGGTAGAATGCAGACCGCCATGCGACCACCCGTTGCCAGCGAGCGCATGGCACTCTGGAAAGCGTTGGCGTTACCGGATGTATCGAGAACAAAAGGTAATCCGCGAGGGAATAGGTGGCTGAGGCGCGCAACGACATCAGGCTCCTCAGCGGCGTTGATAACATGTGTCGCACCAAGCTCTTTCGCCAGCGCCAGTCGCTCGGCCCTGACATCCACCGCAACTATCGAACGCGCACCCAACTTGCGGGCCGCCATGATTGCACTGAGCCCCACTGCACCGACACCGAAAACCGCAAGGGCCTCACCGCCGCTGAAACCAAACTGACGGGCAACCACCCCAGCTCCCGTCAAAACCCCGCAGGGAAATGCTGCCAGTAGCGTATCGTCTATCTTGAGCGACGGAGCAACGCGCGCCAAACCGCGGGCGGGTGTAATGGCGTAACGCGCGAAGGACGACTGCTGAAAAAAAGCAGCGCTGATTGGTTCGCCATTTTCTCTGGCAGTAGCACTGCCATCGCCACGCCGACCAGAAAACGTGAGCTCCCAACTATCGTCGCAATGGTAGGGCGCGCGCTCCCGGCAGTGACTGCAGCTGCCACAGGCTGCATAGGTCATCACAACGCGATCACCAATAGCAAAGTCCTGGACACCAGAAGCAACACGCGCCACACGTCCGACACCTTCGTGACCAAAAACGGCAGGAAGCGGGACGATGTCCTTGGCTTCCACATCCATATGGCAAATACCCGTAGCTGTGAGTTCGACCAGGACTTCACCAGCTCTCAGTTCGTCGAGCTCAATGCGAGTACGTTCAAAAGGCAGCTCCTTGGCTCGGCGAACCCAGGCCTCGCAGGTCATCATTCCTTTTCGTCCTCCGACTCGCTCGGGCTTGATGCCCCAGGTGGCACGGGCGCCCAGTCGAAATGGGTGAACAGATTGGTCCAGCGCAGATTGAGACCGCCCTCGAGCAGGATCAGATGATTGGCTTCCACGTAGTGCTCCCACTCTTGCAACAGGCGTGCGGCCACCTCAGGGTATTGCAAAATGACGTCAGTGACCTCAGTGGGGTCTGCCTCGAGATCATAGAGAGACCAGCCGTCACCCTTTCCCCACCGAGCATTGGCGTAAGTCATTTTCCACTTACCGGCACGCACTGCCCTGCGATCAAATATTTCCCAAACGTGTACCGTGTCATCAACAGTTGATTGCCTGGACGCAAGAAATGGGGTCAGCACCCGCCCCTCAAGCTTTCTCGCCTTGTGCCCAGTAGTCTCAGTGCCGGAATGTGGCACACCCGCGATATCCAGCAGCGTTGCCGGCACATCGAGCACATGGAGGTACTCGTCGGAAACGCCGACACGCTCGAGACCGGCAGGCCAGTGGATGATAGCGGGTACACGCGTGCCCCCCTCGCTGGCGAACCCCTTGAAAAGCGCGAAAGGCGTTGCACTCACCTCAGCCCAGCGGGGGCCGGTCCAGGCATAGGAATGAGGACGACCGAGATTTGCCAGCGATAGATCGAAATTGCTTATGGCCCAATCGGTGTAGAAATCAGCCCAGTCCAGGGGATTGCCGCCCTCTGGGCCGTTATCGGATAGAAATACAATTAACGTGTTATCGAGGCGACCACTATCTTCAAGCACTTTGATCACACGCGACAGTTGCGCATCCATCGCTGTGATCATTGCTGCGTAAACAGCCATACGCCGGGCTTCGAAAGCCTGCTGCGTGGCCGATAGTTCACTCCAACTCGGCCAGAGAGGAGTAGGCGGAGAGGCTTTGGGGTTCTCGATCACACCCTGAGATACCATACCTTTCAGTCGGGCTTCACGTATAGTGGCATAACCCACCTCATACACACCGTCATATTGCCTTATGAAGCTATCGGGTGCCTGCAGTGGATAATGCGGTGCCGTGTAGGTCAGATAACCGAAAAAAGGTTTTTCCTCATCGAGCTCCTGGATGAACTCCAGCGCGTAATCGGTATACACATCTGTGATGTAGAAGGGTTCTGTCGGCGGATGTTTCTTTCCATCCAGCCGATAGTTAACGTCGGGGAGTTCGGCAAGCGCAGGATAGACCCGAAAGAAATCTGCACTCCCCTCTACCAGCGCAAAGGATCGATCAAACCCCCGTTGATTGGGCAGCAGGGAATCATCATTTCGCCCGCCAAGGTCCCACTTGCCGGACATCCAGGACTGATAGCCCGAGGCTGACAGCAGATCGGCCAACGTCAGGACATCGTGGCGCAGGTAACCTTCATACCCTGGCGCGCCCTGCTGGGCGCCACGCGCCTCTCCGGCCATCGCAGCGATACCCACTGCGTGATTGTTGACGCCACTGAGTAACATCGCTCGCGTCGGGGTACATACGGTGTGCGAGTGAAAATTGGTCAGCTTCAGACCGTTGTCTGCCAGACGTGCGAGCGTCGGTGTTGCGATCTCACCACCGTAGGGTTCGATATCCGAGAATCCGAGATCGTCTGCAACTACGATTAGAATATTTGGGCGCTGATCCGCAATCACAGTGTCCGCAGTCGCGAATTGAACGAGCGGGAGTAGCATCAGAGTGATCACGAATAGGCACTGCCGCATTCTCATGGTGCCAGCCCCGCTTCCAGGTAAATGTGCTTGGTCTCCAGAAAATCATTCAGGGCTTCTATGCCGTGCAGCCGGCCTAATCCACTCTCTCCATAGCCGCCGGTTTCTGCCTCGGCGATGAGGCGCCCGTGCGAATTGAGCCAAACTGTTCCTGCGCGAATTCTGCGGGACACACGCATCGCTCGATTCAAGTCTGTGGTCCACAAGCTCGCGGCCAGACCGTAACGCGTGGCATTAGCGCGGCGCACGGCATCAGTCTCATCGTAAAAACGCTCGAGACAGATAATCGGACCAAATATTTCCTCCTGTACCAGAGGGCTATCGGTGTCTTCTATGGCGACCAGTGTTGGTGTGACGAAACAGCCATCTGGATAGGCCGCGGACAGGCTGCTTCCCTGCAACAGCACCTGACCGTAATCACCAGCCCTGGCTGCGAGGTCCAGCACACGCGACTGGTTTGCCTTGTCGATAAGCGGCCCCATCTGGCTGTCCGGTTCGATTCCCGGCTTGATACGCAGTTTTCCGTAGGTGTTCCTCAATGCATCTGCGTAGGCGTCATAACAGCTATCATGCACAAGGATACGAGTAATCGCAATGCACATCTGACCAGACAGCACCATGGACCATCGGATTAGCTGCGGCACAACCTGTGTCATATCCGCGTCCGGAAAAACAATCGCCGGTGCCTTGCCGCCCAGCTCCAATGACAGGCGCTTTAGCGTGGATGATGCTGCCGCCATGATATGCTTTCCCGTCGCACTTGAACCGGTGAAACTGATCACGTCGACAGCGGACGATTCTACCAGGCGCCTGCCGACAACAGCTCCCGATTCGTTGACGGAGTTGACCACGCCTTTGGGCAGATTCGTGATCGACTGCAGACAGGCCATAACCCAGGCGTTCGCGAGCGGCGTTTGCGGTGCCGGTTTTACCACCACGGTACAACCCGCTGCCAGCGCCGGCGCAAGTGAGCGAATCAGCAGGATAACCGGCGCGTTCCACGGTACGATCACCGCACATACGCCAGCAGGTTCACGTACCAACAGGGACCAGGTGTCTGGCTCAGACTCTAGCGTTCTGCCGAATGTGCTGCGTGTTAGTCCCGCATAGAATCGGCATTCGGAGATCGCCGTGCTGACTTCGAAGGTCGCCTCACCACGCAACTTGCCGTTCTCCCGGCACAGGAGTTCAATCAGTTCGTCCCTGCCGGCTTCGATACGCTGAGCCAGTGAGAGCAGTACCTGCTCCCGCAGTCTTGGAGACTGCGCCCATTCTCCCTCGGAGAACGCTCGCCGCGCTGCCGCCACAGCCGCATCCGCGTATTCCACTGTCCCCGGCACGTAATACCCGATAACTTCGCCAGTGGCCGGATCGAGGCTCGACTGCAAGGTGTTCCCAGTCGGCAAATCGGTCCACTGGCCACCGATAAGGTGGGATACTGCTTGCTCTTGTTTCATTGCCATAGTTCGTCTCGCGGTCATCCGGTGGCGTGTAATCGTCGAACCGCTTCCTCGATTTGCGCCACGGAGGGAATGTAGAGCCGCTCAAGGTTCGGGGCAGCGGGAACCGGTGTATGAGGTGGAGAAAGCTTGATAGGAGCCGCGCGCAGGGCACCGATCGCATGAATCGCCACCACGGAAATAACCTCCGAGGCGAGATTGCACATCGGACTGGCCTCGTCGACTACCAGCAGCTTACCCGTACACTCCACACTCTCGATAATGACCTCCGTATCCAGCGGCGAAGTCGTACGCGGGTCCACCACCTCTACGGAGATTTCCCCGGCCAATTTGTCCGCCACCTCATTTGCCAGCAGGACCATCCTGCCGAAAGCCACGATCGTCACGTCTTCACCGTCGCGGGTCACGTTGGCTACGCCAAACGGCGTCGCATAGTCACCGTCTGGAACCTCTCCCTTGGTGTCGTAGAGCACCTTGTGCTCAAGGAAAATCACTGGGTCTTGATCACGGATAGCAGAAATAAGCAGCCCCTTGGCATCGGCCGGGCAAGAGGGAAGCGCCACCTTGAGTCCGGGTATATGTGTGAAGATTGGCCACAGTGCCTGAGAGTGTTGCGCGGCAGAGCCAAAGCCGGCACCAACCATGCCACGAATTACCATGGGCGTACTCGACTGGCCGCCAAACATATAGCGAAACTTGGCCGCCTGATTGTAGATCTGGTCGAAGCAGACGCCGAAAAAGTCCATGAACATCATTTCCGCGACGGGCCGCATGCCTGCCAGTGCAGCGCCCGCGGCCGCTCCCATGATGGCGCTCTCGGAAATCGGCGTATCGATGACTCGATTCGGACCAAATTCCTGGTAGAGCCCCTTCGTGACACCGAGCATGCCGCCGGAGCTGCCCGGCGCGCCTTCATGCCCACCCATACCGCCAGCAATATCCTCGCCGATAAGGAAAACACGTTTATCGCGCTGCATCTCCTCTCGTAGCGCTTCATTGAGCGCTTCCCTGAAGGTTTTTATCGCCATCACCAATCCTCAGTAGGTCGCATATACATCGGTCAGAAGTTCTGATGCATCGGGCTGCGGCGCTGCAAGTGCAAACTCTACCGCCTGCGCCACCTCATCACGAACCTCTTCATCAATCTGATCGTACTCTTTTTTGCTGCCGAGCTTTTTCTTTTGCGCGACTGCGCGAAACTTCTTGAGTGGGTCCTCCGTCTTCCGCAAAGAATCGACCTCGCCTTTCGGGCGATAAAGTTGTGGGTCACCTTCAAAGTGTCCGTGCCAGCGTTTCGCTACACATTCAATGGCCGACGGCCCGTTACCAGAATGTGCGCGCTCGATCGCTCTGGTCATCGCGTCATGTACTGCAAAAAAATCAGTACCATCGACTTTTTCCGCGTGCATGCCAAAAGCAGCAGCCCGCTCCGTGAGATCACCTGGCGCTGCGTAGGAGGCGAGCGTGTGTTCGCCATAACCATTGGACTCAATAGCAAATACCAGAGGCAGATTAAGGGCAACAGCAAAATTCATTGCTTCAAGGGTTGTTCCCTGATTCGCTGCGCCATCGCCAAGAAAGGCGACTGCCACATTGCGTTGCCCCCGAATCTTGATCGCGAGCGCTGCTCCGCCTGCCAGAGGCGGCGCCCCACCAACAATCGCGTTAGCGCCCAGCATGCCCTTCGAAATATCCGCTATGTGCATGGATCCACCCTTGCCTTTGCAGATGCCACCGGCCTTTCTGAAGAGTTCCAGAGCCATCGCACCGATGTCGCAGCCCTTGGCAATGGAGTGGCCGTGACCACGGTGCGTAGATGCGATGTAATCTTCGTTGGTGAGTTCATGACAGATGCCCGCGGCAACAGCTTCCTGACCAATGTAGAGATGCGTCATGCCGGGAACAGTCCCGGCCGCGAACTCTTTGGAAATTCGCGTTTCGAATTCGCGAATTCGTCGCATCGTGCGGTAGGCGCTCAGCGCTCCGGTCTTGTCCATCACTCTCTCCCTTGGAAAATTAATCGTTCTGCGCAGATCATGCGTGCAGGGCGTGGCCGTAAGCGTCCAGTACCGCCTCATGCATGGCTTCAGACAGTGTCGGATGCGCAAAGATCACATCGACGAGGTCATCAGCGGTTCCCTCCAGGGACTGCGCTATCCCGAAACCCTGGAGTTGCTCCGTCGCCTCAGCTCCGACCATGTGAGCGCCCAGCAGCTCGCCTGATTCATCGTCGAAGATCACTTTTACAAAACCTTCCGTATCACCGGACGCGAGGGCTTTGCCATTGGCCTGCAGGTCAAAGCGGCCGATTCTGAGCTCTTTTCCCAAAGCTCGTGCCTGGCGCTCAGTGAGCCCAAGGCTGGCAATCTGCGGACGACAGTAGGTGCACGCCGGGATCCTGTTCTTGTCGGTCGAAGATACGTTGGGGATGCCGGCCAACTGCTCGACGCACAACACCGCCTCATGGCTAGCCTTGTGCGCGAGGCAGGGTGGACCACTCACATCACCAATCGCGTAGACGCCAACAACGTTCGTTTGGCACCGCGAGTCAGTGAGGATGAACCCGGCGCCGTCGATTTCCACGCCAACAGTGCCAAGGCCCAGATCGCCGCTGTTTGCGGTGACCCCCGCGGCCAGCAAAACACGATCATAGGAAGACGTCTCCACCGCGCCGTCGTCGCGAACCAGGTGACATTCGACGCCGTCGACAGTTGCCAGCGCACGCTCAGTACGCGTGGACGGCAGGAATTTTACCCCTCGCTTCTGCATGGAGCGCGTGACAAACGCGGAAACATCGGCATCCTCGTTGGGGAGTAGTTGATCAAGCGCTTCTACAACAGTCACGTCCACACCAAGGTCGTTGTAAAAACTCGCAAATTCGATGCCAATTGCGCCGGACCCGATGACCAGTAATGACTTCGGCAGACGCTTTGGCATCACGGCTTCAAAATAGGTCCAGATGCGATCCCCATCCGGCTCCACACCCGGAATCATTCGCGGACTGGCACCAGTCGCAATAATAATGTGGGTCGCCTTGAGGTGTATTGGATCACTCTCGGTGCTGCACAGCTCCAGCTGTTCCTTGGCCACCAGCTTCGCACGCGCGGTGTAAACGGTGATCCCGTTCTTGTGCATGAGGAACTCGATACCGTCGGTGAGACGGCTCGATACGTCCCGACTGTGTTTAACCAGCCTGGGCAGATCAAATTTCCACTCAGACAGTTCGAAGCCCAGCGTCGACGCCTTACCAAGGCTGTGCGCAAATTCCGCACCCTTGAGCAGTGCTTTGGTTGGTATGCAGCCCCAGTTCAGGCAGATTCCGCCAAGATTTTTCTCTTCGATGAGTGCGACGCTAAGGCCAAGCTGCGCGGCCCTGATAGCCGCCACGTAACCGCCCGGCCCACCGCCAATAATGGCAACATCATATTCAGCTGAATCGCTCACTCAGCTATTCCGCCAACATAAGAACAGGCGCTTCAAGATTGCGCTTGACGGTCTGTAAAAACCGCGCGGCAGCCGCACCATCAATAACTCGATGATCTGATGACAAAGTCATGCTCATGCGGGTTACCGCCGTGGGCACAGCATCAGTCATCCGCATTTCCTCCCGCACAGCGCCCACGGCCAGGATCGCAGCCTGTGGTGGATTGATGATGGCGTCGAAGTGCGTGACCCCAAACATGCCGAGGTTAGACACGGTAAAGGTACCGCCCTGGTATTGGTCTGGTGTGAGTGTGGATGCCTTTGCGCGCGTTGCAAGGCTGCGCATCTCATTGGAAATCGTGACCAAGGATTTCTTGTCAGCACTCCTTATAATTGGGGTGATCAACCCCGCCTCGAGTGACACCGCCACAGCGATGTCAGCAGCGGCAAACCGACGGATCACGCTGCCATCGAACTGAATGTTGCAGTGCGGATGCTTGAGTAGGGCCATGGCGACGGCCTTGACAATAAAATCGTTGACGGACACCTTGACGCCCGCGTGCTCGCGATTCAGCTGCGCCCGCAGAGCAATCAGTGCATCGACATCGGCGTCAATTGTTACGCGAAAATGTGGTGCATCCTGCTTCGACTTACTGAGTCGCGTTGCAATGGTTTTGCGCATGGCGGTCAGTGGAATTTCAGTAAATGGCGCAGCGCTTGTCGTGTCTGCCCAATGAACAGCGTCGCCGGACTCCGGCCGAGGTGCCCGGTCAGGGCCGCCGCCCGCGAGCGCCCGAGCGGCCTCCACATCGGCTTTACACACACGACCCATGCGCCCCGTGGCCCGGCATTGACTCAGGGATATGTTCCAGCGCACAGCCAGACGACGTGCAACCGGCGTCGCGGCAACGGTAGATTCATCCCTTGCCGCAGCGGGCGCTGCAACAGCCGCTGGGTGCATCGCTCGCGCAGGCACGGAACCCCCGGCTGCCGCCAGCGCGTTGCGAACATCCTGCACGGAAATTCGACCGCTGCGACCGGTCCCTGGAACCTGAGCGAGGTCAATGCAGTTCTCATCTGCAAATGCCGTCGCCCTCGGTGTGGCCACCACCACCTCTGTAGTGCGACCTGCGAGCGCGGCCGGAACCCGTACCGATACGGCGGATGATACCGTCATGCGATCCGTAGCCACGCGTTTCGTCGCGGCTTGAACCGGGCCTGCAGACGGTTCAGCGTAGCCCTGCGCTACGCCCTGCTGCCGCTCAACGTGCGTCGACTGATTCCCGGCAACTGGCTTCTGCGTATCCATCTCATCAGATTGTCTATCGAGCGCGATGTCTTCGAGAACCGCGTCAATCTCCTCGTCACTCACCTCCGCCGGCGCGGCAACCGCGATGACTGCCTGAACCGGCAATGTGTCGCCGACAGTCGCCACGATGCGCCTCAGCACTCCCGAAAACGGCGCCTCCAGGACGTTGGCGATCTTGCTTGTTTCAATCTCGCAGATCTCCTGACCTTCCTCGAAGGTGTCACCAACCGAAATCAACCAGGCGGTAATCGTCCCCTCCTCCATGGAAAATCCCCACTTGGGCACCCTTAGCAGTTTTACATCAGCCATCATCTTCCAGTCGGCCTCCATATTTGTAGTACAATATATATCATATTAATCGCAATCTCTAATTTATTCGGGGTTTTTTTAATTTTGTGTAGACCACTATGGCGGAGCCCTGCCGCCCTGTGCGAAAATTAGATTGCTGAATGACGACACCCGACCTGCGAGCTTTACTCACAGGATGGAGCGATCGACGCCTTTAAGGAAAATGAAATGACCTCTAAAAGAACACCCGAGCTAGTAACTGCTGCAAGTAACCAGACGGTCGAGCACGAGGAACCCGGCATCGGCTATGTGAACGGACACTTCGTTCCGCTGATGGAAGCTGCAATACCGCTTCTTGACTGGGGTTTCAATAAATCAGATGTGGTTTACGACGGCATTCCCTTCCACGAAGGGCGTATCTTTCGGCTTGACGACCACCTGCAGCGTTTCGAGGAAAGCATGAGCAAGTGGCGGCTCCCGCATCCACGAACGCGCCAGGCTATGGCAGAAATTTGTCAGGAGCTCGTTGCCCGCTCAGGAATGAGAGACGGCATCATTTATCTGTGCACGACACGGGGAATACCACCATCGGCAGAAGTTCGCGACCCCGCGCAATTCACAAGCAGGCTCTACGGCTGGTCTCAAAGCGTTCCCCAACTGGGAGTCGACGACACCGGTGGTCTGTCGATGATTATCAGCGCCGTGCCCCGCATCCCGGAAACCAGCGTTGACGCGACGGCAAAAAATTTCCACTGGGGCGACCTGATTCAGGCCCGATTGGAGGCAGGTGATCGCGGCGCTCAGAATGCGATTCTGCTCGGCCACAGCGGCTTCGTGGCAGAGGGGGTTGGCTTCAATGTGTTTATCGTAAGTGGGGGCATCATCAGAACGCCTGAGCATGACTGCCTCAAGGGTATCACACGGCGTACGGTTATGGAGATTGCGGCAGAGATGGGGCTGGAGTGTCGGTCGGATAACGTCAGCCCAGATGAGTTAATGTCAGCCGATGAGATCTTCATCACCTCCTCAGCCGGCGGGATATTCCCAGTCACGCAGATTGAGGATCAGTCAGTCGGTGGTACCGGTACCGCGGGACGGGTGACGACCGCGATTCGTGATCGGTACTGGGAATGGCGCGTGATGCCAGAGCATAGCACAGCGGTCGATTACACCCACCACACCCTTGGGGACTGAGCGAGACGGCAACCCATCAGTTCAACGGTACCGTGAGTGGCTGGTATGAATATAACCACTGCGCACGGTCTTTGCCTATATCGCCGCGCCTGGCGAAGGCCTCACGCAGCGCCGACTCCGATTCGTGGTGAAAGAGTTTAGCGTTCGCAGAGGATTCGTTCACGATTCGAGTCGTTCTCGGTAGCCGATTCCGTTGATATCGCGCCAAAGCCTCGGGCAGCTCTTCGTCTGAGGACAGAACACGGGTCAACACGGCGGCATCCTCGACTGCCATAACCGCACCCTGCGCCATGTACGGCAGGGTCGCATGCACTGCATCACCCATCAGCACAACACGATTGCTGTGCCAGCTCTCGAGGGCTGGTCGATTGTAAAGTGCCCAGCGAAAGCAGGAGTTGCGATCCGCCTGGTCGACAATCAGCTGAATCTTATCGCACCATCCCTCGAACTCCTGCTTCAAATCTTCCCACGGTGCCTTAACAGTCCACCCCTCTTCGGTCCAGCTATCACTGTCCACGCAGGCGACCAGGTTGACGAGCTTTCCGCCACGCAAGTAATAAGTGACCGCGTGTTTACCTGGGCCAACCCAGATATACATGCGCTGCTCCATAAAACCTTCGGGCAGCTGGTTCGCCGGCACAACAATTCGCCACGCAGACTGGCCCGTAAACCGGGGCGCCTGCGGGCCCACCAACTGCTCAAGAACCGCGGACTTGATACCATCGGCGCCGACAAGCAAATCAGCGGTTGCCGTTGAACCGTCAGAGAATCGAAGGGTTACTTCATCCGGACCCTCTTCAAAACCAACGCAACTCTTGTTCAGCTCAATGGCATTCGAACTCAGCCCGGAGACGCAGCGGACCAGAATTTCATGTAGGTCCGCGCGATGCAACTGATAGTAAGGGGCGCCGAAGCGGGCCTCGTGATCATCTCCGAGCGCGAAGCCCTGCAGACGCTCGGCAGTGTTAAAAAGGCAAAAATCATAGGACAGTGGCCTCACGCCTACAGCATCGAGCTCACTCTGCAATCCCAACGATCGTAGTACGGAGGTAGCATTGGCACTCAATTGTATCCCCGCACCCACCTCGCCAAGCACTGGCGCCTGCTCGTAAACTTTCACTTCAAAGCCAGCCCGCATAAGGCAGGCGGCGGCCGCAAGACCACCCAGCCCAGCCCCTACGACCGCAATCCTCGCGTTATTCTTCATATCAACACCCTAGTGTCCGGTAAATTTTTGAATAAATTCAGTTGGTTAGAAAACATGGCGTCCTCCGGTGGCGGTTTGGTATCGAAAAGGTCCTTGTTTAAAGGGATTTTCTCGAACAGGGTGACTGAAAACACCTGCAACAAAGTGTAGAGCGAGGCATCTAGGTTGAGGCGCTTTTTGATGATGGCTACCAGCACGTACACAGACACAGCAGTCCAGATTTGCACCTTCACGGCATTCTCCGATGCGCCGTAAAACTTCTTGATGCGGAGGTGTTGCTTGATCCACTTGAAGAATAACTCGACCTGCCAGCGGGCTTTGTACAGTTTGCAGATGGTCGCCGGTGGAGGACCAAATAGATTGGTGAGGAAGATGAGTGTCTTTCCTGTTTCTGGATCCTTGAAACGAATCCGGCGCAGATGATGGGGGTAGTGTTTGTGACTGTAGAATCCCGAGAGGGCCACTGTCTGATCGCAGATGATCCCCTGCGCCCGATCGCTCGGCGCCGAGTAGACTCGCCGAAGGTCGGTATTCGATTTTGCTCGGGTTACGAAGAACGCGCCGGCTTCGTGCAATCTGAAGAGTCGTTCGAAGTCCAGGTAGGCGCGGTCCATCACGTAGATCGCCGCAGGGTCCGGAATCATCAAGTCGAGCATGTTGACATCGTGCAGCTTGCCGTCGGAAACATGTATAAAACTCGGGATATTTCCGCGCAGGTCCAGCAACGTATGCATCTTCACTGCGGCCTTGGTGCTTCGAAACGGCGCCCATGGAAACAGCGAAAGGCAGAGGTCTATCGTAGTCGAATCCAGCGCATAAACTGTGTTCGCGAGATCCAGCCCCAAGTCTTCTTCGGCGTAGAGCTTGCGGGCTTGTGCGATCAACCGTTGCGCAAACTCCGCGTAGATTCGCCAGTCCCGTCGCTCGTTGGCATCGGCCAGGGTGGATCTTTTGACCGACGATTGAAGGCCCATGTGATACAGCTTGGCGGATTGTGCCGAGAGACAGGCCTCGATGTCGCGCAGACTTTCCCGATACGTCAACTGTGCAAACGCGAGTACACGAAAGTGCTCGGCGCAGGGAAGTGTGCGAATACGATGATTTCCTTCGTATCGAGAAACGAGCCTGTGGAAGGTTTTCCATGGAAGAAAGTCCATCATCTGAGCAAACAGCGTCTTCCCGATATACATCCGATCCTCTCAGCACCAGTGGTCTGCAAAGAGGAGATTGTGGCGGATTTACGTTCAAGTCGGGGACACCCATATTTCGCCGTGACTCATTGTTTTAAATAGAAAATATCCGTTTCATCTAACTTTTAACCGGACAGCAGTGATACCAACATTATCCTCACATGCATAGAGTGCAATTCGGGCCGTTATGTGAGCAGCCTATAACGATCGCATCCAAGTGTTCTCATTCAATAGATTCAACTTTGAAGTCGGCTTAGCGCTTTTGAGGCGCGGCGCACTGTTTCAGTAACATCATCTTCAGTCAGCGCAAAGGAGACGAACCAGCGGTTGCCCAGCCCCTGGATTACACCCTCCTCACGCAGCAGCGAGCGAAAGCGGGTGGATTTAGCGATATCACTGGCCTGGGCGATCTCCTTGCTGGTCCAGAGCTCATCCCGGGATGTGAAATGCGTGCAAAAATTGCCGGGTATGCTGAGAATCCGCAGGTCATGGCCTGTCTCGCGGGCGGCCTGCATCAGGCCAGCTTCCAGTTGCTGTTGCACCGCTGCGCGCGAGCGGTAAACCGCACCATTATCCCGCTCCAGCATACGGATGGTCGCCAACCCAGCTGCCATTGAAACCGGAAATGCGTTGAAAGTCCCCGCACCTATCACCCGGTTGGTGCGAAACAGGTCGAAAATATCTGCGCGGCCTGCAATCGCTGCCAACGGCATGCCACCGGCAATTGCCTTACCGAAAATACTCAGGTCCGGAGTCACTCCCACAATAGACTGGGCTCCCCCGATGGCGGTCCGAAAACCGGTGATGATTTCGTCGAAGCACAGCAGCACACCATAACGGTCACAGAGATCCCGTACTGCCTTGAGATAACCTGGTTTGGGCTGCGCGCAACCACCGTTGCTGCAAAACGCTTCCATAATCACCAGCGCAATACGATCTCCATAGCGCTCGAGTGTTTGCTGCAGGATTTCCAGATCATTCCAGGGAATCATCAAAGACTCTTCAAGCGCGCCGGCAGCGCGGCCAGCAGTAAAAAATGGATCCTCTTCCATTTGCTTCGCATAGGGTATGGCGCCCGGCTCTTCATTCATCACACCGCCCAGCACATTGTCCATCCAACCGTGATAATGACCGCCAAAACGCACGAACAGTGGGCGGTTAGTAAAGGCCCGCGCTAGCCTGAAAGTCATCTGCACGGCTTCCGAACCGGATAAATGAAAACGCACCCGTTCGGCGCTCGGGACGTGCTCAACAACAGCCTCTGCCAGCTCCACTTCAGTGGCACTTTGACAGGCACCGGACTGGACATAGACCAACTGCTCTAGCTGGGCATGAATGGCATCAAGGTATTCGCGGTGACCATGGCCCCAAATCCCGGGACCCATGGCAATCGCGAAATCAAGATATTCATGACCGTCAACATCAAAGACCCGCTGCCCTTCGCCTCGTTCAACAAATATAGAAGGCTCAGGTAACGCGCGCACATTGCTCTGGCGACTGGACATGACGCGCTTTGCACGCTCGATCAAGGCAGCGGTTTTGCCACCAACAGCGGCCTCGTCGACGGGACTGTTTCGTACAGCATCTTGATTCATGAAGTTACTATTACTCTCTGCTTGAAAAAGTTCGGCGACGCAAGCGCCGCCAGCACATCGGAAGTCTGTTCTAGAAATCCATCCCGACGGTAACCCCGTAGGTCCTGGGATCGCCGGGATAGCCCAGGTTAGAGGTGCCGATATCCTCAAAGCGATTGAAGTAAAGCTCGTCAGTGAGGTTCTTGCCCCACAAGGCAACACGATACGCTTCGTCAGCACCAAATCGGTAGTCGAGTCGCGCGTTAAATACGAGATACGAGGGATCCGTCGTGAATACCCGTGTTGCCGCGGTATCGATCAGGTTGAACTCTCGCTTCGAGGCGTAACGCCCATCTACCCGTGCTGATACCCTACTGCCGTTGCCGAGTTGGAAGTCCTTGGTCAAGCCGAAGTTGATGGTCGTCTCTGGCGCATTATTCAGATTTCTCCCCTCTTCGATCGACAGCACGCCACCCGTCACCTGCCCCAGGCTATCCTTCACAACCTCAGTCCTGAGGAGGCCCAAGCCCAGATCCGCGGACCAACCGTTTCCGGGGACAAACACCAGCTCGGCTTCCAGCCCGTAGACTTCCGACTCGGCGGCATTGACAACACGCGAAGAAAGGTTCCCCTCTTCATCGTTGAAGGTGATCTGCACCTGTTGATTGGTATAGTCGTTGAAGAATACAGCAGCATTCAGCTGCAAGGTGTCGTTGGCCCATACGGATTTGAACCCGGCCTCGTAGGCGATAACCTCCTCTGGCTCTGCCGGCGGAACAAAGGTGCCGCTAGTCACGCTGTCAGGAGCATCGGCAAACTGCCCGCCCTTCTCGCCGCGACTCACATGCGCGTACAGCAAGTCTCCGCGATCGCTGGTATATTGAATTCCGAGCTTGCCGCCCCACTGGTCATTCCACGTTTCAGAAAACGGTTCAATAGCTATGGGACCCGTGTTGTACTGCTCCAGGTTGTCAGACAACCATTGATCCGGATTTTCAAAGCTTAGCTCCCCACTCTCCAGTGCGTCTGCCCAGAATCCCTCCTGCGCACGGGCCGTGCCCTTTTTCTCTTCGCTTACCCAACGCAGGCCCGCGATCAGCGTGAGCTTGTCGTTGATGTCGTAGTCGATTTGGCCAAAAGTGGAGTACATTGTTGTCTCCTGCTTGAACAGGCCGTTGCTGCCAAAAGCAACGGGCGCGAACGGCAGGACGGTAATTGGTACCGATGTGTAAAATTCGACTTCGTCATAGTGATAATACACGCCAGCTATCCAGCGCAGGGCCGAGTCGGTAGTAGACGTCAGTCGAAACTCCTGCGTAACTTGGTCGCTGTCAGCCTGCTGACGGAAACCAATCAGGATGGGCGCTCTGAGGCCGCTGTTGTCCTCCCACTTGTCCCACTCGTTCGTCTCAAAACCCGTCAGCGACAGCAGGTCAAAGCCGTCGAAGCTCCAATCGAGGCGAACGGAGCCACCCCAGGCATCCGTGTCGTCTATGTCGTTGCCAATTCCGCCGAAAGCTTCGTCGGTTGCCGATAGCGTTTCACCACCAAACCCGTCCTCACAGGTGGTGGTGAAATCGTCGAGATCAATGTCAGTGCAGGAGTACGGCACATCTGTCCCCGGCGCAGCGAATCCATGCGCCTTGACGGGGCGAGAACTGCCCTCGCTGCGACCTCCGTGCACGTTAAAAAGCGCCGAGAAGCTATCTGAAGGCTCCCAAGCCACCTGAAAGCGCAGTAAATTCTGGTTGCGATCGCCCAGTCGATCACTGGCGGCAAGCATATTATCCCAGTAGCCATCATTGTTTAGAGACTGAAAGGACAAGCGGTAGGCTGTATTCTCACCGATTGGACCGCCGATCGCCGCATTGAGGTTTGCCGTCCCAAAGTTGCCCAGTGTTGCATCTGCAAAACCGTTGAGTTCACCGCCGACCTCCGGTCTAACAGAAATGAAGTTGACGGCGCCTCCCGTGGTGTTGCGGCCATAGAGCGTATTCTGTGGCCCCCTGAGCACTTCAATTCGCTCCATATCAAAGATAAACAGGCCGGCTGTCTGCGGTGAGGTAATCGCAATCTCATCCTGAAACATCACCACCGGCTGCACGCCTATGGGAGAAAAGGTAGGAAAGCTGATGCCGCGTATAGAGAGCTGCATCTGCCCGTTAGCTGAATTGGTTTGCAACTGAACGTTGGGGACGCGGTTAAAGAGATCCCGCGCAGCTACGATGCCCTCATCACGGATGGTTTGCGCCGAAATTGCTGTCACGGCAATACCAACATCCTGCAAAGACTCTTCGCGTTTTGCTGCCGTGACAAGCACTTCCTCCAGCTGCGCGAACACCTGTGGCGGGCAGGTTATGCCCAACGCAGCCGATAACAAGGTAATTGCGGATTTTTTGGAAAAAGGCATGACGTATCCCCTAATCATAGTGAGCTAGGCGATATTTGTACTACATTAAAAAGCGAAAATCAAGCAAAATGGCGTTTCAATGACTATATTGTTGGACATTATTGCTGCGCCGGCCCGCATGCAGCCGGATTGCAAGCAGTACAGCAGCCAAAGAAAGCGCCGTACAAAATGCTCCCATAAATGCCACGGCACTCAGCGACTCTTCCGTCACTAGCAAGGCGGCTATGCTCGGCCCCAACGCCATTCCAAGAAACTGCATCCCGGTACCGTACGCAATGACAGTACCGGTCTCATCAAGCCGGGCCAGGGCCGATAGCAGCAGGGGATGCGTCATGTTCCAGGCAAACTGAAACAGCAGCGTGAGAACAAGGAATGATGCATAGCTCTGGTCAAAAACCAATGCGGCAATCACGATTGAGCAGCCGAGAACTCCCACCAGAAGACCCATCGAAAGACGCATGACACGCTCAAACAAAACCACCAAAAAAGCGCCTGCAACGCCGGCAAACTGCGAAATGGACAGCGCGTAACCTACCGATTCGCTGCTGAGACCATAGCGGACCCCAAAACGGTAAAAATAGGACCACACGCCCATCAATCCGATGAAGTAGAGCAACATACAGGCACTTGCGAGGAGCGATTCGGAGATAGCCGGAGCTTCCGGCGGAGTATCGGTTTGAGTTCGACTGCCGCCGCGATCGGGCAGTGCTCCGACAAACGGCAAGCCAGTTACCGCAAAACAGGCGAAAAATCCAAACGCGCCGCTCATGCCAAAGGCTTTGTACAAGTAGGCAATGGCAGGAAAAGCGACCGCTCCGTAAACAAGTACCAGCGCGATCGCCAGGCCAAAATTGCGCTGCGTTCGCTCTGTCTGCCCAATCATCGCGTAGCTCACGGCAACGATGATACCGCCGGCAAAACCCGCCGCAAACCGACAGGCGTAGAACACGGCGTCGGGCAGATTGAGCAGGCACAAGCCGTTGGCCAGCACCATAACGTACAAACTGACTCGCATCATCAGGCGCCAGCTAAAGTGTCTGATGAGATACATCATGGACAGTGCGGCAATGCTGATGCCCCAGGCTTCAACAGACGTGAGAAACCCCGCGTTCGCTTCACTCATCCCGAGCTGCTCGACATAGCCCTGGGTGAGGGCCGGCAGCACGATGATCGACTGGGGGCCAATCGTGTGTACCAGCAATAAAGCGGCGAGCACGCGGGTACTGTTCACATTAAATGCCTCACTGACGGTCACTCCTAATACCTGCCCGACGTGCAGGTTCTTTGTACTACATTACATGAACATTTGGGCCGATGCAACTCGTGCGCGCTTTGGCTTCGCGAGCAACCGGTGTAAACTGGGCAGATACCACCTGCCAAGGAAGAGGAAAGCCTGAGGCAAATGAGCAGCACAGCCGTAAAGCAAGCCTATGAACATCTGCGCAACGGAATCTTCAGCCGACAGTACCCCCCCGGCTATCATTTGCGAGAGGAGGTATTCTCCGAGTCTCTGAATATGAGCAGGACGCCCGTGCGCCAGGCGATTCGCCAGTTGGTGGCGGAAGGGCTGGTCGATATCAAGGAAAATCGACGCTCTTACGTCACGGATGTGGGCGATGAAGATATCAACCTCATCTTCGACTTGCTGGCGTTCCTGGAGAGCTACAGCGTGCACCTGGCCGCGAAAAAGATTTCCCGTGAACAGCTGAAAGAGCTTAAGGCCATCGAAGCCGAGCTGGAAGCGGGAGACGCTCTCGACGATACGCTCTTTCTTGATACAAATGCACGCTTTCATGCACTGTTGCATGACATTGCCGGCAGCCGGCTACTGCGACGGCTTATAGACCAGGTTATCAGCTTTCCTATGCTGTTTTATCTCAAGGCGGGTGTACACACGGAGCATCAGACCGCCGCCAGAGAACACCGCGACATTATCGCTGCACTCGAATCCGGCTCCCCCACCTATTCAGCGCTGAAGATGAGAGTCCACACAGAGACCGTACGCGAACAATACAAGCAGTCCCTCGGCGAATAAGCTATGGCGTGTAGCGCCAAGCGCCACATGATCGTCCCATATTGCGCAAAAAGAGCTGTCTCAGAACACACCGGATTTAGAGCTATTGTAGAACAATAGTTGCCTCCTTTTGCTCGAACGTTTACCCTTCAGCCCAGCGGCCCAGCGGCCCAGCGGCCCAGCACGCGGTAACAACGGGACAGCGATATGCCTAACGAAGAGTTCGAACACGCCATTGCGGAAAAATATAACGACAAAGTGAACCCCATATCCACGCGCTGGCTGCGGCGAGCGCAAGCAGTGATGCCCGGCCTCAACAGCAACTATGCCAGCTTTCGTCTGAACGATCAGCCTCCGGCAATCGTGTTCGACAGGAGTGAGGGTCTCCGCCTGTTTGACGTGGATGGCAAAGACTATATCGACTTTGTCTGCGGCATGGGGCCCGCTATCTGGGGCAATGGCAACAAGGAATTCCTCTGGGCTATTCACCAGCAGCTGGACCGACTGATGTCCTTTGGCTCCGCTGTCGGCCACACGACTTTGGAGATTGAGCTGGCCGAAAAGATTGTTCAGCTGGTGCCCTGCGCCGAGCAGGTACGATTCTGCATCAGTGGCTCAGAGGCGGTTCAACTTGCCGCGCGGCTGGCACGCGGCGTGAGCGGGAAGCGCTATTTGCTCCGTTTCGAAGGACATTACCACGGGTGGCTGGATCCCATGCTTGCCGGCAAAGCAAACTCCAGTTCCAGTAGACTACCAACGCCCATTGCTGCCGACTCCGATTCAGCGGGTTTGAGTTCGTCCTGCTTGGAGGAAACCCTGCTAATTCCATGGAATGACGCTGAAGGATTAGAAGCCGTTTTGCGCAAGCACGGGGACGACATTGCGCTGGTCATAATGGAGCCAATCATGTGCAACAGCGCCTGCTGTCCACCAAAGGCCGGCTACCTCCAGGCGGTTAGAAAGCTCTGTGATCAATTCGGCGTGTTGCTCTGCTTTGACGAAGTCATCACGGGGTTTCGCGTCGGCCTGGGCGGCGCGCAGGCGCTCTTTGGTGTTACGCCCGATCTCGCCATTTTCGCCAAGGCGCTGGCGGGCGGTTTACCCCTGGCCTGCGTGGCAGGACGGCGGGACCTGATGTCAGCGATCGCGGAGAACAAGGTTTTGGCGGTGGGTACCTTTAACAGTTTTCCGCTCGCAATCGCCGCCGCAATCAAGAACCTCGAAATGCTCTCGAGGGATGACTGCGCCTACTATTCAAGGGTCGACCATCACCAGATCCGCTTGATGGAGGGAATAAGAGAGATCGCAAAGACTCACGGCTACGACGTTCTTGTGCAAGGACCCCGGGGGTTTTTCTATCTGGACTTCACCAAGCGAAACGTCATTCATACACCGGACGAGCTCGTCGACTCCGACGCCACAAAGCGCATGCGATTCCGCTCGCTACTCCACAAACACGGAGTGCTGATCGGCGGCAACAGCCGATTCACAGTTTCCGGAGAATTCACCGAAGCAGATATACAAGACACGCTGCACAGAATAAATGAGGCGATGAAGGCACTCTAGGAACACGTCAATTCCCGCCTCCAATAAGAATACAAAACACCGGTAGTTTACAATTTTATTCAACCATTGTAGTATTATTGTACTACAATTAGTCAATAACCAACCCCGATTCAAAACTGGAAGCAGACGCAATGAAGTTGTGTAGATTTGGTAACAACAAGCTTGGCCTGGTAGAAGGTGACGAGGTTCTTGACGTCAGCGAGGCTCTGGCAACATTACCGGCCCTCCACTACCCTATGCCGTTGGGCGACCTCCTGATCAGGCATCTCCCCGAGGTAAGTGCCGCCGCGCAGTCGCTTGCGGCTGGTGCGGCGCGATACCCGCTTGCGCAGGTCAAACTGCTCTCCCCTGTGGCGAAT
>LIDE01000035.1 GCA_001438605.1 SAR92 bacterium BACL16 MAG-120619-bin48 | reverse complement strand
AGTTGCATTGCAAAGGGGCCTTTACGGCCCCTTTTTTACCCTCTGTATAAATGTGCATCACTCTTTATTGCAGAGCTTTTAATTAATTTGGCTTCAGGCGCAAATTTGCTTGACAGTCCCCAGAGCCGGCACTAGAATTCGCGCTCATTTTTCGGGGCTAAACAGTAGTTTGCTCTGGAGTTCTAGTAGAGATAGCGGAGTTTCGATTCCATGCAAAACCAAAGCATCAGGATTCGCCTCAAGGCGTTTGATCACAAGTTGATCGATACGTCTACGCAGGAGATTGTTGAAACGGCACGCCGCACTGGTGCGCAAATAAGGGGTCCAATCCCTTTGCCGACACGGAAGGAAAAGTACACTGTACTGATCTCTCCACACGTAAATAAAGACGCGCGCGACCAGTATGAAATTCGCACGCACAAGCGCTTAATCGATATTGTCGAGCCAACAGAAAAAACTGTTGATGCGCTTATGAAATTGAATCTTGCTGCAGGCGTCGAAGTTCAAATCAGTTTGAGCTAAAGCGGGTGTAGCGGTCCGGCAGATTTTTGCCGGGCAAACATAGAAGTGTAATGCCTTGAAATAGGCAGCCGTAGCGGGTAACAGCCCCGTACACTTGATGAGGTTGATGAAATGAGTATTGGTATAGTTGGTCGCAAATGCGGCATGACTCGCGTATTCACTGAAGACGGTGTGTCTATTCCTGTAACGGTTGTAGAAGCCACGCCTAATCATGTTACCCAGATTAAGTCAGTAGAGACTGATGGCTATTCAGCCATTCAGGTTACTACTGGATCACGTAAAGCATCCCGAGTAAGCAAAGCTCAAGCAGGTCACTACGCCAAAGCTGGTGTAGAGGCAGGCCGCGGTCAGTGGGAATTCCGTTCTGAAGGCACCGATGAAGCATTTGAAGTGGGCAGCGCGCTTACTGTCGAGCGCTTTGAAGTGGGTCAGAAGGTTGATGTCACTGGCACTTCTAAAGGTAAGGGCTTCCAGGGCGGCGTTAAGCGTTGGAACTTTGCTACGCAAGACGCTACTCACGGTAACTCTGTATCTCACCGAGCGCCTGGCTCGATTGGTCAAAACCAGTCGCCTGGTCGCGTATTCAAGGGCAAGAAAATGTCCGGCCATATGGGTGCAGAGCAAGTTACTACACAAAATCTTGAAATTGTACGTGTCGACGTCGAGCGCAATTTGCTGCTGATCAAGGGTGCCGTTCCTGGCGCGCCTGGCGGTAGTGTTGTTGTTCGTCCGGCAGTCAAGGCTTAAAGGGGAGTGTCCATGGAATTAACAATTGCGACACCCAAGGGCAATGGCGGAACTATCACAGTTTCCGAAGCCGCTTTTGGAAAAGAATTCAATCAGGATCTGGTTCACCAGACGGTTGTAGCATTTTTGGCCGGAGCCCGTCAGGGAACCGTTGCTCAAAAGACTCGTTCAGAAGTTTCTGGTGGTGGCCGCAAGCCGTTCCGTCAGAAGGGTACGGGTCGTGCGCGAGCGGGTACCATCCGCAGCCCAATCTGGCGCGGCGGTGGTGTAACCTTTGCTGCTCGTCCACAAGATCACAGCCAAAAACTGAACCGCAAAATGTATCGTTCAGCTATGCGCTCTATCTTATCTGAGCTTGCACGTCAGGGTCGTTTGGTTATTGTTGAAGAGTTTGATCTCGCAATGCCCAAAACCAAAGAGCTGATCGCAAAGCTTGGTGAGTACGGATTAACTGAAGCGTTGATCGTGACTGAAGTTGTCAGCGAGAACTTGTATCTCTCGTCGCGCAATTTGCACAAGGTTGATGTTCGTGATGCTGCCGCTGTTGATCCAGTGAGCTTAATTAAGTTTGAAAAGGTGCTGGTTACTGTTTCAGCGCTGAAAAAGTTTGAGGAGATTCTGGCATGAACCAAGAAAGAGTCTTCAAAGTCCTGTTAGGCCCGCACATTACTGAAAAAGCAGCAATGTCTGCGGGGCCCGCAACACAGGTAGTTTTTAAAGTTGCCACCGATGCCAATAAGCTTGAAGTAAAGAAGGCTGTAGAGCAGCTTTTCGAAGTCAAGGTTGATGATGTTCGTCTGGTCAACGTAAAGGGTAAGACGCGCCGCACGAAGACTGGTTTAGGTCGTCGTAGTGATTGGAAAAAGGCGTATATTCGTCTTGCTGAAGGTCAAGATATTGACTTTGCAGTAGCGGAGTAAGGGTTTAGTCATGGCAGTTATTAAAAGAAAACCAACATCTCCGGGTCGTCGCGCTGTAGTAAGCGTCGTCACCCCAGGTTTGCACAAGGGTGCTCCCTACGCGCCGCTTTTGGCGCCGAAGAAGAGAACCGGCGGTCGCAACAGTAGTGGTCGTATCACTGTTCGTCATATTGGCGGCGGTCATAAGCAGCACTACCGTATTGTCGACTTTAAGCGCGGGAAAGATGGTGTTCCTGCAGTTGTTGAGCGTATTGAGTACGATCCCAATCGCACTGCACACATCGCGTTGATTTGTTACGCTGACGGTGAGCGTCGATACATTATTGCTCCCAAAGGTGTTTCAGCAGGCGATACCGTTCAGTCTGGTGCCGATGCTCCAATTAAAGTTGGCAACTGTCTGCCATTGCGCAACGTGCCAATGGGTTCGACTGTTCATTGTGTTGAGATGAAGCCAGGCAAGGGCGCGCAAATCGCTCGCAGTGCTGCGGCTTCTGTCCAGCTGATTGCTCGCGACGGTGCCTATGCTACTCTCCGTCTTCGCAGTGGTGAGATGCGCAAATTGCCAGTAGATTGTCGCGCAACATTAGGTGAAGTTTGTAACAGTGAGCATAACCTTCGCTCGCTGGGTAAGGCTGGTGCTTCGCGCTGGCGTGGTATTCGCCCAACCGTTCGCGGTGTGGCGATGAACCCGGTAGACCATCCACATGGTGGTGGTGAGGGTCGGACTTCGGGCGGCCGTCATCCAGTGTCTCCTTGGGGTATGCCAACCAAAGGTTACAAGACGCGCTCTAATAAGCGTACTGACAAATACATTGTTCGCCGTCGTCCGAAGGGCGTTCGGTAACTATTAGGATAAAAGGGGAAAGCAAACGTGCCACGCTCTCTAAAAAAAGGACCATTCGTTGATCTTCACTTGGTAAAAAAAGTTGAAGCAGCGGTTGCAGCTAACGATCGTCGCCCGATTAAGACTTGGTCACGTCGTTCAATGATTTTGCCGGATATGGTTGGTCTTACGATTGCCATACACAACGGTCGTCAACATATTCCTGTTTTAGTCAACGAAGAAATGGTTGGCCACAAGCTGGGTGAGTTTTCTCCGACGCGTACCTACAAAGGTCACGTAGCAGATAAAAAAGCTAAGCGTTAAGCGCTAGGCGAAAGAGGTATTGACTGTGGAAGTAGCAGCTAAATTAAAGGGAGCCAGAATGTCAGCGCAAAAAGCGCGTCTGGTTGCTGATCAAATTCGTGGTAAGTCAGTTGAGGCTGCGTTAGATATATTGCAGTTCAGCGGCAAGAAAGGCGCCGACATAATCAAGAAAGTACTTGAGTCTGCGATTGCCAACGCTGAGCACAATAATGGCGCAGATGTCGATGAGCTGAAGGTGTCAACGATTTTTGTTGATGAAGGAATGACACTCAAGCGCATTAAGCCTCGTGCAAAAGGTCGTGCAGATCGCATTTGCAAGCGCAGCTGTCACATTACTGTAAAAGTCGCTGAAAAGTAGAATTAGGTTCGGGAGACCATTCCATGGGTCAAAAAGTACATCCAACTGGCATACGCTTAGGTATTGTTAAAAAGCATACCTCTACTTGGTACGCTGGTAACAAGGACTATGCGGACAAGCTCTATCAGGATCTAACGGTTCGAGAGTTTATCAAAAAGAAGCTTGCTCACGCATCTGTGAGCCGGATTGAGATTGAGCGTCCTTCTGATAGCGCAAAGATCACCATTCACACCGCTCGCCCAGGTATCGTTATTGGCAAGAAGGGTGAGGATGTTGAAGTTCTTCGCAATATCATTACCAAGAGAATGGGCTGCCCAGTAACCATTAATATCGAAGAGATTCGCAAGCCTGATCTGGATGCGTGTCTCGTAGCACAAAACGTGGCTCAGCAGCTTGAGCGCCGTGTGATGTTCCGTAGGGCAATGAAACGCGCCGTTCAGAACGCCATGCGCGGTGGCGCTTTAGGTGTAAAGATTCAGGTTGGTGGTCGTTTAGGCGGCGCCGAGATTGCTCGTACAGAGTGGTACCGTGAAGGCCGTGTTCCGCTTCACACACTCCGTGCAGATATAGACTATTCAACAGCCGAAGGTAATACCACTTATGGGATTATCGGCGTGAAGGTCTGGATCTTCAAAGGTGAAGTTCTGGGTGGTGAGGAAGCTGATCAAGCGCCCGCCAAAGGCAAAAGTAACAAGAATTAAGCGATAAGGGTAAAGCGAAATGCTGCAACCAAAACGTACAAAATTCCGCAAGATGCATAAGGGCCGCAACCGTGGCTTGGCGCAGCGCGGTAGCAAAGTCAGCTTTGGTGAGTTCGGACTCAAAGCCGCTGTCCGTGGTCGTTTGACCGCGCGTCAGATTGAGGCCGCTCGTCGCGCCATGACTCGCCATGTTAAGCGTGGTGGAAAGATTTGGATTCGGGTGTTCCCGGACAAGCCGATTACTCAGAAGCCTCTTGAAGTGCGTATGGGTAAGGGTAAGGGTAGTGTTGAGTACTGGGTTGCGTTGATTAAGCCCGGCAAGGTACTTTATGAAATGGAAGGTGTATCCGAGGAACTGGCGCGCGAGGCTTTTGCTCTTGCTGCTGCTAAGTTACCGTTTGCAACCACCTTTGTTAGACGCACGGTGATGTGATGATGAAAGCTAGCGATTTGCGTGAAAAGACAAGTGACGAATTAAAGGAAGCCCTGATTGGTGAACTCAAGCAGCAGTTTAGTCTGCGCATGAAGTTGTCAACTGGCCAGCTTAATGAAAGCCATTTGGTGATGCAGACCCGCAAGAATATTGCGCGTATCAAAACTGTGCTGAACCAGAAGGCAGGGGAATAACTATGTCTGATATTCAAACGAGCTCACGTACACTGACTGGTCGTATTGTAAGTGACAAAATGGACAAGACGATTACTGTGTTGATCGAGCGTCGTGTAAAGCACCCTGTGTACGGCAAGATCTTGACGAAGTCGACCAAGATTAAAGCGCACGATGAAGATAATGGTGCGCGACTAGGCGATCTCGTGACTATTGCTGAGTGTCGCCCTGTGTCAAAGCACAAGGCTTGGACGCTAGTGAATATTGATGAACGAGCTGTCACAGAATAAGTCTGGCTACAGTAAAGAGTTCGGAGTAAGAAAATGATTCAAACAGAAAGTTATCTTGATGTAGCAGACAACAGCGGTGCACGTCGTGTTATGTGTATCAAAGTACTTGGCGGTTCACACCGCCGTTATGCTCGCGTTGGTGACGTCATCAAAGTTACCGTTAAGGAAGCAATTCCTCGCGGCAAGGTCAAAAAAGGCCAGGTGATGAGCGCGGTTGTTGTGCGCACTAAGAAGGGATTGCGTCGTCAGGACGGCAGCTTGATTAAGTTTGATGACAACGCTGCGGTACTGCTGAACAATAACTTGGCGCCAATCGGCACACGTATATTTGGGCCAGTAACTCGCGAATTACGCACCGAGCGTTTTATGCGAATTATCTCCCTAGCACCAGAAGTGCTGTAAGCGAGGATTTAGAAATGGCAATGCTCAAAATTAAACGGGATGACGAAGTAATCGTTATTGCCGGCAAAGACAAAGGTAAGCGCGGTAAGGTACTTAAGGTGCTGGACAACGATCGCGTGTTGGTATCTGGCATTCAGATGATTAAAAAGCATCAGAAGCCTAATCCTCAGCTGGGTGTTCCCGGCGGGATTGTTGAAAAAGAAGCGCCGATTCAGGTTTCGAACGTCGCTATCTTTAACAGCGCTACAAACAAAGCGGATCGAGTTGGCTTTAAGATTCTGGAAGATAACAAGAAGATTCGTATCTTCAAGTCCAACGGCGAAGCCGTAGACGCTTAGGTAAACAGGTAATCGAAATGGCAAGGCTTAAAGATTTATACAAAAACGAGTTGGCTCCCAAGCTTAAAGAAGAGCTCGGACTGGCTAATGTGATGGAGATTCCACGCATCACCAAAATCACTCTGAACATGGGTGTTGGTGAAGCAATCGGTGACAAAAAGTCACTCGAAAATGCTGTTGCTGATCTAACCTTGATAGCTGGCCAGAAGCCAGTCATCAACAATGCTCGCAAGTCAATTGCAGGCTTCAAGGTTCGTCAGGGCTGGCCAATTGGCACGAAAGTGACATTGCGCAGCGATCGCATGTATGAGTTTTTGGAGCGCTTAGTTTCGATTGCAATCCCACGTATTCGCGATTTTCGTGGCATTAGCCCAAAGCAGTTTGATGGGCGCGGTAATTTTTCTATGGGTGTGAGCGAGCAGATTATTTTCCCAGAGATCGATTACGAGAAGATTGATAAGTTGCGTGGTCTTGATATCACTATCACGACTACCGCTCGAAACGACGATGAAGGTCGCGCATTACTGCGTGCCTTTAACTTCCCGCTGAAAGGTTGAGGTAGTAGGCAAATGGCAAAGACATCAATGATCGAGCGTGAAACACGACGCACCAAAACTGTAGCAAAGTACGCTGAAAAGCGTGCGGAGCTCAAAGCGATTATAAGCAGTGTTAAAGCGACCGACGAAGAGCGTTGGGATGCACAAATTAAATTACAAAAACTGCCGCGTGATTCTAGTCCGGTTCGTCAGCGTAACCGCTGTCGCCTGACTGGCCGTCCGCACGGTGTTTACCGTAAGTTTGGCCTGTGCCGAATTAAACTTCGCGAGTCTGCAATGCGCGGTGAAATTCCTGGCCTGGTTAAATCCAGCTGGTAAGTTTGAGGAGCCAAACGATATGAGTATGCAAGATCCGTTATCTGATATGTTGACCCGCATTCGCAATGCGCATCAACGTAGCAAGCCGCAAGTCACTATGCCGGCCTCTAAGCTTAAAGCGTCCGTCGCTAAAGTGTTACTCGAGGAAGGTTACATTGGAGGTTTCTCCGTAACTGATGAAGTTAAGCCAACGATGACTGTTGAGCTAAAGTACTTCGAAGGTAAGCCAGTTATCGAAGAGATTAACCGTATTAGCAAGCCAAGTTTGCGCCTTTACAAGGGAAGCGATTCTCTGCCTAAAGTACGCAGTGGTTTGGGAATTGCCATCGTCTCCACCAGCAATGGTGTGATGACTGATCGCGCTGCACGTGCTGCCGGTATCGGCGGTGAAGTGCTTTGCACCGTATTCTGATAGGAAAACGAGATGTCTAGAGTTGCAAATAATCCAGTTGAGCTGCCAAAAGGTGTTGTCGTTACCTTTGAAGATGGCCAGATCACTGTTAAAGGAGCCAAGGGCTCTATGGCTATGCCAATTAACCCTGAAGTGGAAGTCAAGCAGGAGGACAATGTTCTTACGTTTGCCGCCCGCACCAGCGGAAAGTTTTCACGGTCAATGTCGGGCACTACCCGGGCGCTCGTCAACAATATGGTTGCCGGCGTGTCGGAAGGTTTCCAGCAGAAAGTTGAATTGGTTGGTGTTGGTTATCGTGCCCAGGTTCAAGGCTCTAATATCAACCTAACATTAGGTTTTTCACATCCTGTTGTGTATCAGTTGAGAGATGGTGTTACTGCTGAATGCCCAACACAGACTGAAATTTTACTGAAATCCTCGGATAAGCAACTGTTGGGTCAAACTGCAGCTGAAATCCGCGCCTTCCGTCCACCAGAGCCTTACAAGGGCAAGGGAGTTAGACTCTCCGGTGAGACAGTAAGACGCAAAGAGGCCAAGAAGAAGTAATAGGGTAATACGATGAACGATAAAAAAGTATCACGTCTACGTCGCGCTAAACGCGTTCGCATGAAGATTTTAGAGCTTGGTGTGACACGTTTGTGTATCAACCGGACTCCTCGCCACATTTACGCTCAGGTTATCTCTGCGGAAGGCGACCGTGTTGTAGCAAGTGCGTCAACCCTAGACAAAGATTTACGCAGTGGCAGCACCGGTAACATCGACGCTGCTATGGCTGTAGGTAAGTTAGTTGCTGAGCGCGCAGTTGCTGCGGGCGTTACCAAGGTAGCTTTCGACCGCAGTGGCTTCAAGTATCACGGCCGTGTAAAAGCACTGGCAGACGCCGCGCGTGAAGCCGGCCTTGAATTTTAAAAGGTAGAAGATATGGCTCTTACAGATCAGAAAGATGCTGCAGCTGAAGGCATGATGGAAAAGCTCGTCCAAGTTAACCGTGTTGCAAAAACGGTTAAGGGTGGACGTATGTTCTCCTTCACCGCGCTGACAGTTGTTGGTGACGGAAAAGGACGTGTTGGGTTCGGTCGCGGTAAGGCGCGTGAAGTACCCCAGGCAATTCAAAAGGCTATGGAAGCAGCGCGTCGCAATATGATTGATGTCGCTTTGGACGGTACTACTATCCAGTACCCAACGAAAGGCATTCACGCCGCATCTAAGATTTACATGCAGCCTGCATCTGATGGTACCGGTGTTATCGCTGGCGGTGCAATGCGCTCTGTATTGGAATTAGCGGGCGTGCAGAACGTGTTGGCTAAGTGCTACGGTTCAACCAATCCAGTAAACGTTGTTCGCGCTACGTTTAAAGCGCTTAAAGACATGCAGTCGCCGGAAGACGTTGCGGCCAAGCGTGGTAAATCAGTGGAAGAAATCCTGAACTAAGTGATTGCGTTTCGCGCATCAGTTATTGGAAGTAGATCATGGCTAAAGCTAAATTAAAGAAAATTAAAGTAACCCAGACCAAGAGTACTATCGGTCGTTTGAAGAATCACATTGCCTGTGTTTCTGGTTTGGGCTTGCGTCGTATCGGTCACACAGTTGAAGTGGAAGACACCCCATCAGTGCGTGGCATGATTAATAAAGTTCATTATTTGTTGCAGGTTGAGGAAGCATAAGATGCACCTAAATACCCTTAGCCCGGCACCGGGTCGAATCAAAGAAGGCAAGCGCGTCGGTCGTGGTATCGGCAGCGGTCTTGGTAAAACAGGCGGTCGTGGTCACAAAGGTCAGTCCTCTCGTTCAGGCGGCAGCATTCGTCCAGGTTTTGAAGGCGGTCAGATGCCTTTACAGAAGCGTTTGCCAAAGTATGGTTTCACCTCGCGTCTAGCGATGGTTACTGCCGAGATCAGACTGTCAGAGCTTAACAAAGTTGAAGGCGAGATTGTTGATATTGATTCTCTGCGCGCGGCGGGTCTTATCACTAGCGGCATTTTGCGCGCTAAGGTGTTCGCGTCAGGTGAAGTGACTAAAGCTGTTACATTGAAGGGCGTGGGCGCCACCAAGGGTGCACGTGCAGCGATTGAAGCCGCTGGCGGAAAGGTAGAAGACTAAGAAATGGCTAAGCCAGGGAATTTACCGGTAGGTAATCAGAAAGGACTCGGTGAGCTGTGGGCTCGTCTACGCTTTTTGTTTGCCGCCATTGTGATTTATCGCATTGGTACGCATATTCCGGTACCCGGTTTCGATCCAGATCGTCTGGCCGAGTTGTTTACGCAGAATCAGGGGACTTACCTCGGTCTGTTTAATATGTTCTCGGGTGGTGCTTTAGAGCGTATGAGTATCTTGGCGCTCGGCGTCATGCCTTACATATCTGCATCGATCATTATGCAGTTGTTGTCAGCAACAGTCCCGGGACTAGAGCAGTTGAAGAAAGAGGGCGACAGCGGTCGTCGCAAGATTAATCAGTACACGCGCTACGGCACGGTATTGTTGGCTTTGATACAAGGTACCGCAATGGCGGTGGGCTTTGCATCTCAGGGGTTGGCTTACGAAGTAAGCTCCATGTTTTATATGGTTGCTGTTTCCTCGCTAGTTGCTGGTGCTGTGTTTTTGATGTGGTTGGGCGAGCAGATAACTGAGCGAGGCATAGGCAACGGTATCTCCATGTTGATTTTTGCCGGTATCGTTGCGGGTATTCCCGGCGCGATCGGTCAGGCGCTCGAGTCGGCGCGACAGGGTGATTTGAACCCACTTACGCTGGTATTTGTGCTTATTATTGCGGTGGCAGTGGTTTACTTTGTGGTCTTTATTGAGCGTGGCCAGCGTCGTTTGACGGTTAACTACGCGCAGCGTCAGGGCCGCCAAGCCTATAATGCGCAGACTTCGCACTTGCCTTTAAAGGTGAACATGGCAGGTGTGATACCAGCGATTTTCGCTAGTAGCTTGTTGCTTTTCCCAACCTCTATTAGTCAGTGGTTTGGTTCAGCAGCTAATGCACCGGATTGGTTGAACGATGTAGCGATTTTAATTGGCCCGGGCCAGCCGCTATATGTATTGATGTTCTCTGGTTTGATAATTTTCTTCAGCTTCTTCTACACCGCGTTGATGTACAACCCGCGGGAAGTGGCTGATAACTTAAAGAGGGGTGGTGCTTATCTGCCTGGGATTCGTCCCGGTGAGCACACCGCCAAATATATTGATAGCGTGACCACGCGTTTGACCTTGATCGGCGGTGTTTATATCACCCTGATCTGTCTGATGCCCCAGTTCCTCAACGTGTACTTCAATGTGCCGTTTTATCTGGGTGGTACTTCGCTGTTAATTGCCGTTGTTGTGACGATGGATTTTATGGCTCAAGTGCAGTCGCATCTGATGTCGCAACAATATGATTCGCTGATGAAAAAGGCCAACCTTAAAACTGTTGGCCGTCGATAGAGAGGTGGTGCTGTGAAAGTACGTGCATCGGTTAAAAAGATTTGTCGTAATTGCAAGGTTGTCCGCCGTAAGGGTGTGGTTCGTGTTATCTGTAACGTCGAGCCCCGTCACAAGCAGCGTCAAGGATAATCAGGTTGATTTTTGATAGATCTATCGGTATCCTACCGCGCCTTTTCGCAGTGTTACTGCTGGGCTCAAGGGTACAGATTAAACCCATAGTATAAGTGGAGTAATGTGAATGGCCCGTATTGCCGGTGTCAACATTCCAGATAACAAGCACGCAGTGATTTCACTGACTTACGTGTTTGGTATCGGACGTCCAACAGCCAGAAAGATCTGTGCTGAAGTGGGCATTGCAGAAGACACAAAGATTGCTGCATTGGATGAAGCGCAACTTGATCTGTTGCGTGCCGCCGTTGGTAACCAAGAAGTTGAGGGTGACCTGCGCCGCGAAAACAGTATGAACATTAAACGTCTGATGGATTTGGGTTGCTATCGCGGCCTTCGCCATCGTCGTAATTTGCCCGTACGTGGACAACGTACTAAGACGAACGCACGCACCCGTAAAGGGCCGCGTCGTCCCATTAAAAGATAATTCCTAGGAACGGCAATGGCAAAAGCAGCAGCAAAAACCACCCGCAAAAAGGTCAAAAAGACAGTAGTTGACGGCGTAGCGCATATTTTCGCGTCGTTTAATAACACTATTGTGACAATTACTGACCGTCAGGGTAATACACTTTCTTGGGCTACCTCTGGTGGTTCGGGCTTCCGCGGCTCTCGCAAGAGCACGCCGTTCGCAGCACAGGTTGCAGCAGAACGCGCGGGTGAAGCAGCAAAAGATTACGGAGTGAAAAACCTCGATGTACAAGTGAAGGGCCCAGGCCCCGGTCGTGAATCAGCGGTTCGCGCACTTAATAATGCAGGTTATAAGATCACCAATATTACGGATGTGACGCCAGTTCCACACAATGGTTGTCGTCCACCCAAAAAGCGTCGCGTGTAAGAGAGACAGAGAATGGCTAGATATCTTGGACCAACTTGTAAATTGTCACGCCGTGAGGGAACAGATCTGTTCCTCAAGAGTGGCGTCCGCCCGCTAGAATCAAAATGTCGTGCAGATAGCGCACCTGGCCAGCATGGTCAGCGTCGTGGTCGTCTGTCTGACTACGGTGTTCAGCTTCGTGAGAAGCAAAAAGTACGTCGTATTTATGGCGTGCTTGAAAAGCAGTTCAGTAACTACTACAAAGTTGCGGCTCGTTTGAAGGGCAACACAGGTGAGAACCTGTTGACGTTGCTAGAAAGCAGACTCGACAACGTGGTATATCGCATGGGCTTTGGGTCAACACGCGCCGAGTCGCGTCAGCTTGTGTCGCACAATTCTATTCTGGTCAACGGCCAGAAAGTAAACATCCCTTCCTTCAAAGTACAAGAAGGTGATGTTGTTAGCCTGCGTGAAAAGGCCAAAAAGCAACTACGTGTTCAAACTGCTTTGCAGTTGGCTGCGCAGCGTGGTGAAGTTGAATGGATGCATGTAGACAGCAACAAGATGGAAGGCACGTTTACGCGCAATCCAGATCGTTCTGACTTACCGGCCGAGATCAACGAAAACCTGATCGTAGAACTCTACTCGAAGTAATTTTTGAGCTCACATGGGTACAAATATGCAAAATTCTGCTAATGAATTTCTTACGCCACGCAATATCGACGTAACGTCTTATAGCGCCACACATGCAAAGGTTGTGTTGGAGCCGCTAGAGCGTGGTTTCGGCCACACTTTGGGCAATGCGCTGCGTCGCATCCTGCTGTCGTCTATGTCTGGTTGCGCGATCGTAGAAGTCGAGATTGACGGTGTCGAGCACGAGTACAGTGCAATCGAAGGCGTTCAAGAAGATGTTATGGAGATTCTGTTGAATCTCAAAGGCGTCGCAGTCGTTATGGAAGGCCGTGACGAGACAACGTTGACCCTCAATGCAAAGGGCCCCGGTGTAGTTACTGCCGGTGATATTGCAGTCGATAGTCACGTTGAAATTGTTAATCCTGAGCACGTTATTGCGACGATTTCAGGTAAAGCGGCGTTGAATATGACGCTGCGTATTGAGCGAGGCCGCGGTTACCAGCCTTCAGACTCACGCGTCAGCGACGATGAGAACAAAACGATTGGCCGTCTGCAGTTGGATGCGTCTTTCAGCCCGATTCAAAAAGTATCATACAGTGTTGAGAATGCCCGTGTAGAGAACCGCACTGACCTCGATAAACTGGTGTTGGAACTTGAGACAAACGGTACCATTGATCCAGAAGAGTCTATCCGTCGCGCGGCAACGATTCTGCAGCAACAGATGGCTGTTTTCGTGAATCTCGAAGGCGAAACTGCTGCCGAGCCAGTTGAGAAAGAAGAAGAGATTGATCCTATCCTGCTGCGGCCGGTTGATGATCTTGAGCTGACCGTTCGCTCTGCGAACTGTCTAAAAGCAGAGAGCATTTACTACATTGGCGATTTGATTCAGCGCACTGAAGTTGAATTGTTGAAGACGCCAAACTTGGGTAAGAAGTCTCTAACCGAAATTAAAGATGTATTGGCGTCACGTGGTTTGTCTCTGGGTATGCGCCTAGAGAATTGGCCACCAGCCAGTTTAAAAAGTGAGCGCGAGCTCGTTTAATCACCTTTTGGCTTGCCAAGAGACGTTTAAATCGGGTTTGACAGATATCATTGCTGAGAAAGCAACGAACTAAGGAATAAGAAAATGCGTCATCGCTACAGTGGTCGCAAACTGAACAAGACCGGCTCTCACAGAAGAGCTATGTTCCGTAACATGACAGCCTCTTTGGTTGAGCATGAAGTTATTAAAACAACCCTGCCAAAGGCTAAAGAACTGCGCAGCTTTGCTGAGCCGTTTATTACCCTGGCTAAAGAAGACAGCGTGGCAAATCGTCGTTTGGCGTTTGATCGTCTGCGCAACAAGGCCACTGTTGGCAAGTTGTTCACGGATCTTGGCCCGCGTTTTGTTGGCCGTCCCGGTGGTTATGTGCGTATTTTGAAGTGTGGCAATCGCAGCGGTGACAACGCGCCAATGGCTTACGTTGCACTGGTTGACCGCGCGTCAGGTGCTATCGCGGATGTTGCTGAGACAACTGGCGAGTAAGTATCAAGAATGTTGAAAAACCGGATTGTATCCGGTTTTTTTTCGCCTGCGATTTTTCAAAGACGACTTGGCGTGATTGGGCTGGGCCATTTCTTGTGCGTAGTTTGTCTTATCCGTAGCTTGGCTGGTCTGAGAGCTCAGCGTTGTTATAGCCTGCAGCGTACGTATCTCAATGTCAGCGCGCCTTGGGCGGTGCAACCTCGTGGATGTACTCACCGGTGTCCAAATTCATTAGTCGCATACTCCCGCCCCAGACGTAACCCGTATCCAAAGGGAACAGATTTTTCCCGCAATCTCGCCCCTCAAGGGCAGCCCAGTGACCGAAAATAATTTTATCTTTACGGGTTTTTCTCTGTGTATGGCTAAACCACGGGGCTAGATCCCCTGATGCGATTTCAGTGGACACTTGTGGCGCAGTTTTGTCCTGCAAATTGAGTTGCCCGCCAGCTGTGCAGTAGCGCATCCGTGTTAAATAGTTGGTGATTAACCGCCACCGTGCGGGCCCCTCCAGTGAATCACACCAGCGATCGGGGGCGTCGCCATACATACCTTTAAAATAGGCCCCTGATTGCTCTGAGCAGAGGACCTGCGATACCTCTGCGGCGAACTGTTGTGCTTGCGCAAGGCGCCAGTTTGGTGGAATGCCGGCATGCACGATGCTGTATTCGCCTAGGGTAACTAAGAGCGGCTGTGCCTGGAGCCACTCCAATAGTTCGCTGCGGTCCTGTGCGACCAAAATAGCGTCTAATGTATCGTGGACGGTGGGTTGCCGAATGCCCCGTGCGATGGCTAAGAGGTGGAGATCATGATTGCCTAGTACGGTGTGAAATGCGTTGCCGAGTGATTTACAAAACCGCAAAGTTTCAAGGGATTGTGGGCCGCGATTAACTAGGTCGCCGGTGGCATATAAACGATCTTGTTTGGGGTTGAAATGGGCCCGCTCGAGCAGGCGAACCAAAGGGTTGAGACAACCCTGCAGATCACCGACCGCGAAGTCTGTCATTTAATGCACCGCATGGGGCACGGAAAGCAAAAAGGGGGCGATGGGCGCTTCAAACGACTGACCGTCAGCGTCGAGCATTTGATAAGACCCCTGCATGGTGCCAACCGCGGTGGCCAGCACCGAGCCGCTACTGTACTCGTAGGTTTCGTCTGGCAAGATGGTAGGCTGCTTGCCGATTACACCTGCGCCACGCACTTCCTGCTTAAGTCCATTGCTGTCCGTAATGATCCAGTGGCGGCTGATCAGCTGCACCGGCGCATCGCCCTGATTGTGGACGCTGATGTGATAGGCGAAAACGTATTGTTTGGCCTCTGGATTAGACTGATGTTTGAGATACTCAGTCTTGACCCTGACAGTGATGGGTTGTGCGCTCATTTAGATCCCACCATATTGTTGTGGATGTGATTGGCTATTTTGACAAACTCTGCCACCGAGAGCTGCTCTGGGCGTTTGCTTAAATCAATAATATCGCCAAGCGTTCCTAAGTGGTCAGCATAGTGTTGGAGGCAATTGCGCAGCGTCTTGCGACGCTGTTGAAAGCTAAAGCTAACAATTTGGCTGAGCAAGTCTTCATCGAACGCAGTGCAAGGCTTCGTTTTGTGGGGCTTGAGCCGAACAATAGCCGATTGCACTTTCGGCGCAGGTCTAAAGGCTGATGGGGGCACTGGAATAAGCGGCATCACTCTGCAGTGATATTGCACCATCACCGACAGACGGCCGTAAGCCTTGGTATTGGGAACCGCACCGAGACGTTCAACCACTTCCAATTGCAGCATAAAATGCATGTCTTGAATCAGCTCGCGAACCTTGATGAGATGAAACAGGATTGGTGTCGAAATATTGTAGGGAAGATTGCCGACCAAACGCATCGGGCGCCCTTCATAAAACTGCGTAAAATCGGTTTTTAGGGCATCGCCACTGAATATTTGGAAGTCGGGGTAGGCAGCAAACTTTTCGCTGAGATAAGCCACCAAATCACGATCGAGTTCGACCACTCGCATAGTGGGGCATTGCGGAATAAGGTGTTCCGTGAGCGCCGCAGTGCCGGGGCCAATCTCAATGAGATTGTCTTCGGGTTTAGGGCCTATGGCAGCGATAATTTGGCGAATGATCTCTTGGTCGACGAGAAAGTTTTGCCCAAAACGTTTGCGAGCCTGATGTTGAACTGTCATGGAGTACCCGCATTGTTGGTCTGCAGCGCCATAGTGGCGGCGACGTGAATGGCTGTGAGTAGGCTGCCGCTGTCGGCAGAACCTGTGCCTGCAAGATCCAGCGCGGTGCCGTGGTCGACGGACGTGCGGATAATAGGCAGGCCAAGAGTGATATTGGCGGCGCGACCAAAGCCTAGATATTTGAGAACGGGCAATCCTTGATCGTGATACATCGCTAACACGGCATCTGCGTGATCTAAATATTTGGATGTGAAAAGCGTATCCGCCGGGAGTGGCCCGACCAGCTTGACGCCGCGCGCGCGAAACTCGTCACAGACCGGCGTGATGATCTCGATTTCTTCATGCCCCAAATGTCCCCCTTCACCGGCGTGGGGGTTCAATCCGCAGACGAGGACGGTGGGCGCTGGGATATTAAATTTGTGCTGTAAATCGTCGAGGAGGATGGTTAAGACACGGCGCAACATAGGCTGAGTGATGCTGTCGGCGACGTCGCGCAATGGCAGGTGTGTGGTGGCCAGCGCCACTCTGAGCTCGGTGGTTGCCAACATCATAACCACTTGCGGTGTAGCTGTTCTCTCAGCCAAGTATTCTGTGTGGCCAGAAAAAGCGACGCCAGCCTCGTTTATGATTGATTTTTGCACCGGCCCGGTGACCATCCCATGACAGAACTTACTTTGACAGGCGGCGATGGCGGCATCGAGGGAGTTGAGCACATAGCGTGCGTTGGCCTTATTCAGTGTACCTGGGATAGCGGGCTCGGCCAGCTCCACAGCCACATACGCCAGCTCGTTGGGTTTGAGCGGCTGGGGTGGGTTGCTGGGTGGGCGCAACTTGAGGGCTATACCCAACTGTGCAGCGCGCGCTTGGAGCATTGTGGGGTCGGCGTAGGCCACAAGTTCGTGGTCGCAACCTTGTTGCACCAAGTTGATCAGAATATCGGGGCCGACACCGGAGGGCTCTCCTGGTGTCAGCGCCAGGCGGAGTGTCATTGTTTTGCGGGCTCTTTTATTTCAACAAACGCTTCGTCGCGAATTTCCTGCAGCCACACTTGCAGCTCTTCTTCGAACTTGCGCTGACGCAGCACATTTTGCGCGCGGTTGCGTTTTATCTCATCGCTAAAGTCCTGCTTTCTGCGCTCAGTTACCTGCAGAATATGCCAGCCGAACTGTGAGAGGAAAGGGGCGCTGATTTCATTGAGCTCGATACCGCTCATGGTCTCTTCGAACTCGGCGACAAACATACCTGGAGTCGACCAGCCGAGCTCACCGCCGTTGAGTGCGGAGCCTGGGTCTTCGGAAAACTCTTTGGCCAGCAGGGCGAAGTCTTCACCCGCTTTAACACGATCACGTAGAGTATTGAGGGTTTCGATGGTGGTTTGCTCATCGCGAATTTCGTTGGGTTTGATCAAGATATGGCGTGCGAAATGCTGTTCGATCAATTGCTCGCCGCCGCCGCGACGGTCATAAAGTTTGATCAGGTGATAGCCTGCATCGCTGCGGATAGGCTCTGAGACTTGGCCAATCTCGAGCTTCTCCACGGCTTCAATAAACACGCCAGGCAGTTGCGCCATTTTTTTCCAGCCTAAATCACCGCCCTGAAGCGCCGTTTGGTCGGCAGAGTTAGCGATAGCCAGTTGACGGAAATCGGTGCCACGTTGGGTTTCCCCGAGCAGGCCCTCGGCGCGTTGCAATATTGCGCTGACGTCGTCAGAGCTGCTGCCGCTAGATACTGGCAGGAGAATATGGCCAATATTAACGTCGGGCGAAGCCATGAAGCGGCCCTCTTCCGAGTTCAAGAAATTATCAAGTTCTTGGCTGCTGATGCGAATACGACGCATAACCTGACCCTGCTGTACGCGCATTAGCACCAGTTCGTTGCGAATTTCTTCACGCACTTTTGATAGTGTTGAGCCTGAGGCGTGGATCTGCTCAATATACTGCTCCATTGTCAGCTGGTTACTGGCTGCAATTCGTCCCATGGCCTCATTGAGCTCGGCATCGCTTATACGTATGCCTGCTTTGTAGCCCATGGTCAGCTGAAGTCGCTCGGAGATTAAACGCTCGATCACCTGCTGCAGCAGAATATCTTGCGGTGGCGGTTGGGTGCCCGACTGTTGGATCTGTACGTAAATGGTGGCGAGTCGCTGTTGGACTTCACTTTCGAGTACAACGTCGTCATCGACTACGGCAACCACTCGGTCGAGTATCTCGATCTGGGCGGTGGCACTGATTGAGATCGCGGCGAGGAGAATTGCAGTCAGTGCTGATTTACAAGTTTTCTTTATAGTCATAACCGTAGATACCGTTTTTGAGCATTGAGTCAACCCGACTGCTGGAGCCAGCCAGACCTTTAAATTGTATTTGGAAGAAAATACCATTAGTGAAGTTTAAATCTTGTTCGGGCACCAGTATTTGGTCTTTCCGCTCGAGCCAGCGGCGAGCGACAACGCTAGCGCGCCAGCAGCAACTGTTGTATTCGAAACCGGTGAAAATATCCAGTGGGCGATTATTGGTGAAGTCGTAGTTCCAGCGGGCAACTACATTAAAATTGCCGGCCACGGGTAAAAATGCCGACAGATCAACCTGTTCAATATCTTGCGACAGGATAGCGTTGTCGACCAGTCGCGGCACCCGCTTGGTGGAGCGGTACGTCGCATTAAACAGGCGATTTTGACGGTCATTGTAGCGTACACCGATAATGCTTTTATCCATCTCGTTGTCATGGCCGTCATAAATAATATCAGTGGTAAAGCGCCAGCTGTTGTTCACTCGTCCGGACATTTTTAATGCGAGAGGCGACTGGTTGCGCGCCAGCTCGGCAAGTTCGCTTGGAGCGCCCGTCAGCGACACGTATCGATCTTGGTAATTAACCGACTGGGCAATACTGGCGGTGAAGCGCTCTTGGCCGGTTTTTTTGTCGATATAGCGCGTGGTTAGCGCCATAGTCAGACGGTCTTCGTCGGAAATGCGATCGCCACCGTTAAATCGCTCGTCGCGGAAAAGCAGATTGTAGGAGGGGGTAAATTCACGGGTGTCAAAATCGGGGAATGCAGACTGATCTTTAAACTCTGCCTTCACATAGTAAAGGCGTGGCTCTAAAGTTTGGGTGTAGCCATTGAACCAGCTGTTGTCGCGCTCAAAAAACAGTGCTGTGTCGATCGATGACACTGGCACGGTGGCGGAAGGACTCTCGTCTGTCAGCGCTGCGCTGTTAAGGTCGAGGTTGTACGACAGATGCTTGATGCGAAACTGCGGGCGAAAATAGCCCCACGTCCAGCGTTTGTCCCAGGTGATGCCGTAGTCAGTGCGATTTCGGTTGCCCGTCACTACATCGGGGTTGTCATGATCAAATTGTGAAATTTGGTTATTAATGTCCATGACTAAGTTGTTGTCGAAGCGGTAGTAGCCATTGACGCTTATTTGCGGCAGAACGGAGTATTGGTCTTCTAAGCCATCGACCACAATTTGATGATCCTGCGCTTCGATGCGGTAATCCCAGTGCTCGGTTTTGTAAGTTGCCCCTGCAACGCGGCGCAGATTAACAATACTGGTCGACTCTTGGCTGGCGCCGCCGAGGTCGCGAAAGTAGTCGTTGTCGGAGACTTTGTTGACGTCCATGTAGGTCGACCAGGCTTCTCCAATCCCGCCTAGGTGGGTCAGGCCGATCAAATAACGGTCTTGAGAGCGGTATTCAGGTAACCCTGTGAGAGGGTCTATATCGGAGTCGTCTTTGCCACCTTTGTCATTGCCAAGAAACTCGCCGACCACGTCTGTCGTGGTCAAATTGGAGAGATGACGGAACTCGGTATTTAATGCGAGACCGCGCTCCTGCATATACCTTGGCGTAATAGTGGCGTCGTAGTTCTCCGCGATATTCCAGTAAATAGGCTGGGCGTAATCAAAGCCGTTGCGAGTGCTGGAATGAATGGTGGGAAAGAGAAGCCCTGATACGCGATTGTCATTGACTGGGAACTTAATCCAAGGGACGTAAAAAATCGGAACATCTTTTACTCTCAGTTGGGCATTTTTGACCGTCGCGAAGCCCGACTCTTGGTCGATGGAAATTTCACTGGTCTGCATTTGCCACGTTGAGTCGCCGGGCTCGCAGGTTGAGTAGGTGGCGTCTGTGATAGTGATAACGCCGTCTTTAGCGCGGCTCAGAGTTTTGGCGTTGCCGCGCACCGATACGTCATGCAGAACGTAGGTGGCGTCTTTTAACGTTATCTCTTTACTGTCGATATCCACTTCGGCGCTTTCGCCCAGCAGCAGCAGGCCTGGCTCGCGAAATTGAACATTGCCTTCAAGTGCAACTGTGCGCTCGGTTTGATCGATGCGTGCATTGTTGCTGCGAACTTGTCGGTAGCCTTGGGAAATTTGCACGTCGCCATCTAACACCGCAACATTGCCCGGCAGCGTTTCAGTGCTGTTGGCATTGACCCGCAGTGAGGCCTCTTCCGGCTCAAGGTCTGCATCGGGGTATTCACGAGCAGGTTCGATGTAAGCGCCGCAGCAGTTAGGCGCGATTTTGCGGCGCTGCTCCTCGCTCATTTGCTCTTCTTCAACCCAATCGAGATTGCGTACATCGGCTACGCGAGGTTCGTCGGGATCAAGAGTTGGTTTTTTTGCGCTTGGCTCGCGACGGCGAGTGTTTTCAGCCGCAGGCTTTTCAGCGCAGCGCCACTGATTATTTTCGGTTGCGGTACAGTCCCACGCGTTGGGCAGATCACTGCCGAGGGCAGCTGGCGACGCAGCGACGGCTATAACCCCGAGGACAGGGAGCATTAGGTGCAGCAGCGGCGATTGCCAAGAGGTGCAGTGGCGTTCCATGGCGATAAAAAAGGCACTGCGTTTGGTTGATAATATCGTCGTCAATGTACTGCCCGAATGCTGATAGTAGTTTGCTGGTATTTTACCTGATATCTTGCCAGAGTAGAGGGCTGAATTGATAGAATGGCATTTTTTTACCCGTCGACTGACCCCTATGGCAGAAACGTTGCCCACCTAAATAAGGATTGATCGCTATTAACACCTTACCCGAGACGCGCAAGGCCCTCTTTGTTGAGTGGATAACGACATTTTTGCCTGCTGAACTAAGTATTGCTCAGCCGCTAAATCTGCAACCTCTGGCGGGTGACGCAGGATTTCGGCGCTATTTTCGTGTGCCTTGCCAGCCTTCTCTGATTGCGGTTGATTCGCCGCCGGAGAGAGAAAACAATCCGGCCTATGTGGCAGTGGCCATGGCGTTTCAGCGTCAGGGCATTGTGACGCCGACGATCGTGGCGGTCGATTTTGCCCAGGGGTTTCTCTTGCTCGAAGATTTCGGTACGCGTTTATTGCATGCGGAGCTTTGCAGCGGTGACGAGGCACAGACCGCCCGCCGCTATGATCAGGCAGATGCTGCGCTGCGCACTATTCAGCAAGTGGCGGCCCGTGCTGATGTGTTCCCAAGCTATGACGCTCCGCGCTTACAAGCGGAGATGGCACTTTTCGCCGACTGGTTTGTGGCGGAGTTGCTTGGTCTGACCCTCGATGACCGCGAGCGGCGTCTCTGCCAAGACCTATTTGATGTGCTGATCGACAGCGCGCTGGAGCAACCTCAGGTGGTTGTGCATCGCGACTACCATTCGCGCAATCTCATGGTGCGGGCGGATGACAGTCTTGGGGTGATCGACTTCCAAGATGCGGTGGTGGGGCCAATGACCTACGACTTAGTGTCGCTGTACAAAGATTGTTATTTGCGCCTGCCCGCCAGTCAGGTGGCGGCGCGCGCACTCAATTACAAAAAACTGCAGAGCGACCTCGTTGGAACGACGGACGACTCGCTATTTTTACGCTGGTTTGATCTGATGGGCCTGCAGCGTCATATCAAAGTGCTGGGTATTTTTGCGCGGCTCTCGCTGCGTGACGGAAAATCCGCGTATCTCCACGATTTACCGCTAGTGATTCGCTACACCCTCGAAGCGGCACAGCGCTATCCAGAGGGTCAGGCATTTTACGACTGGTTTAGTGCGCGGATTCTGCCAATCTTGCCGCAACAACCTTGGTATCGAGACTGGACCACCGCCGGTGACTCACTATGAAAGCAATGATCTTGGCGGCGGGGCGCGGCGAGCGGCTGCGGCCCTTAACCGACAGCCTGCCAAAACCGATGTTGCCAGTGGCCGGCAAGCCGCTGCTTGAGCACCATATTGAGCGGTTAGTGGCCAGTGGCATTACCGATATTGTGATTAACACCTGCTGGTTGGCAGAAAAAATTGAAGCGTATTTTGCGGACGCGGGTGCGCGCCTTGGGGCCAGTATTCAATGGTCGCGGGAGTTGGAGGCGCTTGAAACCGGCGGGGGAATTGCCAAAGCGCTGCCGCTGCTTGGTAATGAACCCTTTCTGCTGATCAACGGCGATGTGTGGACTGATTTTCCGTTGCAGCCCCTTATCATTGAAGGGTTGCCAGACCATTTAGATGCGTGGCTCGTGCTGGTCAACAATCCGGTACAACATAGTCAGGGCGATTTTTCGCTACTCGATGGGCACGTAGGCTACGACAGCGGTGAGCGCTTTACCTTCAGCGGTATCAGCCTGCTGCGTCCGGCTCTGTTCGCTGCACGTGCGCCCGGCGACTCGCCGTGGTTTCCGTTGCGGGATGTGTTGCGGCCAGCAATTTTAAAGCATCGGGTGGGTGGTGCCGTCTATACTGGCAGCTGGTGTGATGTGGGGACTGTCGAGCGATACGAACAGTTACAATTATCCGTCGAACAAGGACAAACTGGGCAATGATCTCTCGAACAATGTATCACTATTTTTTTTGGCTCTGCCTACTCAGTACAGGCTTTTTATCACTGCTGCCAATGGGGGGTGAACAGCTCTTTGAGTTGCAGGACAAGGTGGGTCATGGCGGTGTTTACGGCATCCTCTTTTTCCTTGCCGTGCAGGCTTACGGGCATCGCTACCCGCTCTGGGTATTAGCGCTTGTGTTGGCGGCCTTTGGTTTGGGCATGGAAATTGCGCAATCCATGACCACGTATCGTCAAGGGGACGCCTGGGATATGCTGGCCAATTCCAGCGGTATCCTAATTGTCTGGGCGATTTTCGCTTGGCGGCGTCACACCCAATGATTGCTGTTTATCGCAGCAGTGACTATCTTCAGACGCAGCTGCTAAAAGGCCTGCTAGAGCATCACGGCGTGCAGGTTTTTTTGCACGGGGGTGATCTGCAAGGCGGTTTAGGCGAAGCCGCCGTGTTGGGTCATTTGTCACTTATGGTGAATGAGATGGATTGTGCTGCTGCGCAGGACATTGTTGACGCCTACGAACGCGGTGATTTTGCACTGTCGGACGAGGATTTATGACCCCGCAACTTAAACGCACATCGCTTTGGCTGGCGCCGATAATTGGCGCAGTAATCGCCCTACTAATGGTGACATGGGGCTGGTCGACCAACGGTGCGCTCACCGCTGGCTTGACCGCGGTCTGTGCCCTTTGGTGGGTGTTTGAGCCAATCCCCATCCCAGCGACTGCACTTATTCCTCTGGGCGTGTTCCCGCTGCTGGGAATTCTGGACGGCAAGCAGGTCGCACAGGCCTATGGTGATCCGCTGATTATTTTGTTGATGGGCGGTGCCATGCTCTCGAAGGCCATGGAAAAAAGCGGCGCGCATCGGCGGCTGGCGCTGTACATGGTCAACTTGTTTGGTAGCGACAGTCAGCGCAGCCTTGTCTTTGGTTTTATGGTGGCCGCTGCGGTATTGAGCATGTGGGTCTCCAACACTGCCACAACCCTGATGTTATTACCGGTCGCCTACGCGGTATTAGATACGGTGGCTGACGAGGGCAGTGTTGCTGGGTCGGCGCGTAGTTCAAGTCAGCGACTTGCTGTGCCGCTCTTTCTAGGTATTGCCTACGCCTCCAGTATTGGTGGGCTGGGAACTCCAATTGGCTCTCCGCCGAATGTGATTTTTCTAAAAATTTACGCGCAAGCCACGGGCAATACCCCCAGTTTTGCGCAGTGGATGTTGTGGGCCGTACCCGTGGTGGTGCTGTTGATTCCGTTGGCTGGGCTCTGGATTACCCGCAACTTGGGTGCCAGTGCGCCCTTCAATATTCCGCAAGTGGGCCTCTGGCGCAGTGAAGAGCGTCGCGTATTGATTATTTTTGCACTCACTGCCCTCGCTTGGATTACCCTGCGCGAGCCCTTTGGTGGGTGGTCTGGTTGGCTGGGGGTGCCTTCGGCAAACTACGCGGCAGTTGCCCTGACAGCGGTGGTGCTGATGTTTGTAATTCCCAATGGCAGTGGCGGTAAGTTATTAGATTGGGAGTCTGCGTCCTCTATTCATTGGGGGGTGTTGCTCTTGTTCGCGGGGGGTATTGCGATTGCCAAAGCCTTTGAAGTGACAGGCATTAGTGAGGCAATTGGTGCATCTCTTTCGGGTGTCACTCGACTATCGATTATTGTTCTAATCGCTTCTGTGGCGCTGGCAGTGACATTCTTAACTGAAATTACCAGCAACACGGCAACCACAACATTGCTTATGCCTATTCTTGCTGCCGCGGGGCTGGGTGCGGGTTTTGATCCCGCGCTGCTGATGCTGCCGGCCGCCCTGTCGGCCAGTTGTGCGTTCATGCTGCCGGTGGCAACAGCGCCTAATGCAATTGTCTTTGGCACGGGAAAAATCACTGTCGAAGAGATGGTGCGCGAGGGGTTTGCGTTAAACCTGATCGGTGCTGCGGTGATTACGCTGGTGGTTTATAGCTGGTTGGGCTAGACATGTCTGAGGGGTTAGATGCGTTGAAAGCCGGTGTTCAACTAATTATCTAAAAGCACTTTAATATTGCTCGGCTGCAGGGTCTGGCTGCCGGCAAAAGAGAGCACCAACGTGGCCATTTCGTCCCACACGTCCGCTTTGCGCATACCTTTAATGCCTCGATCAATGGCTCCGGCCTGACGCAGTAGCATGCGCAGATGAGCGGGGCGCAAGCGCTGCAGAGCAGAGCGGAATAGGGGAATGCGTTTTTCCCAGACACCTGAACTTTTCAGTGCGCGGTCGCTGTGTTCACCGCTCGCCACCAGCTCGCTGGCTTTCACCAAAATCCGCAGCTCGCGGGTCACCGCCCAGAGCAGAGGGATAATTTCCGTGCCTTCATTCTGTAGGCCGCGCAGTGAGCGGGCGGCAGATTGAGCGTCGCCGATCAATATTTTGTCGACAAATTCAAAGACATTGTAGCGGGCGCTGTCGGCGACCACGGAGGACATGGTATTGCCGTCAACGGTGCCATCGGGGGCCAGTAGTTTGAGTTTTTCGATTTCCTGAACTGCGGCCAAGAGATTGCCTTCAACGCGATCGGCAAGAATTTGCACGGCCTCTTGATTGGCATTGATATGAGCGGCGCGCAGGCGCTGCTGAATCCAGCGTGGCATTTGTTTGGCGTCGACCGGCCAGACTTGGATGTTGCCGCCGAGCGCATCTAGGGCTTTTACCCATTTACTGTTTTGCGTGCCACTGTCGAGTTTTGGCACAATCACCAAGAGCAAGTTATCCGGGTTTGGATTGCTGCACAGTTCGCAGATTGCCGCTGAGCCTTTGTCGCCGGGCTTGCCCGAAGTGATTCTAATTTCGAGAATTTTTTTGTCAGAAAAAAGGGACAGAGCGTTGGATTCATTGATAATTTGGTTCCAATCGAAGTTGCCCTCTGCGTGAAACATATCGCGCTCTAAAAACCCCTCTTTCCTCGCTTTGGTGCGAATCGCGTCGGCAGCCTCCTGGGCCAAAAGAGGTTCGTCGCCAGTGATAATGTAGGCCGGCAAAAGCTGCTTTTGGAGATGTTCTTGTAGCTGCTCGGCGCGTATTTTCATGGCTTAGGGCTGCTGGCTCTGCTTGGGTAGGACTTTCAAGCGGTTGAGAATTTGCCGGACAATCTCTTGGCGCATTTCCAATTTGATCAGATTTTCTTCATTTTCAGAGGAGAGAATATCGCGCTCTTCGATCTCATAGCTGCGCTCGACCGAGGCGGTGAGCATGGCGGTGAGAATCGCCCCAGCGGAGTCGGTGATAACAAAATCGACATCTTCATTGAGCTGGTACGCGGCGACACGGGCGCTGGCATTTAATGTTGCGATGCGTCGGTTCTGCCGAAAATCGACAATGACGATGGAGTAGCTCGCCTCTGCGGCGCTGGGCACAACATCGACGCCATAGACTGCGAGGGCGCGTTTCAGCTCGCTGACAAAGCCGTTGTGCGACGCCTGTGTTGCAATATGCAAGCTACCGATACTGCGCGGCACCGCCTCGGCATCGCGCAGTTGCCAGCCACAGGCCGAGAGTAGGCATAGCATTGCCGCAAGGGTCGTGGTGTATGCAATTTTCTTCATCATAATCTCTGCCTTGTGTTGCGTTTATTGCGTCGATGACGGGCTAGTTGGCGACGATGCTCACTAATCTGCCTGGCACCACAATAATCTTTCTAATCGTGAGGCCTTCCAAGAAACGCTGCACGTTGCTGTCTTCAAGGGCGCGCTTTTCAACGGTGTCTTTGTCGGCATCGGCGGCCACTTGGATTTTGCCGCGCACTTTGCCGTTGACCTGAATGACTAATTCAATCGAGCTGCGCACCAGTGCATCTGCGTCGACCATAGGCCAGAGAGCATCGGCAACCGCGCCCTGGTGACCCATGGCGTGCCACAGTGAGTGACAAATATGCGGCGCAATCGGCGAGAGCAAAAGCACTGCGCTGGTCAGTGCTTCGTGGCGCACGGCGATACTTTGCGTGTCGGTGTCAGTCAGTTTGGCAACCTCGTTTAACAGCTCCATCACGGCGGCAATCGCAGTGTTGTAGGTGTTTCGACGGCCGTAGTCATCGTTTACTTTTTCGATGGTTTCGTGGGTCTTGCGGCGCAAGTCTTTTTGCGCGTCGCTGAGGTCTGCCGGCGACAGCGCGGTGTTGGACTCTGCGGCTAGCTGCAAATGCCCGTGCACCATATTCCACAGTTTGCGCAGAAAGCGGTGGGCGCCGGCAACGCCATCGTCGCTCCACTCGAGTGTTTGTTCTGGCGGCGCGGCAAACATTGTAAATAGACGCACTGTGTCGGCGCCGTGCTTGTCGATGGCAGTTTGCGGGTCGACACCGTTGTTCTTCGATTTCGACATTTTGCTGATGCCGCCGCTGTGGACTTCTTCACCGGTCGCTGTCTCGACGGCGCGCAGAGTACGGCCCTTGCTGTCGCGCTCGACGGTCACTTCGCTAGGGGAGAGCCACTGCTTGCGTCCAGCAATGTCTTTGTAGAATGATTCGGCGAGAACCATGCCCTGACACAGCAGGCTTTTGAACGGCTCACTGCTAGTGACCAAACCTTCGTCGCGCAGTAGTTTGTGGTAAAAGCGCGCATACAGTAGGTGCAAAATAGCGTGTTCAATGCCGCCGACATACTGATCGACGGGCAGCCAGTAATTGGCGCGCTCGGGGTCGAGCATGGCGCTGTCAAGATCGGGGCAGGTAAATCGGGCGTAGTACCAAGAGGACTCCATAAAGGTGTCGAAGGTGTCGGTTTCATGCTCGACGGCTTGGCCGTTGAGTTGAGCTTTCTTCCATTCGAGATCTGCTTTGATGGGAGACTGAATACCGTCCATTTCGACGTCGGTTGGCAGCAGTACGGGTAAACGGTCGAGCGGCACTGGAATCTCGCCGCCTCCGGCGAGGTTGTACATTGGGATTGGCGCGCCCCAGTAGCGCTGGCGGCTGACGCCCCAATCGCGGAGTCGGTAATTGGTGGTGACGGTGCCATGATTTGTCACTTCGAGATCCGCTGCAATACGGTCAAAAGCGGCGGTGAAATCGAGGCCATCGTAGACGCCAGAATTGATTAAGCGGCCTTTGCTGACAAATGCTTCGTTATCAATGTCGCAGGACTCGTCGTTGTTGGCGGCGATCACTTGTTTGATCGGCAGCTGATACTTTTCTGCGAACTCGTAATCGCGCTGGTCGTGAGCAGGGACTGCCATGACCGCGCCAGACCCATAATCCATCAGCACGTAGTTGCCAACCCAGACCGGCACGGCGTCACCGGTTAAGGGGTGCAGTGCGGTAATTCCGGTGTCCATGCCCAACTTTTCCATGGTGGCCATTTCAGCTTCAGAGACTTGTTGGGTTTTGCACTGCTCGATAAAGTCTGCGAGGGCGGGGTTGTTCTCTGCAAGAGTCAGTGCGATGGGATGCTGAGTCGCCAGTGTGAGGTAGGTGACGCCCATTAAGGTGTCTGGCCGTGTGGTGTAAACGTCAAAGCATCGGTGGTCGGCTACTGGCGCAGACAGGTCAAAGGTCATGGTGACACCGCGACTTTTGCCGATCCAGTTGCGCTGCATGGTTTTGACCTGCTCGGGCCAGTGCTCTAGGGTATCTAAGTCATTGAGCAACTGTTCGGCATAATCGGTGATACGAATAAACCACTGGGGAATCTCTTTGCGCTGAACTGGGGTGTCGCAGCGCCAACAGCAGCCATCAACCACCTGTTCGTTAGCTAGGACCGTGGCATCGTTTGGGCACCAGTTGACCGCGCTGGTCTTTTTGTAAACCATGCCTTTTTCGTAAAGTTTGGTGAAAAACCACTGTTCCCATTTGTAGTAATCAGGTTCACAGGTCGCCAGCTCCCGTGACCACGCAATACCAAAGCCCAGGGACTGCAGCTGAGCTTTCATGTAGGCAATATTTTCGTGTGTCCACTTGGCGGGGGCAGTTTTGTTCTGGATGGCCGCATTTTCAGCGGGCAGTCCAAACGCATCCCAGCCCATGGGGTGGAGTACATTTTTACCCTGCATGCGCTGATAGCGCGCAATAACATCGGTTATTGTGTAATTGCGCACATGCCCCATGTGCAGCTTGCCGCTGGGGTAGGGGAACATGGCGAGGCAATAAAATTTCTCTTTAGTGGCGTCTTCGGTGACTTCAAAGGTTTGGTGATCAATCCAATATTGCTGGGCGTCGCGCTCTAATTCGGCGGGATGGTAGGGGTGTTCCATGGTCATCGAGATTCACTGTTTGTCGATTTAAAAAGAGGGGTGAATTATAGGGTAACAGGTACCCAGATAGATAGGCTTTGCTGGGGTTCCCCCAGAGTCTGTCGTGGGTGAGGGGGCTAAAGTGGCCGAGCGAGAGGCACCTGTATTAGGATAGGAACGATCACTGGGTTGCAGTTTTATGAGCAGGAGGTTGCAGATGACACTTGATGAATACAACAGTTTTTGCCGCGGACTGCCGGCAACGACGACGGTGGTGCAGTGGGGTGGTGCGCATGTGTGGAAAGTGGGTGGCAAGGTGTTTGCCATAGGCACTCTTCTCAAAACCCAGTCGCCGGCCTACAGCTTTAAAGTATCGGCGCACAATTTTGACCTGTTACAGAGCCAGCCTGGCTTCAGGCCGGCGCCCTATCTTGCGTCTCGCGGTATGAAGTGGATCCAGCAGACTGACTCGGCGGCGAGCGCAGACGAGGAACTCAAATACTATCTGACAGAGTCCCACCGTCTGGTTTCACTGGGATTAAAAAAAAACGCCAGCGCGAGCTTGGTCTCAACTAGTCGCGCCACTGCCGGTTATTAGCTTGCTTGCCTGCTGGGGATGCCCAGCTCTTTCAGTTTGGCGGCCATATCTTCTGCGGATGTCGCAGGCTTCACCGCAGTGTCAATAAACAGAATTTTACCGTCTTTGCCAATGTAAAACGTGTGTCGCTTCGGCAAGCCGTAGATGGCGAGTACGTCATAGGCTGAGGCGACTTCTTTGCTGGGGTCGCTGAGCAGCGGGAAGTCTGCTTCGAACTCGGAGGCAAATGCGGTGTTTTCTTCAATAGGGTCGAAACTGGCCATAAAGTAGGTGACCTCAAGGTCTTTTAGCAGGTTGCCATTCTGCGCAAGGGATTTGCACTCGATGGTGCAGCCGCTGGTGTACGCTTTGGGAAACCAGGCAATTACCACGGCTTCTTTGTCTTTAAATTGGCTCAGGCTATAGCTTTTCCCATCGGTGCCTTGGAGTATAAAGTCTGGGGCTTGGTCGCCAACGCCAAGTGCGCTGGCGCTGATGGATGTTGCTGCTAACAGGCTGAGTAGAACAGTTTTAATGGCGCTTTTCATTGTTGGTTTCCCCATATCGTCTTTGTGCTATTAACCCGCAGCTCAGTAGTAACGACAGCAGTACTGTAGGCCACGAGCCTGTGTGTGAAAAAAATGTGCGGCCCGACCGCGGCGTGATCTCTCCGCTGAGTTCACCGGCCGTAAACTGCGCTAACTGAGCCACAATATTACCTTGGTGGTCAATAATGGCGGTGACGCCATTGGTTGTTCCACGCAGCATTGGTTTGCTGTTTTCTATAGCACGCATGCGTGCCATCTGCATATGTTGTCGCGGCGCAATCGATTGGCCAAACCACGCATCGTTACTGACGGTGAGCAGTATATTGGCGTTTTCAGCCATTTCTGCCACGAGGTCTGGGTAGACAATTTCGTAACAAATGGCGGTCGCAATGGTCGCGCCAGCGACGATTAACGGTGGTTGCTCGCTCGCGCCCAGGGAAAAAGACGACATGGGCAGGTCTAAAAATCGAATCAACCCACGCAGTATTGACTCCAGTGGAACATATTCCCCGAAGGGTACCAGTCGGGTTTTGTCATATTGCCCTTGTGCCGTGCCGAGGGCCAATACCGAGTTGAAGTACTTACCACTACTGCGCTCATACGTGGGTATACCGGTTAAGAGGGCAGTTTGGTTCACTTTGCCGGCGCGATCGATAGCAGTAAGCAGATCTGCGGCGCGCTGCGGGGTTGTGGGGACGGCGGCTTCCGGCCAGACAATAAGATCTGCACCCCAGTGGGGCTCTGTTTGAGTTTGCAGTTGCTGCAATATTCGATCGAGCTCTCCTGCCGACCACTTTTTATTTTGATCGATATTTGGCTGCACAAGGACAGCTGAGAGGCTCTCTGAATGGGCTTGCGTCCAGTGAATATTTTTAAGTAAGTAACCACTCACTGTTAGTAAAGCGACTAGCATTGCTGCAAATTTGACACTGGCTTGACTGCGTTGAGTCTGGCTAAGCTGCGCGACTGTGACAGCAGCCAGTGCCGTTATAAAGCTAAGCCAAAACACCCCACCAAGGGGCGCCCAACCACTCAGCCATGTTTCAGTGTGGATATAGCCACTGTAGAGCCATGGGAACCCTGTCAAGGCCCAACTGCGAAACCATTCGCTCAGTACCCACAGGGCAGGCAGGCCCAATAGCCATGCGGTGGGTGTTTGCGGTATCAGTGCGCTGAGGGTGAAGGGCAGAGCGAAGAGAAGGGCGATAAACAGGCAGAACAGGGTTGTCGCCAGCAGCGCGAGGGGTGCGGCGATAAAGCCGTGATCATGAATGCTGACATAAACCCAGCTGACACCAGCGAAAAACATACCGAAGCCAAAGACTGCCGATTTGATAAAGGCCTGTTTTGGGCTTTGCCGCTGCAGCAGTCTGAACAGCACTGCCATGCTGGCAATGGCGATTGGCCAATAGTAAAAAGGTGCCAGCGCGAGTGGAAACAAGGACCCAGAGACAAACAGGGCGAGGAATGTTTGCCCGCGGGCCGCGCGTATCATGGGTTGACTTTGGTGACTTCCAGTTGGGTAATTTTGCGATTATCGCCGCCGGTCACTTTAAAGTGGAAGTTGTCGATGGTGATGGTTTCGCCGAGTTCTGGCAGCCGCCCAAGGGCGTGCAGCACAAGGCCGCCGACGGTGTCGAATTCGTCATCGGCGAGACCCACATCAAAAAACTCATTGAAGTCACTGATCTCGGTGATGGCTTCTACGGTGAACGCGCCGCTTTCGGTCGGCAATATGGAGGCTTCTTCGTGGTCATCGGTTTCGTCTTCGATTTCACCAACAATTTCCTCGAGAATATCTTCAATGGTGACCAGCCCCGACACGCCGCCGTATTCATCGACCACGATGGCCATGTGGTAGCGTTTTTCGCGGAACTCTTGCAGTAGAACATTGAGCCGCTTGCTTTCGGGAATAATGGTTGCTGGTCGCAATAGGCTCTCTAGGTTGAATTCGGCGGTGTCGGCCAAGAGCAGTGGCAGCATCTCTTTGGCCAGCAAAATGCCTTTGATGTCGTCAGAGGATTCGCCGACCACGGGAAAGCGAGAGTGCTGAGATTCGATGACAACATTCAGCACTTCTTCAAGGGTGAAGTCGTCTTCGATCATGACCATTTGCGAGCGCGGGATCATGATTTCTCGCGCCTGAAGGTCTGAGACTTTGAGTGCGCCTTCCATAATTTGCAGCACGCTAGCGTCGATTATCGATTCGCTCTGTGCGCTGCGCAGCATGTCGGTAATATCATCACTGCTTCTCGGTGTGGCTGAAAACGCGCGGCCAATTTTCTCAAATAGAGATTTTTCCGGGGCGGTGCTGGAGGTTTCGTCGCTCATTATTTACTCGCTAGTGACCAGTTGAGGGTCGTTCGTCAGACTCAAACGTTGTCTGATAAGGGGGTGGAAAATTCAGGGTAGCCATAATCTCTGTCTCCAGCGCTTCCATGGCGTCGGCTTGATCATCGTCGATATGGTCGTGCCCGAGCAGATGTAAGACACCGTGAACCACCATATGGGCCCAATGTGCGGTGGCTGTTTTCTGTTGTTCGGCAGCTTCTCGCACCACCACGGGAGCGCAAATAACGAGATCGCCAAGAATGGGCAGGGGTTCGGGGGTTACTGCATCAAAAGGGAAGCTGAGAACATTGGTCGGACCGGGTTTGCCGCGGTAGCATTGGTTGAGCTCAGCACTCTCGGCCTCGTCAACAATCCGCAGTGTCAGTTCCGTGGTCTCGCGTTCGTCGCGAATGGCCGCGCTTATCCAGCGCTTAATACTGTCCTCGTCGGGAGAGTCGTCGACGCTGCTGGCCATTTGAATATCAAGAGTAAGGTTCATGGTTCGGCTAACTATTGTTTTTTTCATGGGCATCATAGGCATCTACGATACTTTGAACAATAGGGTGACGTACGACATCCCGTGAGATGAAGTGGGTAAAACTCACTTCTTCAACGTCTTTTAGGACTTCGCAGGCGTGTACCAAGCCAGACTGCACGCCGCGCGGCAGGTCCACCTGTGACATATCGCCAGTGATAACGGCCGTTGAGCCAAAGCCAATGCGCGTGAGGAACATCTTCATCTGCTCGCGGGTGGTGTTTTGGCTTTCGTCGAGCAAAATGTAGGCGCCATTTAGTGTGCGGCCACGCATATAAGCCAGCGGGGCAATTTCAATGACATTGCGCTCCTGCAGCTTCGCGACCATTTCAAAACCGAGCATTTCATGCAGTGCGTCATAGAGTGGGCGCAGATAGGGGTCGACTTTTTGCGCCAAATCGCCCGGTAGAAAGCCCAATCGTTCACCGGCTTCAACTGCGGGGCGGACGAGTAAAATGCGCTCCACTTCATCGCGCAACAGGGCTTCCACTGCACAGGCGACGGCCAAATAGGTTTTGCCTGTGCCCGCCGGACCTATGCCGAAGTTGACGTCGTGGGTCTGAATTGAGCGCACATAGCGCTGCTGATTCAAACCGCGCGGCTTGATATTGCCTTTCTTGGTGCGGATAACGCTAAAGGTTTCTATTTCGTCGCTGGGCTCTGGGTTGTTGGCCGAGGGAGATTGCATTCGTGGCGTCTCTTTTTTGGGGGCTTGATGGGAGGGTTGGCTGATGGCCTGCTTTGACTGCTGTAAATTTAAGTGCACCTCTTCCGCGGAGAGCGCGTCTGAATGTGCGGTGTGGCGGTAGAGATTGTTGATAACGGTAGTCGCCTGTTCCACTGCCGCAGGATCGCCGAACGCGGAGAATTGATTATCCCGCGAGCGAACTTCAACGTTGAGACGTTGCTCAATTAGGCGCAGATGTTCATCAAAGGGGCCGCAAAGTGTGGCAAGGCGTCGAGCGTCGTTAGGCTCAAGAGTGATGCTGGAAACTGATGGCTGACTATCCAATCTTTTCAATGAGTGCTTTTGGACCATTGTTAGTTGTGTGTTCGCAAGCATAGCGCGATATGTTGAATAGGGTAAACCATTTTTATTGGGTCGAATTTTAGATCAAGGAAAGGCTCAGTGCGACGCGACGAGCTCGCCGCGCATCGAGTTAGTCAGCGCTTCGGTGATGGTGACCGTGACAAACTCACCGATCAGTTGATGATCGTCGCAGCGGAAATTAACCACGCGATTGTTTTCGGTGCGCCCCTGCAGCTGGCCGAGGTCCTTTTTCGAGATACCTGTCACAAGCAGCTTCTCTTGCTTGCCGACCATGCGGCGGCTGATTTCAACGGCATTTTGCGTGATACGATCTTGGAGAATCTTCAGCCGCTGTTTCTTGACTTCCTCAGGGGTGTTATCCGGCAGATCAGCGGCAGGAGTTCCGGGGCGCGCGCTGTAAATAAAGCTGTAGGAGGTATCAAAACCAATGTCGCTGATCAGCTTCATGGTCGCGGCAAAGTCCTCTTCGGTTTCATTGGGGAAGCCGATAATAAAATCTGAGGAAATACTGATATCTGGGCGCAACTGGCGCAATCGTCGAATTTTCGATTTGTATTCAATCGCGGTATGGCCCCGTTTCATTGCCATGAGTATGCGGTCAGAGCCACTCTGCACGGGCAGGTGAAGGTGACTGACAAGCTCTGGCACCTGTGCGTAGGCATCGATTAAGCGGTCGGAAAACTCTACTGGGTGCGAGGTGGTGTAGCGGATTCGGTCGATGCCTTGAATGGAGGCGACGTAGGGCAGCAGTTCGGCAAAGTCACAAATGGAGCCGTCGGGCATATCGCCTCGATAGGCATTGACGTTTTGCCCTAACAGATTGACTTCGCGCACGCCCTGTTCAGCCAGCGCATTAATTTCAGCCAGTACATCGGCCATGGGTCGGCTGACTTCTTCCCCCCGCGTGTAGGGTACAACGCAGAACGAGCAGTACTTAGAGCAGCCTTCCATTATCGACACAAAGGCTGAGACGCCGTCTGCTTCAGGCGTTGGCAGGCGGTCAAATTTTTCGATCTCTGGGAAACTAATGTCGACGACGACAGTGCCGTCCGTCCTGTGGGTTTCCATCATTTCGGGGAGTCGGTGCAAGGTTTGCGGGCCAAAGACTAGGTCCACAAAGGGCGCACGTTTGGCGATGGCGTCCCCTTCTTGGCTGGCAACGCAGCCGCCTACGCCGATAATCAAGTCAGGCTTGGCTTTTTTCAGATGCTTCCAACGACCCAACTGGTGGAACACTTTTTCTTGGGCTTTTTCGCGAATAGAGCAGGTGTTCAACAAGATAACATCGGCGTCTTTCGGATCGTCTGTGGTGATCATTTGATGACTGTCGCCAAGCAAATCGCGCATGCGTGCAGAATCGTACTCGTTCATCTGGCAGCCATGGGTCACAATATGGAGCTTTTTAACAGGTTTTTCAGTCATCTAATTGGTTAATCTTTGATCAGAAATAGAGGGTCAGCATTATAGCCCCGCCCACTCAATTGGCAACATAAAGCAGTGATATAAATAGTGTTTGTGCTATGATTGCCCGCCTTTATTAACTGCGGATTATGCACACTTTGATAGCCAGTGACCCCATTTATCGAATCACCTTTTTCAATCAGGGACAGGTCTACGAGATTTATGCTCGCCATGTTTTTCAGAGCGATCTCTGGGGCTTTCTCGAGGTTGAGGAATTTATCTTTGGTGAGCGCTCACAGATGATTGTTGATCCCGCAGAAGAAAAGTTAAAAAACGAATTTTCGGGTATTAAACGCAGTTTTATTCCTATGCAGTCGATTGTGCGCATCGATGAGGTAGAGAAAGAGGGTGCCGGCAAAATTACTGAGATCAGCGCAGGCAATTTGGGAAATGTTCGGCCCTTCCCGTTTCCCTCCATGGCCGGGGGAAAGCCGCCAAAAGACTAGTTGGCGAAAATGGCTTAGCGCAGCGGGCAAATAATCTCCCGCGACGGTCCTTACAAGCGGCAGTCGTTACGAGCAGCCATCGTTACAATCGGCCATCGTTACAAGCGACAACGTATAGCCGCGACAATGTTTAGAGGTGTTTATGACTCAACAGATGCTTGACCTGCTTCCCTACGAATTTGCTCGAGTCAATCGTGTATTACTGCGCGCCGATGAAGGCGATTTGCTGTTGGGCTCAAAAGCCCCTGACTGGGCCATTGCTGAAGTGTCGCGCATGATCGGCCGCAACCTGAAAGTCCAGACGGTTGCTGATGCCGATTTCGATGCAGCCCTGAGCACCACCTACAGCGGCAGACAGCACTCGTCTGAAGCTGTCATGGCCGACATGAAAGACTTCGTCGACCTCGAGTCAGCCGCTGCAGAGCTAGAAGAAGCGGGAGACCTGCTCGACGCAGAAAATGACGCGCCGATTGTGCGTCTGTTGAACGCCATTATTGCCGAATCGCTGAAAGAAAACGCCTCCGATATTCACATCGAGCCCTACGAAAAAGAAGCACTTGTGCGCTTCCGCCTCGACGGTGTGCTGCGCACCGTATTGAGCCCGTCCATTCAAATAGCGCCGCTGCTGATTTCGCGCATTAAAGTCATGTCAAAACTGGATATTGCCGAGCGCAGGCTGCCTCAAGATGGCCGCATGTCGGTGCGCCTTGGCGGCCGCAGTATCGATTTGCGTATCTCCACCATGCCCTCTAGCCACGGCGAGCGTGTGGTGATGCGTCTGCTGGATAAAAATGCCGGCAAGCTGCAGACCGACGATCTCGGTATGCCACAGCAGACCAAGCAGCAATTGGTCGAGCTGATTTCTCGCCCCCATGGCATTATTTTGGTCACCGGCCCCACGGGATCGGGCAAAACCACCACGCTGTATGCGGCACTGCAGCAGATGGATCGGCAAGAGCGCAATATTATGACGGTCGAAGACCCAGTGGAGTACGACCTGCCGGGTATCAGCCAAACGCAAATCAATCTGCGCGCAGGTATGACCTTTGCGCGGGGCTTGCGGGCGATTTTGCGGCAGGATCCCGATGTAATTTTAATCGGCGAAATTCGCGACGGTGAGACCGCAGAAATCGCCACGCAAGCGAGTTTGACGGGGCACTTGGTGCTCTCAACTCTGCACACCAACACGGCAGCCGGTGCCATTACACGGCTGCAAGATTTAGGCGTCGACAGCTTTTTGCTGGCTTCTACCGTGCGCGGCATTGTCTCCCAGCGGCTGCTGCGAAAACTCTGCCCCAGCTGCCGAGAGCCGTTGCAGCCCAACGACTTTAATCGCAACCTACTGAAGCTTGATGCAGGAGTAAAAATATACCAATCAAAGGGCTGTGTTCAGTGTAACAACACGGGTTTTGCTGGGCGTCAGGCGCTCTTTGAACTGGTTGCAGTCGATGCCAGCCTGCAGACGTTAATTCACGAGAATGCCGGTGAAATTGAGTTGG
>LIDE01000034.1 GCA_001438605.1 SAR92 bacterium BACL16 MAG-120619-bin48 | reverse complement strand
GGCTTTTTTTAGGAGATCACGCTCCTCTGTGGTGCGTTTGAGTTCCTTCTTCAATCGTCGAATCTCGGCCTGATCGTCAGACTTGGCTATGTGCTCGCTGGAATCGGGGCCGAACTTACTTATCCAAGCATACAGACTGTGGGTTGTCATACCGAGCCTGCCAGCCACATCGGCAACGCTGTGGCCAGCATCTATTACTTGTTTAACAGCTTCTATCTTAAACTCGTCTGGATATCGCTTCTTGCTCATATTCACCTCTCTCATAGTCATTTTGTATGACTGAAAAGTGTCTAGCAAACAGGGGGCGATTCACAGGTAATAATACGGGAGTTTACCTTGGCTAAAGATTCATAGTCAATGCCGAGGCGCTCGGGCACGCCCGCACCAAAATTACTCAGCACAATATCCGCCTCGGCAACCAAAGCCTTAAAAACCTCGAGGCCCTGCTCAGTCTTAAGGTCAATCGAAACGCTCTTTTTGTTGCGATTTAGGGTTATAAAATAGGCACCCATTCCATTCAATGAGTTGTTGGGGTCTGTCGCCAGTAGCTTTCGCGTCCCCTCCCCCTGCAGTGGTTCAACTTTAATGGTTTCGGCACCAAGATCAGCCAAGATCATACTGCCATAGGGCCCCGACAGCATATGCGTTAAATCGAGGATCCTCGTACCTACAAGCGGTTGACTCATTCGTTAATCTCGTCTCTGGTTAAATCAGTAAGCTCATAGTGTGTCTGCATATACCCTCCGGCACTGGCCTTAAGCAAGATATAATCATCGTCTGCCGTGCACCACACGTCGTAGGGCGGATGCTCCTCAGGTAAATTACCTGCAGTTCCCGTTATCTGAAAATGCCGAGCATCGAATTCGCCGGCCTCTACCGCAATCCTCTCATCTCCAACGTACACTATCGCGAAGCCGGTAACAAACAACAGCGGACCCGTCGCACCGCGATGGTCGGGAGAAGTAAGAAACAAATTTGGGAAAAAGATCTTTCCTGGTCCTCGCTTCAAGTCGTATAATTTCATCAACAACGCATCCCCAACAATGGGGTGTGATTGCAACCAGGCCACCGGCTTATCTGTTTCGATCCGTTGAGTCATGCGACCATCTTTACGATTAAATGTCTCGCACTCAGCATAGCCGTCAGCAAAGCGCATCCAACCACTACCTTCAAATTCATCACCCACAGTCAATCGAACCGAGCAATCCAGAGGGCTCGAGTCCGCATGACTAAGCGCTAAAGAAATATCACGAATCACATTGGGCCCGTCATCGATTTCACAATGGGCCAGCAGCACATCAGTACCATCAGCTTGCTGAGTCAGGGTAAAGTATTCTCTACCGCGCTCCTGATTCAACCGTTCAGGCTTTTTACTTGTATAGCGGATAGTTCCGCGGATAGTTCTATGAGACATTAATCTTCTCGCTGTAAATGTTTATCCAAAGAGGTCTACTAAATATACGTTTTAATTGATCATTCAATCAACCAAAACGTATATTTACTAAATTTCACTTAATAACTGCTTTATGAGCTCGATCTATTTCAGCAATAGTGTCGGCGACCGCAGGGTGCTGATTGATCCATTGCCACCAATCAAAGACAGCGGGCAAATCATTGATAATCTCCTGCTTACCAAACCAGCCCGCCAACTCGATAGCATAGTAAATTACTGGCGCAAGACAGATATCCCCGGTCTGTATACTGCGTTGACGAAAATCAGGCTGCGTCGTTAACAGGGCCTCCAATTTGTTCAACTCAGCCTGAAGATTTTCTAGCTTATTGGTTATACCAACCTTATTTTTTTCAAATGACATAAATTCAATGAAGAGGGGTAAAAGGCTCTGCGCGAGATGATTATCCGCGTAGCGAACCAGCATGCTATTGTTAGCTCGACTAATAGGACTCGGAGGGATCAGCGGAGCCTTTGGAAACAGCGCCTCCAAATAATCCATAATAACTGTAGACTCGGCAATTGTGCTTCCATCGTGGAGCTGTAAAAGTGGTAGCTTACCCAATGGAAATGTTTGCAAAAACTCACTGCTGCGTAGAGCAAAAGGAGGCTTAACCAATTCTATCGGCAAGTCCTTTAGCCGGATTTGAATCCGCACACGAGCGGCATAGGGTGAGCTGGAAAGATCATACAGTTTTATCATCGAACCGCCACGAGTACATTAATAGAAGTACTGACTTAAAATCACTGCATTTATTGTACTAATGTTATGTTATTATGACAATAAATATATGGCCTTGAGTACAACACCATTGCCAAATAAACATGAAAAACTGACTATCGTTTAAACAAGCGTAACGGAGTAGACATGGAATCCAGCGACAAAACAGCTCGTGAAATATACCTCGAGCTAAAATCAAATCCATCTAGACCGCGTTTTGGCTTTGGCGATAAAGCCATTTTGGTGAATATCGACCCACAAAAGGCCTATACGCGAACAGACCTATTTAAAACAGCCTATGAAACAGACCCCAATCAAATGCAGCATATTAACCAACTAGCCAAGCAGTTCCGAAAAATTGGGTGGCCCGTGGTTTGGACGCAAGTAGCCTATATGGAATCCGGTGAGGATTGCGGCGTCTGGGGCACCAGAACCAACACCCCAGATTCTCTGCAGAATATAGGCTTCGGCTCGCAGCGCAGTGAGTTTGACGATCGCCTTGAAATTGATAAGGTAAACGATGTCATTTATTGTAAAAAAATGCCCTCTGCCTTTTTTGAAACCCAACTCCAGTCACTCTGCGTTTGGCACAAGGTCGACACCGTTATTTTAACGGGCGGTTCAACCTCAGGCTGTATTCGCGCCACGGCGGTGGATTCATTATCCAGAGGCTATCGCACCATAATACCGGAACAATGTGTGGCGGATAAGCATGAGAGTTACCATTTTGCCAACCTGACCGATCTCGCCATTAAATATGCTGACGTTATGGATGTGCAGGAAGTCTTTGATCGTCTAAACAAATGAGCGCCACATCTTCAATAACTGACCAGGGGTTACGGCAGCTATGAATGAGACTCCAGCATTGTATGACTACTGGCCCTACCAAAATCGCCCAAAGATCCGTTGGCCCAATGACGCAAAACTGGCTTTTTGGGTGGCGCCCAATATCGAATTCTATGAGCTTAATCCACCGCTCAATCCGCACCGTAAAGCCTGGCCGCAACCCAGTCCTGCCCTGCCCGGTTATACCATTCGTGATTATGGCAACCGTGTCGGCCATGCGCGTCAGATGAATCTACTGGAAAAATATGGTATCCGTGGATCCATCTCATTATCCACGGCACTCTGCGATCACCATCCTGAGATTATCGAACTGTGCAAAGAACGTAACTGGGAGTTTTTCAGTCACGGCATCTACAACACTCGCTATACATATGGGCTCTCGGAGGATCAGGAACGAGAAATGATTCTTGATTCGATTGCCACTATTGAGCGCCATACCGGTATAAAGCCGGCGGGATACTTAGCACCAGCACTGTCCCATTCGGAGGTGACGCTCGACCTGTTTGCAGAGGCTGGCGGCAGTTATACCTGCGATCTTTTCCATGACGATCAGCCCACTCCTGTGCGCACACGCAGCGGCGCCAAGTTTATATCTGTCCCATACTCACTTGAAATGAACGACACTATTGCCTATGCCGTCAATAAAGTGGAGCCTCGTCGCTATGGGCAGATGATCAAAGATAATTTTGATCGCTTGTATGAAGAAGGCGATACCAGTGGGACCGTCATGTGTATCCCTACGCATAACTATCAAGTTAGCTGTCCTCACCGAATGAAAGCCTATGAAGAGGCGCTCGAATACATCACAGGGCATTCGGATGTATGGGTCACGACTGGTCGTGAAATAGCTGACTATTTTATCGATCATTATTACGATGCCGTGACTGCCGACATCGTGGCCAAACAGGAGATTTAAGTATGCCACTAGACCCAGAGTACCTGCAGTACCCCCATCGCAGATATGGTATGGACCATGACCGCTACGATTGGTCCATGCTATCTGACCGCAACCCAGTCAGCTGGCCAAACAATAATAGACTCGCCCTTTGGGTTAATGTCTGCTTACAATTTTTTCCTCTAGATCAAAAGGGAAAACCTTTTCCGGTGCCCGGGGGCATGACCATGCCCTATCCTGATCTGCGCCACTTCACCTTGCGTGATTACGGTAATCGCGTGGGTATTTATCGTTTTCTTAAAGCCTTTGATAAGTACAACGTCAAACCAACCTTTGCATTAAATACACGATTAGCCGAAAACAACCCCTACCTGCTGCACAGTATTATGGAGCGGGGAGATGAGATTAACTGTCATGGGTTGCATATGGATGCATTGCACTATGGCGGGCAGGACATCAATGAAGAGAGTGAGTTGATAAAACGCTCTTTGGGTCGACTAAGGGACCTCACCGGGCGGGACATACGCGGCTGGTTAAGTCCGGCTCGCAATGAAAGTGCAAATACGCCTGAACTTCTGGCCGCAAATGGTATCGACTACTTTAGTGATTGGTGCAACGACGACATGCCCTATCAGTTCAGAACCGACAAAGGTCTGCTGTGGGCAATGCCCTTATCCAACGAACTCGAGGACCGTTTCATTCTAATGGAAAATCTCCATTCAGAAGAAGCCTATGTTGAGCAAATATGCGACGCCTGCGACTTCCTACTACAAGAATCTGAAACACAGGGCGGACGTATTTTAGCGCTGAACCTCCACCCTTGGATGCTTGGCCAACCTCATCGTATAAAGAAGCTAGAGCAAGTACTCGAGTATGTTACATCGCAGGAGGGCGTTTGGAGCGCTAGCGCTGGGGATATACTAAGCAGCTTTTGTGGCCAGCAACCATAACGCCCATCACCTATGTTAGCTCTGGGCTATCACGCCGCACTATTATTTGGCCGTCATAGCCCCCATGACAGTCCGCCGCCGATTGTCTAACATCGCCCGACTGCATCGTCATTGAGCTGTAGAATTACATAAACTTGGTTACACCAAAGAAAGCAACGGCACTTATACCAATCCAGTATACATATGCCAAACGGCGACCTGTGCGAAGAGACTTTTCCAACATATTTTCCACTTCAGCATTAGGTCCACCTGCAAGCACTCGAAACATGCCAGTCCATTCACGCATAATAAACCGCATTTTCAACCCAATTACCAGCATCAAGCTGTAGCCCATGATTTTCATAGAAAACCATTTCTGCATATCTCCGGCAGCGAATGGTCCCTTGCCCATCAACGAGAAAAGCCCACAAAAGAACAGCACAGGGATCACTACAAAGCGAATAACCTCATCCCACTTGGTTAGGGTGATTCCGCGGTCCGTCTCTCGGTAGACAAACGACGCCCAGCAAAGCCCAAGCCAGCCCCCCACCAAGATCCACATCACCGTTAAAAAGTTTCCACCATAGGGCTGCACACCCCATAGATAACCCATATGCATGCCAAGTGGAAGCAGCAGGATGATACCCGTACGCGCTAGAATATCTATTCTATAGAGCGTTTCCAAATGACGATGGCGCTCATCCATACTCAGAGCTCTATTGACAACATTGTTTGAAGTTTGAAAAACGCCCCACTCACCACCTAGCCAATAAACCATAGAAATGATATGCAACCACTTAAGGACAGCAAGCTCCGTAATACCCATCAGTAATCTCCAATTAGACAATCAATAAACTCGTAAATAACAAAACAAAAGATTCTTTTTTATTTGTCCTATAGTAATAACATTATAGTTATTTAGAGGGTAAATTCAACTCACTTTTACGACTATACTACAACCTCGAATTCAACCCGCAGAGGTCTCTCAAACCAACAGAAAAATTAATTTGAGCCGACAGAGACACTAGGCGCGTAAAAAAGTCATAGCTACTGTAATGAATAGACATATTCGTCACAGTAGCCAATCAAAATATCAAGTAATTACTGTATTAACAGTGATATAATTCATCGATTTACATCTATTTTGATATATCATTATAGCAATATTTTTTTGGACAGCCTTAAATGCCTATTACACTAGACACATTATTCAGCAAAAGAATACGTGAAGGATTAAACAAAGAATCCCCTACGCCGCTCTATCATCAACTATATAGCTTGCTCCATGGATTTATTCTCAATGGCACATTGCCTGCCGGAGAACGTATGCCTACCGAAGAGCAGCTTTCGACGATCTTTCTGGTCTCAAGGATCACTGCAAAACGCGCGATGGACGAACTTGCTGCCGAAAACTTAGTCGAGAGACGAAGGGGCAAAGGGACCCATGTCATTTACAAATACATGCCTAAACCGGTTCAGGCACCCTTAACGGGTATGCTGCAAGAAATCGAGAGTATGGCGCGCAACTCCGAGGCAAGTATTCTGGAATGTGAGATGATGCGACCGCCTCAGGATATCCTTAACGAACTTGAACTCGATGCAGGTGATACAGCACTACATCTTATTCGTGTGCGCAGCAAAGAAGGTTTGAACTTCGCCTATTATATTAGTTGGACTGCTGGTGTAGTAAAGCCAAAAAATAAAAAATTACTCGAGACTACTCCGCGGCTAACTTACTTTCGTGACAACGGATTGGAGATCACTCACGTTACTCAGACCATTAGCGCCTGCGCAGCATCTCCTGAAAGCGCACTAGCCTTGAAAGTTCCTGTGGGAAGTCCACTGCTCAGTCTCACTAGACGTTCATACAATAGGGTCAACGATCAGGAGCGCCTGATGGACCACCTTTATGTGCTCTATAATCCTGAACGATTCCAGTACAAAATGGATCTCAAACTTGACTAGCGCTTTACGCCGGTTCTCAATGGGATTCAAACCTACCTCCATTACCATTGGAGGTTTATGCAACCTACTGACCAGAGAGAGTACTTTTGACGCCCGCACTAGGACCAACTTTAATCTCAACAATAACCACGGCTCGACTTGATGTCTGTGTGGCTGACTGGTGCGATCATTTGCATCAACGGATACATAGCCAAACACGACTTTCTGCAGCACAGGCGCAGGCATGGAACTTTCCTGCGCTGGAGGGTACCCGAGTAACCTGGCTCGAAAATCTGATTGGAGATCCTTGGCTACGTATTATTGAAGACCCTCATGCAACTACAATCACGCCGTTCCAACAGCCCGGATGGCTATCCCTAGAAATTTGTGTAACGGATGTCGACAGTCTACGAGAAGAGCTTGGCGAGTCCCCATTTGAAATTATCGGGGAACCAGCAGACCTCGATATCAGCCCTGACATCCGGGCGATGCAGGTGGTTGGGTCGGCGGGAGAAGTACTCTACCTCACTCAAATTAAAGCGCCAGTCCCCGGGTTTGACCTACCAGTGGCCAGATGCCCTGTAGACAAGCTATTCATTCCCATATTACTAGCAACCAGTCGCGAAGCGGCGGCGGCCATCTACCAACAGTTCCCTGACACAAAGAGCAGTCAATTTGACACGAAGATAACAGTTGTCAATCGAGCCCATAACCTACCTATTGATCAGCGGCATCCGGTAGCTGTGATACATTTGGCCGGTAGCAACTTGATTGAAATAGATGAGATCAGCAGTTTAAAGATACCATCGCCTGACAATGCTGCTAGTTCCTCTACTATGACCTCAGGTATTAGCATGATTAGCTTTGCCATCAAGGACTTAGATGTTTTACCTGCCAACAGCCCTGTCTATACAATTGACGAAGGGCCATATGCCCACTTTCGTGCCAGCCTGATACGAGGCCAAGCCGGTGAATTAATAGAGCTTATTGAGAAAAAACTCGCTTGATTACAAGCCCATCGCTCTACTCTGACTAAACATCCACTTTTAAGGAGACATAAAAAAGGGGCTTATAAAGCCCCTTGATCGACAATTACTAGCACTAGTCATCATGGTGATGGTGATGATGGCTCCCGTCGGCATGATGGTGGTGGTGCGGACTTCCATCTTCTTGATGATCGTGCCCATGCCAATGATCGTGACGCTTGCCATCAGACTTGTGCTCGTTATCATGCCCCTGCTCATTACCACGCAGCTGCATGGTCTTCTCAAAATCTTCTGGTCCATGGGGATGATTGTGGTCGTAACTGAGTGCCCACTTATAAAGTAACGGATCACGTTGATATAATCGTGCCCCTGCTCGCTCTTGATTTTCCTTAGGTGTCGTCCATGGATTATAGTGAAAGTGATTAAACAGCTTCGAATCCGTGCGGCCCAAAGCGATGCAGCCGTATTCAGAGGCGAAGGCACCGTGGTTTATATAGGCTGGTCGCCAGAAGTATCCTCCTGTAGGAATATCACCAAACTGCATCATCCAAGACGTACCCCATAGGTGATAAGACTCCTCTGCACAATCATGATACGAAATATTGTCCTGCTTAAAACATGGAGTCATACAGTACAAAAAAGTCATCGCATGGGAAATAGGATTAAAGTTCAACAGCTTTATCAAACAGCCCGCAGCCACTGATGGCTTGACCAGATTACCCATAGCCCAGGGAATATCCATATAGGAGTCAATGCTGTGATAAAGGTCTACTTGCGCCAAAGGATGATGCTCCCCTGAAGGCTCATGACTCGGTTCACCTGTGTTATACATCATCATTACCAGACAGCCTTGCTGAGTGGAAATTGCCGGCATACAGTATCCTGCTGGAATAAAGAAATAATGCCCCTTGCGACACGTCTGATCGCCCACCTTTAGCTCGCCCTCAACAATGATCATCTCTCGCTCTGACCATGAAAATCCGGGGGGCTGGTGATAACCGCCATCTAACTGGACAGTCATGCTACAGGCACCGGAATCGGCGTCAAGGCTGAGCATCTTATATCCCATTCCACGGCTAAAACCAGGAAGCCGCATATTCTTAAAGTGAACGTCTCTATCGCAAAACGGTTCAATGTGTGGACGTGCCATAATTCTTCTCCAATTCTATCTTTTAAATATTAAATCGACTTTATTCGTCATCTATGCCGTATTTCCAGATCACCTGATCATTGCGCCCTTCGGGCTTGACAGGCAAATGTTCTGGTTTAATTGGCGTTTTCGCGTCACCGTCTTCGTTAAATCCACTTGTGGTAATACGATCAAAAAATTCCTGGTACCACTTCTCACGCATCGACGCTAGATTGTCCATATCATGAGACACCGCTCTATAGCGCAGCTCTTGCTCATCGACTTCCTCTTTAATCCAAGCCTCAATTTCTGGCGAGAGCTCATGCTCAATAAATAAATTTTTAAATGTCATTATCTTCAACCTCTCTTCAATTAACTATTTTTACTTCTTTGGAATCCAACATACTATCGATTACACTCTGAGACATGCCCACCTCAAGTAACACCTCGGCGCTGTGCTCTCCAAGCCGTGGAGGGAGTGACCCAATCGCTGCTGGGGTCTTGCTAAAGTTGATGGGTGGACTGCTCATCCTTATGCGGCCCTCAGTTGAGTGGTCAAACTCTTGCCAAAACCCAGACTCAACCAACTGGGGATCTGTGATCAAGTCATCTAACGTATTGACCACCATCATGGGGACATTAGTGTCACCGAGTAGCTCCACCCAATCTGCGCGGGAGCGCGACGAAATAATCTCTCCCGTTACACGGTAAGACTCATCAATATTTTTTAATCGAGTCGCCATATCTGTAAAACGTGAATCGGCAGCTAACTCTTCTCGGCCGCAAAGCCGGCAAAAGGTTTCCCAGTGATTATCCCAATAGGGTAAAACGGCCAGATACTGGCCATCCAGCGTTTTATAGGGTCGCCGGTGTTTGGCCGTCAAGCGGACATACCCCGCCTTACCTATAGGGGGCTCAAAGGTTTGACCCCAGAGATGCTCAGTCATCATAAAAGACACCATCGACTCAAACATTGGCACTTCGATTTCTTGGCCTTCACCACTTCTCTGCTTGTGGAACAATGCGGCTAACACTGCTTGCACGACCATCAATGCGGTTGTTTTATCGGCAATAATGGTCGGCAAATAACGAGGCTCACCCCCCACCATGCTTTGTAACATTGCAATACCGCTGGCTGCCTGAATGGAATCATCCAACGCTCCTTTGTCACCATAGGGGCCTTTTTTACTATAACCATAGGTGGCACAGTAAATAACCTCAGGATTAACAGCCTTAATGCACTCATAATCAAGACCCAGGCGCTTCATTGCGGCAGGTCTAAAGTTATGCACGACCACATCAGAGGTCTTAATAATCTCCATCGCGGCGGCTTTCCCTCTGGAGGATTTAAGGTCCAGCGACACAGAGCGTTTATTACGGTTGCAGGTGAGAAACAGTGCGCTCATATCGCTATTGTTACGGTGAGGTCCCAGATTGCGGTTGGTATCACCACCGATAGGTTCTATCTTGATGACGTCCGCCCCTAGATCGCCGAGCATCTGGCAAGCATAAGGCCCCAAAACCACACTGGTCATTTCTACAACGCGAATACCTGCAAGAGGTGTCGTCATTTTATGCGCCCCTCAAGACCATATAGCTTGATCACGTTATCTCGGAGAAACTTTCTTCGAACCTCTGGCTTTAATCCAAAATCTTCTATTTCATCGAGGGTGCGTTTAAACCTTAGCACAGGGAAATCAGTAGCAAAAATAACCTTATCCTGTCCGTAAGAATTCAAGAATTTGATCACAGTTTCCGGCCAGAATTTTGGACTGTGGGCGTCGGTACACATGTACACATTTTCATGCTTCCAGGCCATCGCAATCATTTCATCATGCCAAGGAATACCAACATGAGAGCCAATCAGCTTTAGTTCGGGCAGATCACAGGCGATATCATCTAAGTAAATGGGCCGACCCACAGAGCGACAGCGATGCTGCTTTGAGTAGATAAGCGACTGGCCCACCTGCATTTGAATCGGAATCCCCAGTTCGATACATTTCGCGTAAAACGGGTAGTAACGCGCCTCATTGGGAGCCAAATCGAACCAGTGGGGGTAGAGATGAGCCCCAATAAAGCCCATATTGGTTACGGCATCTTCCATTGCTCTCACGCCATCCATTCCGGTGAAAGGGTCAATACCAATCAGGCCGAAAAATCGATCTGGATACTTAGCAACTGCCTCAGCCACTACCTCCGCAGGCATGTGATAGCAACCGGGCAGACCTTTCCGACCGGCTTTAGCTGCAACTAAAAAAGCGCTCTGAATATTAGCGTCGTCCATGGATTCAATCATCTGTTCTAGACTGATTCCTGCACTACTATGCTGGCCCTTGACTTTGCCGACAAAAAACTCATCGGTCCAAGAGGGCCGGTGGGAGAGTGCCTCAGCGGTCCAAATGTTTACCACTGCATCAACGACCTTAAAGCCTTCTGTCATAAATCAACCTATAGTCCTAATAATGTTATTGAACAGCCACAGACAAACATTGTACCGCCTACGAGTGCATGACTAAACCGCTCCAATTTTGGCAGTTTAATATCCTTTAAACCCCAGACAGAAAAGACTACGGCCATCAGCATCGTGAGCACTGTTACTATACTAAATATGCTTGTAACGAGGAAAACTATTGCCATACTCTGCTTAGCCGCGGGATACATGAGTACTGGAATCAGCGCCTCACAGGGTCCCAACACGAATACAACAAACAGCGTCCAGGGTGCGACAACCCCATCCGCCTTTTTATGCACGTGGGCATGCTTGTCATGATGGTTATGTTGATGCGTATGCCACATGCTGCCGTGGAGATGACCATGACTATGAGGTCGGTCTTTATAGGCCTTGCGCATGCCCCAGACCATATATACAAGCCCGAAAGCAATCAGGATCCAGGCAGCAAATGAACCGCGAGTACTCTCTAACCACTCAAGCGTACCTAGCTGAACGCCCGCGTATACCCCAACCAAGCCGATAAGTATTGAGCCCATAATGTGCCCAACCCCAAACAACATAGTAATCTTGACCGTCTTGGCGATGGTCCAGCCTCTTGCTTTCGCCATCGCCACAAAGGGCAAATAATGGTCGGGGCCGAGCAAAGTATGCACAAAAGCAACGGTCGCGGCAGTGATCGATAAAAGCATAATCTCAGAGGTCATGGGCTGCCCCAAATTTAATCAACATCACTGCCCCAAATCGCCCATTTTGTGTAATAATAATTGCGCTATACTTTGTATTATTAATATGTCTTTATATCTTATTGTAATCTGGATATAATTACAATTCAAGAGTTTGTTAACTAATTAGACAAGCGCGGGGAGCCGCCAAGGGTTTACCCATTTCTCTCGGACCTAACGCCTTGGATAGTCAGGATATTGGCAGTCATATAAGCAGGCCAATATCTCATCGCATCGCAGCCGGAAACCAGTATTTTAAGGCCAGAAGACCTATCAAAAACTATGTTAAAGACCTTATTTGAAAAACTTTGGACACTTCACGAGATTTCTATTATCGGGAACGGTGAGTGTTTGATTTTCATTGACCGAATGTTCCTTCATGAGCGAACGGGTTCTATCGCACTTAAGGGGCTCGAAGATGCCGCGCGAGCAATAAAGTCCCCACAACATGTGTTCTGCACGATGGACCATATCGTGGACACCACACTGGGGCGCGGCGACGAAACACTTATGCCAAACGGCAGAGACTTTATTGTTGCAACGCGGAAATCCGCCCAGCGTGCCGGCATACGCCTATTTGACATTGGCGATCAAAATCAAGGGATTTCTCACGTAGTCTCTGCCGAATTGGGTATCGCACTGCCAGGATCCACTCTCATTTGTCCAGACAGTCACACCTGTACGCTTGGTGGCCTAGGGGCGCTCGCCTGGGGCGTTGGCTCTACTGAAGCAGAGCACGCTATGGCGACAAATACGCTCAGAGTTAAGAAACCCAAAACCATGAGAGTCGACTTTCGTGGCAAGCTCAGTCAAGGCGTAACCGCCAAGGACATGATTTTGCATCTTATCTCGCAGGAGGGTACGGGGGGGGGTGCAGGATATGCCGTAGAATTTTCCGGTCAGACTGTCCGTGAACTAGGTATTGAGGCACGCTTTACACTTTGTAATATGGCCGTGGAGTTTTCTGCATTTACCGGTTTGGTAGCTGTCGATCAATCAACTTTGGACTATATCCAAGACCGTACATTCGCCCCCAAAGGGAATGAGCTAAAACAAGCGATTAATCACTGGAACACATTGCATACAGATATCGGCGCAGAATTTGACCGAACAATCACCATCCAATGCGAGGAAATCAAACCCACTGTGACATGGGGAACAAGCCCGCAACACGCCATCAGTATAGAGGATGAGATCCCTGACCCAAAGCGAGAGACATCCAGCATAACAGCCAACGCGATGACAAGAGCGCTTACCTACATGGACCTCAGCCCTGGCATGCCTATGACCTCGGTCAAATTGGATGCAGCTTTCATCGGCTCCTGCACTAATGCCAGGCTAAGCGATCTACGTGCCGCAGCACAGTATTTACAGGGTAAAACAGTTTCCCCTTGGGTAAGAGCGGTGTGTGTTCCTGGCTCTTCGCAGGTAAAAGTAGCTGCCGAAGCAGAGGGACTAGATAAGATATTCCTAGCGGCAGGCTTTGAGTGGCGGGAGTCTGGTTGCTCCATGTGTTTTTATGCTGGTGGTGAAACCTTCGGCAAGCAAAAACGTATTATATCCACGACCAACCGAAATTTTGAAGGTCGCCAGGGCCCTGAAACTCGCACCCATCTCGCCAGCCCATTAACAGTCGCCGCATCGGCCTGCAAAGGCTATATTTCTGCCGCGGAGGATTAAGCCATGGATAAATTTGATCGTCACACAGGAATCGCTGCCGCCCTGCTGCGCCCCAACATTGACACTGACACAATCATCCCATCACGCGAGATGACACGCGTTTCTAGGGAAGGATTAAAAGATGGTCTGTTTGCCGCCTGGCGCTATACCTTGCCGGGGAGCCGCGAAGCCAATCTCAATTTTATTCTCAATCGTCCGGCCTACAGTAATACTAGCATTATTCTTTCGGGCGATAATTTCGGCTGCGGCTCATCTCGGGAGCATGCAGTTTGGGCACTTAAAGAGTACGGCATACGTGCCATTATCGCGCCGTCATTTGGCAGCATCTTTCAAAGCAACTGCATCCGTAATGGCGTTCTGCCCATTGTGCTCAGCAATAATATGATTAAAGAGATGGCTGATTGGGTTGAGAAAGATCCGCAACACAATTATCTCATCATTGCATTACCCGAACAAAAGATCCATTGGTCTACGGGAAAATACTTTGAGTTTGAACTGGATGAAGCAGAAAAAAATATGCTAATTAAGGGCCTAGATGCCATTTCGCTAACACAGGTTCTCGACAACAAAATTGACCTTTTTGAACAAAAAGATAGGCTTGAGAGGCCATGGATATATCTCGACTGAACTTACTTTTTCTGAGCCCGCACCACAATCTTATAGCGCTACTTTGACCCGCAGACTTATATCGCAACCTTAACAAAACCTTCGCGCAGCATCTCATCGATTTCGTCTATACTATATCCAGCATCGCGCATTACTTCGATACTATGCTCGCCTTCGCGAGGCAGATCGGAGCGAAGCTCAAATTTTCCATCACTCATTTCAAGAGGAAGAGCCGGCAGTCTGGCTTGCGTTCCAGTTCTCTTACCATCACTTAACGTAACAGGCAACAAACCTTTACTAGCCTCAAGGTGAGGGTCATCTAACAAATCTTCGGGCCGATTAATCGGCGCGAATGGAATGCCAGCCAGCTCAAGACGATCCATCAATTCCTGCTTGCTCATGCTCGCAAATAGCGCAGTAATAACCGGTATAATACTGTCTCGGCATTTAATTCTTCCACTGTTGCTTGCAAGGGCTGCATCAGCCGCAAAGGTATCCAGTTCAAATACCTCACAAAATTTAACCCAAAGTGTGTCGCTAACAACGCCGATGAACACGCTCTCGCCTTCCTTACTGCGAAATACATCATAGATCGACCAAGCCGACTGACGCTGAGACATCGGCATAGGCGCCTCACCTGATACAGCTTGCTGCGCCATATGCTGACCCATCATAAACACTGTCGTTTCAAACAGCGCGCTAGTGACGATACCACCGAGGCCCGTTTTATGACGACGTTCCACCGCAGCCAGGATGCCAATAACACCGAACATACCGCCGGTGATGTCAATCACCGAAGAACCTGCACGCATCGGTTTACCCGGCAAACCTGTCATATATGCCAGCCCGCCCATCATCTGCGCGACCTCATCAAGAGCTGTACGACTACCATAGGGGCCCGGCAAAAAGCCCTTCAAAGAACAATAAATTAAACGCGGATTGAAGGCCGATAACTGTTCATAACCAAAACCTAGTTTGTCCATAGCCCCTAAGCGAAAGTTCTCTATCACCACGTCAGATTTTTTGACCAGACGTCGTGCCAACTGCCTACCCTTCTCTGATTTCAAATCCACACAGACACTTTTTTTATTGCGATTATACATGGGGAAGTATCCAGCACCGGAGCCCTCAAGGTGGCGAGTTTTATCGCCATTCAAAGGCTCTATTTTAACAACTTCCGCGCCTAAATCAGCTAGAATCAAACCTACGGTCGGGCCCATCACCATATGGGTAAACTCAACCACTTTTATACCCTGCAGTGGCAATGTCTTATTATCCATGAGTTAACAACCCTAGTAGGTGACAAAGGCCTAAAGACAGCCCTATTCGTATTTGAGCCTATGATATAACAATAACTCATTTAATGTCAGTAGTTAATTCGAAAGTCTGCACTAATCATTGATAAAAGCGGCTAAATTGGAGGCGTGGAGTGTTGACGCAAGGTGTCTTTCTACCCTATATCGAGGTTAATTCGACAAAGCCCGCGGCATAAATACGGCTTGATTTAATCCGAAGTTACTATTGCGCCAAAATCCCAGTCTTGATGAGCTTTTCAATCACCTGCAGCTGGGTCGCGACGAAATGCTTACGGTCAGGCACTATTATTTCGCCATCAGCTAACAAATTATTGGCTGGATACACGTTAAATCTCTCGTAGGTGGGGGCAAAAATTTCCAGCCTCTGTCGGGCCAAGATGTTAGTCATACCCGGCCTCAGTCGCGCACTGCGAAGCGCGGCAACATCCACCTCCGCGTTACCACACATTGACTCGCCCACGCTAGCCTCAGCTAAAACACTACCGTGGAAGTCGACAACTTTTGAGCCTCCATCAGTCGAGGCGGCGGGAAAGGCGATATCCACAATGCCAGCACTGTTGGCTGAAACGATATAGACCATATTTTCATACGCTCTTGCCTGCTTAGCAATATTTTTCGGAGTTGCCAACGGACTTCCAACTTCACTGGAGGAGTGGCAGATCACTTCAGCACCTCTCAATGTGAGAGCCCGAATAATCTCGGGATAAAGAATCTCTTCGGACGCAACGGCCGCCAGCCGCCCTATTTCCGTATCCACAACAGGAAACAAAGACTCTTCACCATACACCTCTATATAGCGCTCAAGCACATCATGGGGCGTCGGAGCATACATAGAGATGAGACGCCGATAGCGGAGAATAACCTCCCCAGACGGATCGATAATGAAGCTCACCTGGAAATAAATCCCAGGAAAGTTTGGATCTAGTTCATAGACATTTCCGGACAGGAAAATATCATTGTCCTGGCAAATTTTACCCAGCGCCAAATACTCGGGGCCTTCCATTTCAATACAGGCTTTTTCTGACCAAACTTCAACGCTCTCTCCCATAGGGAATCCCGTCAAAAAATACTCAGGCAGCACCACAAGCCGAGTATTGAGCCCACTAAATGAACTGATAAAGCCTTTACTGCCGCGAATTTGATCAGCTAAATTGGCGATGGTTTTCGCCATGCGCTGGCTGACGTCTTGCCGTGAACTTAGGCCGTTGACTGCATGGCAGGTGACCTGAAGTGCTAGTGCGTTATAAGGCTCCACAGATTTCGTCATTCTATTTATGTCCCTACAGGGTTAATCTAATTTTCAGCCGGGTCTTTGGCCCGTCTCAAACTTATAAACTCTCTACCAATGTCACTTGAAATTCACCGGCAGCTTCACGTAGTTTTCGCACCACCTGATATTCAGGTGAATACCAAAACTCTCTGGCCGCATCAGCATTTGGCCACTGGTGAACAACGACTTTTCTCTCATCAACATTGCCTTCTAATATTTCAGACCCACTCCCCTTAATGAGGTACTGCCCTCCATATTGCTCAACGACTGCAGGTACCGCCTGCATGTATTGTACAAATAGTTTGGGGTCAGTCACCAACCCCTGAACAATCGTGTAAGCAGGCATATCGTTCTCCACTAAATTAAAGACTACCTTGAGCAAAAGCCAAGAGGCAAACCAGCATCAGGTGTAAAGCCATACAACTCTACATCCGGCAGCGCCGTTGCAACCACATTTCTGGCAGCCATCAATGCATCAAAATCAATACCAGTTTTCAATCCCATTGCCTCAAGCAAGAAAACTAGATCCTCAGTAACAATATTACCACTGGCACCAGGTGCGCTAGGACAACCACCGATGCCACCCATTGAAGAGTCAATTGTAGTCAAGCCCATCTCCACCGACGCCAGAACATTGGCCAACCCTTGACCACGTGTATTGTGAAGGTGAATACCTTTAAGATGTTCTCGACCAATAGCCGCCCAGACCTTACCTATCAGACGCTTAACCTGCACCGGATTGGCGTACCCAGTGGTATCGGATAGCCCCACCTCATCGCATCCGGCCTCCATTAACGCCACCGCGATTTCGACCACCCGATCCTCGGGTATCGTACCTTCAATCGTGCAGCCAAATGCGGTTGAGAGAGCGCCTTCAAGTATAGGCCTTTCATCCACCGGAAGACGCTTAATGAGCTGTGCTATATGGCCAACTTCCTCAAGCATTTGCAGATGGGTTCGATTTACATTTCGCAGACTGTGAGTTTCACTAACCGATAAGGGAATTGTAAGCTTGTGGACGCGCGCCTTTATCGCTTGCTCTGCACCCTTCAAATTGGGCACTAACACGGCGACATTAAGCCCTTCGATGGTTCTAGCATACTGTGCAATTTCCATCGTGTCGGCTAGCTGGGGTAGTATCCTCGCAGGAACAAAAGAGCCAACTTCAATTTCGGGAACACCGGCTGCCGCCAAAGCGCTTATCCAGCGCTTTTTTGCCTCGGTAGGCATTATTTGATTGATACTTTGCAAGCCATCCCTTAGCCCAACCTCACTCACCTCTATGTCGATCCCTTCCATGACAGCCTGCACCTCGTTAGTCATTTTTTACCAGCATATAATAACTATCGCTAGCCTTGTATTTTATTGAGCTCGCAGACATATGCCCCGCGGGCATAGAATCCGAACAGCAATGCGGGCACACCAAAAATCAAGGGCACTGTAGAAACTGCGAATCGCAGATTTTCATTACCAAAAACATAGTCTGATAACAAGCTGACAGCCAACGGTCCGAGCATTAAACCGAGAAGACTAATAATCATATAGTACAGTGCTGTGACCTGAGCACGTATGTTACTTGGGGTAATGTTCAACAAAGCTGTAGGCCCCACGGCTGATGCCAGCGCTATTCCAACGAGATTAATCGCTAGGAATACAAATGCCAACGTTGGACTCGGCATTAATGTTGCCGCAATCGCCGACGGCACAAGAATACACATTCCTACCAGCATGATAAGGTAGGGAGCATCACGGCGTCCTTTTTGATACAGCCGGTCCGACAGCCAACCGGCAAAATTTACCGTCAGCGGACCTAAGGACAGCATGATGATAGCATTAACAAATACGTACTTTTCTGCGCTCCAACCCCAGGTTCTCTCAAATGTAGCCGCCATCCAGCCCTGACTGTATACCACAACCAACATGGATCCGACCATTGCAATAATACCAAAATAGGCTCCAAAACGCTGAAACACATATCTCAGCATATCTCTTAAACCTAGTGCCGGTGCGACGTCTTCATCTGTTTCTTTAATTCGTACGGGCTCACGCAATAGGGTAAAAATTATCGCAAGAATAAGCCCTGGTAATCCAACGATAATAAAAATAAATTGCCATGGCGCTAACACGCCAATAATCGGCAATTCGATCTGCGGCACTGTCTTGGCCCAGGTTAGGACACCGGCTGCCACCAGAGATGCAATACCAGCCCCCAGTGTTAACGCTGCGGTATAAAAGGCGATCGGCTTGCCGCGACTTTTAGGTTCAAAACTGTCTGAAATAATAGACATAGCAACCGGGCTTAAGGCGGCCTCTCCTACACCAACACTCATCCTGGCGGCAAAAATATGCGAAAACGTCTTTGCCAACCCAGTCGCCGCCGTGGCCGCAGACCACAGGGCTATACCCGCAGCAACAATTAATGTGCGCCGTTTTCTGTCAGCAAGCCAACCGATAGGCAGCCCCATGGTGGCATAAACGACCCCAAACGCCGGCCCCATAAGCAAGCCAATCTGGGTATCTGTTAAATTAAAGTCAGCCTTGATAGGCTCCACTAATAAACCAAATATGTAACGATCTACAAAGGACAAGATATAAGCCAACGTGAGCATAATGACCATAAACCAAGCATACCGAGAACTAGGGTATTGATTTTCAGAAGAGATTTTACCCGTCTGTGATACTGCACCTGTGTCCACTTTTGACTCCCTAATTAGGTGGTTTAAATATGATAAATAACGACCAAATTACCGTCCACATCAACTATGCCTACTTCTCGCCCACTTCGACCATCATGGGTTTCCAGCACACTCTCGTCATACACTTTAAGGCCGAGTCCTCTGGCGCCAAGGACGATATTGTCAATATCGGGGACATCTAAAACAATCGCACTGCGTCTAGGCAGCGCTACCTCCTCCGGCCTAGATTCACGCACCTCAGTGAGAGCCATCACTCGCTGCTGAGAGGCTGTGCTGAGTATCGCAAAGCGAAGCGCATGAGTCTTATCAATCTCGAAAACATCATAGGAATAAGAATCAGACTTAGACTCTTTTTCAAACGTTACCGTCAGCCCTAAGACACCGCAATAAAACCTGTACGACTCAGCCAAATCACTGACAACAAAGTTGGCTCTCTGAAAGCGTACTGAATCCTTTTCTATTTCCATCGCCGTTCTCCCAATTACCCCTTTTTACTTACCAAATTTATCTTGTTAAGAGCAGGTATTTATTCCAGCATATGATCTTGGTTTATCACATAAACTTACTCTATCAAGGGCCTACTCGCTAGCTGACAGCTTACAAAAGATTTAACATTATATCTATAGGTCATTACATGATATTATCCTATTCTTAAAATATGCGGCCCAGCGTTTAATGATTGCGATTGGCGCCTATCGCCAGATTTATTGTGTAACTAACTGGAAACCCCGATGAACGACGACGCATTAGAACGGCAAATAGAGGCGCGCAACCCGCGCACAGGACAGTTAGACTATCAGTTTACAGCGGCCAGTAAGTCCGCCATTAAAGCTGCAACAGAGCGCCTGCGAAAGAACCAGTCCAAATGGCGTGACGCTGGCATCGAACACCGCATCGCGGTTATCAAACGCTGGCAGGCAGCCATGCACCTCGAGCGCTCGGCTATTGTAGGGGCGTTACAGCAAGATACCGGTCGTATAATGCTAGCTGATCAAGAATTTGAGGGTTTACACAGAAGTATAGATCGGTGGTGCTCTCAGGCCCCGGCCCTGCTTGCACCCTCCAAGCAGGCCGCAGTGGCTATGCCTAATGTAGAAATTCATGGCGCAACTTCCCCCTACCAAGTTCTTGGCGCCATCAGCCCTTGGAACTTCCCTCTCCTGCTGTCATTTATCGACGTTATTCCCGCCCTTTTAGCGGGCTGCAGTGCTGTCATTAAACCGAGTGAGGTCACCCCTAGATTCGCTGTTCCCATAGCCCGAAGTATTGCCGCGGTAGAGGAATTGGCCGCTGTCCTGACAATCATGCCCGGGGACGGCTTGACCGGCCAGGCACTTATCGACTCAGTTGACGTGGTTGCTTTTACCGGAAGCGTTGCAACCGGTAAAAAAGTAGCTATAGCCGCTGCGCAGAAATTTATCCCAGCGTATCTTGAATTGGGCGGTAAGGACCCCGCAATTGTGCTTGAGGGCTCCGATTTAGATCGCGCCACAACGGCCATATTGCGCGCCTCTATCGTGGCGACAGGTCAGGCCTGCCAGTCATTAGAACGCCTTTATGTCGCACAGGCTGACCATGATGAATTTATTCAACTGCTCACCGAAAAAGCTATGGCGGCTACCTTAACCAAAGATGATCCAAATAAGGGTATTGTTGGGCCACTGATTTTTAGTCTCCAAGCAGCCGTTATCCAGCAACATCTCGATGATGCATTGCAAAAAGGCGCTATCATTTATTGTGGAGGGAAAATCGAGGATCACAGAGGTGCAAAATGGATAGCGCCAACGGTTTTGGGTAATGTCGACCATTCAATGTTGATAATGACCGAAGAAACATTTGGCCCAATAATGCCGGTCATGGCCTTTTGCAGTCCGGAGCAAGCAGTTGCATTAGCCAATGATACCTCTTATGGCCTATCGGCGGCGGTATTCGGAAAAGATGACGAATCTGCACTCAGCGTGGCTAAGCAGATAAATGCGGGGGGCATTAGCATCAACGATGCAGGCCTAACATCCATGGTATTTGAAACAGAAAAATCAGCCTTTGGCTATTCAGGCATGGGACCCTCTCGTGTCGGTGGCAGTGGTTTGACTCGTTTTCTGCGCCAAAAATCCCTTTATGTTAATCGTGGTGATGTCCTCCCGGTTACTATTTTCTCAGAACAGCCTAAATAACCAGCCCTAATTTAAGGATTTAATAATGAGTGACGAATTTGAACGCGCGCGTAATATAGTCAAACGGACAACGTTAATTGTCCGCGATATTCAGACATCACGGCACTGGTATCAACATGTTCTAGGCCTGTCAGTTTATTATGACAGCGAGTTTATACTCTCAGGTATAGGTCTCGCGGCAGGCAAGGAGGGAGACAAAACACATCTTATTATCCTCAAATGCGATGATCCAGTCATTGGAATGATTGGCCTACTGCAGTGGATCGACCCTATAATGCCCGCTCCTCCTATTGACTACAGTGTCGGCTATGGTAAACCAACCTTTGTGATTGGCTCCGACGATGTAAATCTCACCCATAGTCGAGCCTCAGAGCTGGGTACAAAAGTGCATTCTGCACCACACGAATGGTCTACCTTAGGCGCCAATGGACGCATGAAACATTTTCTCGGCCTGTCTTTGTTTGATCCTGACGGATACTTTTTCGAATGCAATCAACTGACATCAGAAACCGACTGACCCCAGATGCCTAAAAAAACACCTGTAATACTAGATGAAGTTAATACCCAGTGGCGCATTGCCCGTCGACCAACCGGCAACAATGTGCAGCGGCAAGATTTTTCTCTGCATGAAGAAAATATCCCGGCCTGTGGTGATGGCCAGGTGCTATTAAGGACCCTTTACTTAAATCTCGCACCCGTTATGCGAATGTATATGATGGGGGTTGGGGCCGCCCGCGAAAAGCCATTGGGCATTGGGGATGTTATCCATGGTCGCGGTGTTGCAGAGGTAGTAGAGTCTCATCACCCCGACTATCGAGTCGGCGATATCGTTCAGGGTCAGCTTGGATGGCAAACCTACAAAACATCCGCAATGACTGCGGCTGAACTTATGCGAAAGATTCCAGATCGTGGCGTCTCCTATGGACTAAGTCTAGGGCCCCTAGGCATGACTGGATTTTCAGCATATTTTGGTTTTATTGATCGCGGCAGCCCAAAAAAGGGGGATACGGTGGTCGTATCTGCGGCCGCCGGCGGCGTCGGTTCCATTGTCATACAAATCGCTAAAATCTATGGCTGCCGGGTAATAGGTATCGCTGGAGGGCCAGAAAAATGTAACAGAATCACCCAATGGTGTGATGACACCATTGATTATCGCAACGAAAATGTCCCCGCTCGATTAGAGCACTTGCTACCCAATGGGTTTGATATTTACTTTGATAACGTCGGCGGCGATACACTAGATGCCTGCATGGATAATATGAATGCCGGCGCACGGATTGTGCTCTGCGGCTCTATATCAGAGTACACAACCGACGAGCCATATGGCTTAAAGAATTATGCCCGACTGAGGAGCGCCAACGCGTCAATGCTTGGCTTCTTTGTCTACAACTATGAAAAAGAGTTTGCTCAGGCAGAGGAAGATTTAGCCACCTGGATCCTAAGCGGTGAACTGACCCCTCTAGTGGATGTGGTAGAGGGTTTCGAGGCGATGCCTGAAGGACTTGCCAGACTGTATTCACATAAAAATATTGGCCCGGCTTATTGCCGAGTGCAAGGCGACTGCTATGATCTGGAATAACCAACAGGCATATTGAATCACATGTTAGTAACCTAAACAGATTCAGGCATGGCCTTCGCACCTGAGTGTTAGATCAATTGAACTCTTTAATATCTGAGGTTCTCGGAGCAAAGCCTACAAAATTTTGGCTCACACCTCGTGGGGAAGCACAAACCAGCGGACAGATTCACTTTCATCACTCAATCTTATAGTAGCTATCTCTTCGTCATGAACCGCGGTTTCCATTACCTTTTCAGCCGCAGCGCACAGCCCCGTTAGACCTATCTTTTTAGGCTCATTTTCCATAACACTTAAACAGTAGTCGGCAAATGACCAAGCGTCTAAGCTACTGGCCAGCTTAGTCGGAGGCCCGTTAAACCGCCACACCCCTGTCGCAGGGTCAACCTGATAAAAAGGCAACATCTTCCAACCCAAACCAGCAACCAATTCAATGGCGCTCATCAAGTAATCGAACTCATCTTCATCGATAAAGTAATTAAAATTCAAACGCACCCAACCGGGCCGCATGACCATAATTCCACGCCGAATTTCGGCTTCAATGGCGCGACTATAAGTCATGTCCATCCCAAGTAAACTATGACCATACGGACCAGCGCAGGAGCAGCCACCTCGAACCTGAATGCCAAACAGATCATTTAGCAGGGACACCACAAAACCATAATGCAAATCCTTGTCACCATGCTTGAAGCGAAGAGATATAACAGACAAGCGAGGCAGATTGGGATTGCCAAGAATTTCTAGGTTGAGACAGTTGTGAAACCGCGAGATTGCGCGCCTAATTAGGTTTCCCTCTAGATGTTCAATCTGCTCTATACCCACTTCCCTCTGGAGTTTAAATACTAGCCCTGCGCGTATTGACTCAACAATTGCAGGGGTTCCACCCTCTTCCCGACGCTCTAGATTCTCAATATAAAGATGGTCTTCCGGCGTAACATACATCACGGTTCCACCACCAACTATGGTCGGCACAGTATTTTTTAGCAGAGCCTTTTTAACAACTAAAATACCTGGAGTTCCAGGGCCGCCAATAAATTTATGGGGGGAGATAAATACCGCATCCTTAGGATTTTCACCATTCATATCAATCCTCATGTAGGGAGCTGCCGCGGCATAATCCCAAAACACCAAGGCACCATACTGCTTCAATAATGCGGTTATAGCAGCAACATCACTTTTGATGCCAGTCACATTCGATGCCGCCGAAAAACTTCCTATTAACAAAGACCGGTCAGCATAATGCTTAAGCCGATGCTCCAGTATGGTCATGTCAATCTCACCAGACTCCGTCTGTGGAATCGACACAACTTCGGCGAGACTTTCCCGCCAAGGCAACTCGTTAGAATGGTGCTCATAGGGCCCTATAAATACCACCGGGCGCTGACTTTCACAGATGCTAGCATCACATAAATAGCGTTCTGCTAGCGCAGCCGGAAAGCCTAAATGTAAAACATCGATGAGTTTGTTGATAGCCGCAGTGGCACCAGACCCACAGAAAATCAGCTGGTCATCAGGCCCACAATTTAGACACCTTTTTATCTCACTACGAGCCTGCTCCCTCAGCGCTGTTATCTGAGCACCAGCATAGGAAGCCTCGGTATGTGTATTACCGTAATAGGGTAATACCTGCTCACGAATAAAATCCTCAATAAAACTAAGGCTACGGCCAGAGGCGACATAATCTGCGTAGACTAACGGCTTGTCGCCAAAGGGCGTTCCAATACGTTGCCGATCGCCTATGATTGAGTTACGGACATGCTGGACCAAAGTACTCATAGCGAACTGCCTTAGATAAGTGTCAGTGCTATTTTAATCAAAAATGCGCGAATGATTGTGCCTAGTTATAGCGGATATTGTAACTTTATCGAGTGTTTGTTCCGTTATTATGTCAAATAGTGATATATTGACTCACTTATATTGATAATACCGATAATACCTGAGTTTTGACTATGGAAAATTTGGATAGAGATATTCTAAGACATCTGCAACGCAAAGCCACGCTCTCTGTGGGGGACGTCGCGGACCGCGTCGGTATTTCTAAATCGGCATGCTGGCGACGCATTCAAAAGTTAGAGCGGGACGGCATCATTAAAGATCGAATTACCCTCTTAGATGCCAGCGCTGTGGGTCTTTCCCTTACTGTATTTATCTCCATTAAAACCAATATGCACACAGAGAGCTGGGCAGTTAAGTTCAATGAGGTGGTAAAAAACATCCCTGGAATTCTCGAAGCCTATCGAATGGGTGGCGAAGCTGACTACCTTCTAAAGGCTATAGTGAAGGATATGCCCGATTACGACAGACTGTATAAACAAATAATCAAGGTTGATCTCTTCGATGTAACCGCGGGCTTTGTCATGGAAGAAATTAAGTGTACGACGGAGCTGCCTCTCTAACCACTTCCTCAGACACAACAGCCCCCGCAGAAATCGCAATTAACAAAACTCTCAATTAAATTAATCTAAAAATTTCTCGAACTCTAAAGAATATCTGTCCAGCAAAAGGCTTCCAACCACATTAATGAATTGAATTAATTATCTGATTTAACTCAACTAGATTTCCATCAGGGTCATAGAATTTTGAGACATTTACCTTAATAACACTTGATCCATCATATGAGGGGTATTCGGTATATTTCGGCTTCTGAATAACCTCTATTCCAGGGGTATTAACAATCTTGTCCCAGCGTGTTTCGAGGTCGCTAGTATTGAATACGAGAACCGTATTTTGAGGTACAAACCCTTCTTTACGGACAGGTTTTTTCTTAACCTCCGCATCTGGATTACTGTATTCGTAATCAACTAACCCCAACACACCGACCAAATCTTCTGTCGTCTTCAAAAATATCAATCGGATCTCTTTGCCCTTACGTTGGATAATTTGGTCATAAATTAATGTCATCCCAATCGAGTCTCTATAGAGTGCCAGAGATTTCTCAATATTCCTTACAATCAAAGTAGACCGTCGCAGTACCAGCTCCTCCGCCGCAATATTATTGGTTGATTGCGGCTTCTCCGAAGCGGCAACAAAACTGACTAGGACCGACGCAAAAGACAGTGCAATTATAATAGCTATTCGTTTCATGTTGAACCTACTGATATTCGCTAAATTTTGTCATTAGATCATGACAGATAAAGATTCGATCATTCATCACTGGCCACAATACATATTACTTAGGGCCTATATCGTCGACCAATCTAAAATAGTTATTTCATATATTCGAAGAATATAAAACTCCCGAAGCCAATATATAGTATATTGTTATAGTATTAAGTCAATATGTTTAGAATCGGATGTTAGTTGGCGCAATAAGCGTTGTAGAATTCACTTACCCTCCCGCGCTAACACGCGGATGATTTCCACATCAAATATGGAGACTCACTATGCCCGCCAGCAATACTAAGACGCTTGTTTCCACCCAGTGGTTAAACGACCGTATCAACGATCCTAATGTAAAGATCTTAGATGCTTCCTGGTATTTACCCAGCATGAAACGTCATGCCTATGATGAATACAGTACATCGCACATTCCAGGTGCAATATTTTTCGACATAGATAAGATTTCTGATCAAACATCAAATTTACCGCATATGGCCCCGACCGTGGCGGATTTTATCGCGGCTCTCTGCGCGATGGGCGTAAGCGGTTCAGATCAGGTGGTAGTCTATGATGGGGCTGGTCTGCTCTCGGCTGCGCGGGTATGGTGGCTTTTTAAATTAATGGGCCTAGACAACGCAGCCGTGCTCGATGGCGGCCTACCAAAATGGACCGCTGAGAACCGCACAACTGACAATACAATTCCCCAGCCAGAGCGCGGAAAACCCATAATCTGTACTCAACAACCAATGACTAAAGATGCAGCACAGATCTCTGAGGCGACAAGATCTAACGGTTATGAGATTGTAGATGCACGCGCGCCTGGTCGCTTTCAAGGGATAGATCCAGAGCCCCGAAGAGGACTTAGGTCTGGTCATATACCAGGGTCGAAAAACCTCTTCTATAAAACGATTCTGCACGAAGACCAAACTATGAAGAGTCCGGACGATCTCCGCGCCGCCTTCATCGCTGCCGGCGTTGTACTCAGTCAGCCGGTCATTACTAGCTGCGGGTCAGGCATCACAGCGGCTATTTTAAGCCTAGCATTGACTCAAATAGGAAAGACCGACCATTTCCTATATGACGGCAGTTGGGCAGAATGGGGCTTAAATCCAAACCTACCCATAGAAATCGGGGACGCTTGATGACTAAAGAATTGCCGTGCGCCTCATTATATACCGACTCAGAAACAGACATCGAACCTATCTTAACCAATTCTACTGCACCTGGAGTGCCAATTATGATGCGATCTATCATTACTCGACTAACCCGAATAGTTACCGCTTTACTTTTGTTACAACCCATGGCGGTTCTCGCTCAGGGACAAGACAGCAGCCGATGGGAGCGTGACCATATTGTTATTAGCACTATGTTGAATGGTATCTATAGTAACGGCAATCAGGCCTATTTTGACAAACGCACCAAGGTGACCCCAGCACATCTCCCCCATGACCTTTTAATAGAAGGCGCCGACAACAAGTCAATATTTAGCGCCACACTGACGGTGTCTAACGAGTCGGATACCCAACCACTGACATGGGTACTAGTTAATGATACCGACGCAAAGGCCGTGCGAATGGATATCTCATTGGCGACAGGTGAAGCGGTCTGTCCACTCTACTGGTCACGTGAAGCCGCCCAGTTTCGCGCTAGTCTCGCACCTGACTGCAAGCAAAATACATTGGCACCAGAGGAACTCGTATTGTCGCAACAGCAATTATGGTGGATGATACCCGGCGCACAGACAGGGGACTTGAAGCTCCATCGCGCACGCCAGTTTAGCTGTTATGCGGATGTACCCGGCGTTGGTGGAGGACGAGATGAACCTTACAATCGATTTGAGAATATTCGCATTCACGATCAGGGAGGAGAGGCCTGGTTCACAACAGAAAAAGGCCGAACACTCGGAATAAGTTTATTTTCAGTAGACTGGCCCATCAACAATTACACCGGATTTTTCACTCGTGATTCGCTAGTTATCTACGTCATGGAAAAAGACGATTCAGGCCGCCGTGAACACGGCTACGCATTCACCTTACCCGAAGCCAATCGTATCGGTATTAATCTCAAATGGATGCTCGCAAACTGTTTTATGGTCTCCAGTAATGATGACATACCAGTAATGTAGGCGTCAGGGGGCAACGACCTCCAGCAGAGCACCCGAGGGCAGTTGAATTAGGCTAGAGCGCCCCTGAATACCGGGGCAACTAGAAACAGTATCAAATTGCCGGGATGAATTAATGCTAGTGAGTGTATCCACCGACGCACTCACTAGTATGATGCCGCCAGGTCCCTGGGGCCTGTCACTTGCTTTACGGTATTCATCAAACTCAAAACCAAATGGCCCAGAAAACTTCAACATCATGATTGGATAACGGGTATCCGATGAATCTCCTCTTGCCTTCGCCAGCACATCAATTTTAAATGGCACCGGATTAGTCACCAAATTTCCGAAGGTATCCTCGAGAAAAATTCGGGTAGCCTTCAGGTCTGAACTCCCTGCTACCATGATAAAAGTATTACCAATGGGCGACTGCGGTGCAGTCGGCTTAAGTAGCGAACTTTCGGGCTCAAACATCTTAGTGAGGTACAGCAACTCCCCTGATGGCCCAGAGGCTTGCATGGCTAAGATTTTTTTTGCAGCGGTCAGATAAGCCGGCTCCCCAACCACCGTAAATGCGCTGTTAGACATTTGGTGGCTCAATGTATTCGGGTCCTGAGCCAGCAGCTCAACGGCACTCCACCCCGGCGACAACATTGGTTTGTAAGCCTCGCTAGCACCTTCGATGAACCGCAATATGACCTCCCGCTCTCCTTTCGGTGGCCGCATATTCATAAAGGCCCGACCTGCTAAAGACGCATCGCCCATCTGAACCGCGCAGGTTTTCTGAATAACCCCGGTCTGCTTGACCTCATACCCTAAATGATCCCTATAGGCAATTGCTGTGACATCAAGGTCGACAGCAAGCACGCTCACCATTAGCAGCGATTCCAAAATCATCGATAATTTCCTTTATTGATTAACAGACTCGACTTATAAATGTCGGGCACTAAGTAAATGTTAAACCAGCAACGATGTTAATATAGATAATTGAGCATCGGATTGGTTTTTTATATTATGCAGAACTATCGACATTAATCTATCCTATCGATCAACAACATATTCAAACAAATTGCATAGTCTAGCATCAGACTAAAGAATAAAGCATGACCAAAACAAGACTCGAAAACACCAACATAGAGCAAGGGGATTTAAGCGTTACCAACATGCCTCACCATTTTTATCTCTGCGGACTTATTACAGCCGGCAATTATCCTCTCGCTCGATCATGTCAAAAGCGAACATAAAATGCGCCATACCGGCAAGTAATGAAAACACCAGACCGAGCTCCAAAATTTGACCGTCATCAAAATGCACTGCCAGCGCATCATACAACGGTTGGGATAAGCGACCGCGATGCGCATGCAGCGACATCAAGTCTGCCAGTTCGATCACCGCTTTGTCAGCAGCGTCGAACACTGCGTGTTCAGCGTCACCAATCACCGCTATTTTCACCGAGGATAATCCAGCCGAGTCAGCGTCAAGTCGATTGCCCCGGTTACATGACCGGCAGCCATGTACCTCAGAAAGTCGTAAGCGACCTAGTTCCTTATAAATAACCGGGGCGCTGCCTTCATAAAAAAGTTTTTTATAAAAATCATCCATGTACCAATCAAACAGAGCGGGAGAATGGCCCATAGCACTTATCAGCTTTGCCTCCCCCCGCCGGGATAACGACTTGTCGAATGCCCGCTGCATGGATTCGGACAGCTCGGACTTGTCCTTCACGGGGAAAATACTGTCGATCAATTGTCAGGTACCTCTTTTTGTAAAAAAAAATATGGCAAAGTGAAGATACATTATTCAATGTGAGATTAGGCTTCAGTTTGTATTCAAACCATCGCTTTTACTTTACCATACAAAATGACAAACAATATAAAGGTATATCAATGATAAGTCAGTGGCACGCGGCAACCATGGGGGTTGCCAATCTTGACTCGGCGCTCGAGTTCTGGATCGAGGCCGTAGGCTACGAAGTTGTCGCAGCAACCGAAGGAGCGGATGTCGACTTAGCCCAGCAGTGGTCACTTGATGCCTGCGCAGTTAAGCGACAGGCTTTTATCGGGGCTCCCAACACCACCTGTGGTTATTTGCATCTGGTTGAAATGCATGAGCCCGGACCATCGGTAAGAGCTGGCGCCGCCGTTTTTGATGCCTGCCCTAAGAACATTGATGTCTATGTGACCGATATTGGACAACGTATCAAGGCCCTAAAAGCATTGGGCTATATTTTCCGCAGTCCCAAGCACAGTGTGGTTACCGCTGAAGATGGAACGCGATTTTGTGAGATGCACATTGGGATACACGACGACATTAATCTGGTACTGCTGGAATTGCCGGATCAGGCCATAGTCACCAATGCACTAGGGTTTGGGGCTATAGGCCCGATTATCACTGTGGTGCCTAACGTGGTGGAAGAAAAGCGGTTCTATCAGGAGATACTCAAACTCGAACTGCTCACCGATAATTTCTTTGATGGTGAGGCGATAGAACAAATGATAGGACTGCCCTCTGGCGCCGGACTGGAGGTCAGTATCTGGGGTCGTAAAGGCGACTGCGAAGCCCAACTGGAACTCGTTCAATATGTCGGCGTGGTCGGCGACAGCCTCTTTTCGCGTGCGGCACTGCCAAACTGTGGCCTGCATCAGGTCTGCTTTAAAACCACCGATGCCGCTGAAATAGCCTTACAAGCCTCAGCCGGAGGCAGCTTAGTAATCCATCGCGGCCGATTAAGTACCCTTGCTGGTAGCGGTGAGTACTGGACACTTTATACCCCCGCGGGCATGCGCATTGACCTGATGACAGCATCGTGAAACACGGTAGCGTGCGCTGGTGGCGGCAGCGCAAATGGCAAATCGCGGGACTACTGTGCCTCATTACCACCATCAACTATATGGATCGGCTGGCTCTGAGCGTGGCCGCTCCGACACTGACCAAATTATTTTCTCTCACGGCTAGTGATTATGGCGATATTTCAGCAGGTTTTTTGGTGGCCTATGCTCTGGGACAACTATTTGGCGGCCCAATAATTGATAAAATTGGCACTCGCAAGGCATTAACTTTTGCCGTGATACTTTGGAGTATTGCGGGCATGGCTCATGCTTTTGCTCAGGGATTTCGCAGTTTACTGAGCGTTAGGTTTTTACTAGGCATTGGCGAGTCGGTAAACTTTCCCGCAGCCAATAAGGCTATTGCAGAGTGGTTTCCTGCCAACGAGCGCTCGTTGGCGGTAGGGATTGTGACGGCGGGAACAGGTCTAGGGACGATTATTGCCCCGCCTCTCTTGATCTGGCTTATTATTCAGTTCGGTTGGCAATGGGCGTTTATTGTGCCTGGGCTTTTCGGGTTCGTTTGGTTATTGGCCTGGCACCGGGTCTACGCTGAACCTGATGTGACTAAAGACAAGAAGGTTCACCCGTCTGCCCAGAATACGGATAGCGCATATGGCTATGGGTCTTTATTCCGACAGCCTGCCATGTGGGGTCTCATGCTCTCTCGATTCGTCAGTGATGGTGCCTTTTACTTTGTGGTTTTTTGGCTACCGCTCTACCTCACCACTGAGCGCGGACTAGACCTTCCAGCCATCGCGATGTTTGCCTGGATTCCGTTTGTGGCCGCGGATATAGGTGCTCTGGGCGGCGGCTGGGCTGGTAAAGCTATGATTGATCGAGGTTATAGCATAAACGCAGCGCGTAAAATTCTCATATGGGCGGGAGCAGTGCTAGCCATTTGCATGTCACAAGCCGCCGCACTTGAAACAACAACGGCATTAATAGGCTTAATTTGTATCTCAATGTTCGCCATTCAGTTGAAGAACACCAATCTATTTTCACTACCGGCAGACCTTTACCCAAGTTCTTCAGTGGCCACGGTTTGGGGTATTTTTGGCGCTGCCGGTAGTTTGGGGGGAGCCGCCTTTCAAAGCATTATCGGTCGACTGGTCGATCAAGGATCCTATGAACCAGTGTTCTATATTGCGGCCTCTATGCACCTAGTTTCAGCGATCATTGTGTCTTTATTTATTCCTCGGATAGAGCCGTTCCAGCCCAGGAAAAAGACTACAAAATAGAGAGAAACGGGCAATCGACAGCGACTATTGAGCTAATGTTATGGTAATATGTCATAACTTGAAAAGGCCCTAATGGGACGACTCAAACATTTAGATTGAAACCACCGCTGACGATAACAGGCCCAGAAAACTATGATCTTTATTACCGGTATAACCGGAAGGGTTGGCTCGAGTGCCGCTCGTTACTTACTTAAACATGGGCTGGACGTTAAAGGCCTAACACGTGATTCAGCTAAAGCCATCGATCTAGCCGCGCTAGGCGCCGATATTATTGAGGGTGATATCTCCGATGATACTCTGATAAAGAACACCTTAAAGGGAGTAAGTACGGTTCTGCTAGTGACCGGTAACGGGCCTCACCAATTGGAAGCTGAGTGCCTCATCGCCCGAGAGAGTGCCGCCGCGGGTGTACAGCATATCGTCAAAATATCGTCTATGGAGGCAAGCCCTACCGCCACCGCGCCTATCCCTGTCGTGCATTTTAAGGTCGAAAAATACATTGAGGAAATAGGCCTTACCTATACCTTCTTACGGCCGAATTTCTTTATGCAAAACCTAATGCTGTTTGCCCAATCAATTAAAATGTCTGATCAATTTTCACTTCCTTTAGGTAAGGCAAAAACTGGAATTATAGATGCGAACGATGTTGGCGAGATTGCCGGTATAATTGCTTCAAGTATCCCAGAGACATCCTCAGTTCGAAAGCTAACGGGTGGGACACTTTTAGACTTCCACGAAGTGGCCGAGCTAATCTCAAACGAATTAGGTAAATTAGTAACCTACAACGAGCAGTCCCATGACGATTTCCATGCTCTCCTAGCCAGGACAATCCCTAGCCCTTGGCATGTCGAGGCGGTTTCGCTACTGTTTAAGGAAATAGCCAATGGCGCTCTAGAATCGACTACCAGCGATGCTGAAGATATTCTAGGCAGGCCACTGACCGATGTCCGAGGATTTGTTGCGCGTCATAAACCTGCGTTTATTCGTTGAACCATGGGGAGTCTGTTTTCGCGGTCTATCAACCCATAGCCGACATCCAAAGTAGGCATCGCCTGTATTGGCTTGGAGCTTCGGATAGGCGCTCCAGTGCCAGTACAAAGCAGACGGAAGCCGTTGACAGAACAATGGGCATTGGCTTCAGAGCTATTGATTCCAGTTCCAATGTGTCTAACTACCAACGTAAAAGTGCCCCCGAAAGCGAAATTCTAATCTATCAAATATATTCAAATATACGACAGGCTGAACAGCCCTAGGAAGTGACATATGTCCGTTTCGAATAGCTTAAAAATCGGTATTGTAGGCGCAGGTATAGGTGGGCTTACAACAGCAATCGCACTTCAGCAGCGCGGCATGCAGGTGGTTATTTATGAGCAGGCAGAAAAACTTGCTGAGGTTGGAGCAGGCCTCACAATTAGTAAAAATGCCGCCCGGGTTTTTGAAGCCTTAGGGCTAGGTGAGCAATTGGCCGCTCTGGATAGCCCCTGCGCTAATATGGGTGTGATTGATCATCTAAGCGGTGATATTCTGGTTTACGAACCGCGTGATCAAAAAGAGACTCTAAGCAGCAATGTCATTGCCAGCCGACAGGTACACAGAGCCGACCTACACAAATTACTGGCAGCCTCATTGATAGACGCAGACAGTTGCCTTAACCTCGATCACAGACTGCAGGACATCAGCCAAGGTACTTCACAGGTGAAACTATCGTTTGCCAATGGACAGGTTGATCATTGCGATATAGTTATCGGTGCTGACGGCCTTAAATCGGCGGTAAGGGAGCGCCTATATTCGTCAGAGCCCGCTAATTTTACGGGATTTGTTGCCTGGCGTGGGTTGGTCGATCGAACGCTGGTAAAGGATATTGCGCTAGATCCCCAATTCGCCACTTATTCATCTAATGATAAATTATTTGTTCGTTACCCTGTCAGAAATGGTGATCTGATTAACTACGTCGCAATTGCCAGGAAAGATGACTTCCTCTCAGAAAGCTGGGCGGAGCCCGCTGACGTGTCCGAAGTCGCCGCACAATTTTCTGAATGGCACCAAAACGTCTCGGACATTATTCTAGCCACGCCATCGGATAAATGTATGCGATGGGCCCTATTTACTCGCGCGCCACTAAATAATTGGATCAATGGCCGAGTGTGCCTGCTGGGAGACGCTGCACACCCCACGACGCCATTTTTTGGCATGGGGGCCGCTATGGCAATTGAAGATTCACTTATTCTAGCGAGATGTTTTGAGGCCGAAAATGATAATTGGCAAAGCGCGCTGGAGAGATATCAGCGGGCGCGTATGGCACGAACCAATCACATTCAACAGATCTCCCTAGAGCGGGCAGAATCCTATATGCACAACGATCCCGCAAAACGAGCCATGGGGCCTTCTTCAGGACTCGGCAATGCGATGGATTATGACCCTAGGACCGCTGTAATTTAAAGCCAAAAGAATACAGAATAGAGCCGGGTAACCAAACAGGCATATTTAAGGCTCGGTGGCTTTACCTAAACTAAGACATAAGAGGCCAATAATGTCCCAATCTACTACCAAAACAAATACTAAAATATTAGTGATCAGCTTCCTTGCTTGGACGTTAACTAATATGGATCAGGCGTTCTTTGGTTACGCCATTCCAGGAATTCTTAAAGAGTTTAACCTGCCCTTAGAAGCTGCAGGAATAATTTTAACCATCTCGTTTGTTATTGCCTCTATCATGCTCCTGTTCATAGGTATTGCAGCGGATCGTTTTGGACGCGGCCCCATATTGAGCCTTTATCTGGCAGTGTCTGCACTGCTAGTTGGCTTTCAGGGGTTGGCCGGCGGCATTGTCATGTTGACCATCTTTCGGGCATTAGGTTTTGGTTTCAGTACAGGCCTATCACCTATCACAAGTGCCTATGTCGTGGAAAATGTCAAACCCAAAATGCGCGGAATGGCCATGGGTGTTTTGCAATGTGGTTATCCTCTAGGCTGGTTTATAGCATCGCTTTTTGCGGTACCCCTTCTGGCCGATTATGGTTGGCGTGCTATGTGTTTCGCAGCCTTTCTTGTGGTTCCCTTGGCCGGTCTCTTTCATTGGTTACTCCGAGATACACCGGGGATTATTTTGGCAGGCGCAAACTCCCCTATTAAAGGTAAGGTACGCGTGCTTTTTTCAGCCCCTTACCGCAAGAGTTCACTGGCCAGTATCGCAACCTATTTTGCTTTCGGAGGCGCCTATGCTGGCTCAGCATTTTATTTCCCAACGTTTTTCGCTGAGGTACGAGGTTACTCACAGTCGGACGCCGCTAGCCTAGTGGGCATGTCAAATTTTATTGGCATTGGCGGCTACCTGTTGGCAGCTTTCGTTGGCGAGTATCTTTTGACCCGCCGCTCCGTCTTTATTATATGGGCACTAGGGGGAACCATTGCCCTGATTGGTCTGCTATGGTTTTCGGAAAGCCGCACTGCTGACACTATTTGGTATGGCTTAACCGCTGCATTGTTTTATGGTTCCCTTGCCGTATTGCCGGTCTTGATTGCAGAAATATTTCCCGAAGAAGTCCGGGCCAGCGCCCTATCGGTTTGCGCTTCGGCCCCGTTGAGTCTGGGTTTCGCAGTATTCCCCTTGATTGTTCCATTTGTAGTGGGTTCCGTTGGCTGGCAGATGGGTTTTAGTATTATTATTTGCCCACTATTGGCGCTATCCGCGATGACAGCGTTCGCATTGCCCAACCGTAGGTCAGGTGATGACTTAGCCGTGATGACTTAGGCAGTGCTACATGCACTATTACCGACTCAATATAACCAGTAAAGATGGATCCAGATATAGAGCAATGTACTTATGAACAACTTTTTTGAACAATACCGCCGTTGGTTCGTTTTGTTCGGTTTAATGCTCATCTATGCCGCAAGCAGTGGCATTATCGTGCACACGCTACCCTTATTGTACCCGCCGCTGATTGACGAATTTGGCTGGACTATAACTCAAATGACCCTGCCGGCAACTGTCTTGTCCATCTTTGGCGCCATTACCTCGCCGCCTGCAGGCGTGCTCTTTGATCGTTTTTCAGTGCGTCGAATAATGTTAGTCGGCACAATCGGCATTGTTTTAAGCCTAATGTGCTTTTCCTTTATCTCATCACTGTGGCAGCTAGTGACCGTCTATTTGGTCTTTGGTCTTGCCATGTCCCTATGCGGCTTGACCGCTAGTATGGTCATACTCACCAAATGGTTCTACGGCAAGCGAGGCATAGCTACTGGCTTATTACTTATGTCTTCCAGTTTAGGAGGCGCTATATTCCCATTGATCCTTGGTTCCGGTATTGAAGCACTTGGCTGGCGCAACGCTGTCGTCCTTGTATCGATCATTGCAGCATGCATGACACTCCCGGCAATAATTTTTTTACTCTTAGACAAACCGAATAACTCTGACATAAGGGGTAACGCAGAACCCATTAACCAAGCGCCTCCACTGACTCTACAGGGGCCCACATTGAGAGCGGCAATTAAAACCCCAACATTCTATTTTGTCCTAATTGCGACAGGTGCCATATGGTTCACGGTGATTGCCTTAACGCAGCATCAATCACTCCACTTAGTCTTAGATGTAGGCATTGATTCCAAGCTATTGCCGATGGTTTTTTCGGCCTTTTTTGGATGTTCTGTTATCGGCAAATTTAGCTTCGGCTGGCTCGGTGACCATCTGAATAAAGAATTGTCGATGATCGCATCCATCTTATTACTTACCGTTGGATTATTGATTATTCGCTCACTAAATGCGGATGACGTGACGATGCTATTCGCCTATGCAGTCATCGGAGGAATTGGTTTTAGCGGTGCTTTCACCACGATCCAGCTTTTAATTGCCGAACATTACGCTGGCAACTCCTATGGCAAGATACTGGCTATAATTGTCATGATAGATTCTCTAGCCGGAGGACTTGGGACTAGAGTTATGGCCAGTATGAGAGACGCTTCCGATAGCTACACAACTGGCTGGAATCTGCTCATAGCGCTATGTATAGTCGCAATTTTTTCCACCTTTATCATT
>LIDE01000033.1 GCA_001438605.1 SAR92 bacterium BACL16 MAG-120619-bin48 | reverse complement strand
TTTGGAGCTGCCTACGACCTCGGCTATTCACCAGTATTGGCCGAGAAGATTAGTGAAGCTTACTACGCCAGCAACGAACCGGTTATTGGTGGCGTTTGCCACGGTGTATTGGGCCTCATCAATGCAAAAGACCGTGACGGTAAGTCATTGATCGCCGGTCGGCGTATGACCGGTGTAACTGACAAACAGATTAAGGAGCTGGGCATAATAGAAATTACTCCCCAGCACCCAGAGACAGAGCTGCGAAAAGCCGGTGTTATTTTTGAAAGCAACACCAGGATCATGGACTTCCTTGCGACCCTCGTTGTGGTTGACGATGAAGAACGTTTTGTCACGGGGCAGAATCAGAATTCCGGCCGCGAAACCGCGCATAGAATGCTGGAGTTGGTGGCTAACAATTCCAGGTAATACGGTGCATTACTTTCGATCGCGCCTCAATCTGTTTGGAGAAGATAGTGAATAAAGTCTTACGCACAACCATCGCTCTGCCGGTCATCATTGTCGTTATCGCGCTCTGCAACTGGCACGGGATACTGGAGTAAACGTTGTCGTACGCCCGGTACTGCCAATGGTGATGCGCGGTGTGCCTGCGACGCCTGAAAAGGGGATGTACATCTTCTTCGATGTGCAGCGCAAGGCTCATGAGGCCGCTGCCTGGATTGGAATGAGGCGCAACAGCATCTCGGAGAATCGGAGTGGGAGGGCATTGTCGATCAAAACCGCCAGACCCTGTATGACACTGGCCTCTGGGGGCAGGACCGTCTGTGGTTATTTGCCCGTGAGATTCAGCGACAACTAGAGCGTAGGCAGAACCAATAGGCTGACTTTATATTAAGCACAGAAAATTAAATTTATTGGAGTAGTAAAAATGAAGACTAGATTAACTGAACTCTTCGGCATTGAACACCCTATCATTCAGGGCGGCATGCACTTCGTAGGACTGGCAGAGCTTGCGGCTGCTGTATCAAATGCTGGCGGGCTGGGCATAATCACCGGGCTAACACAGGGTACGCCGGAAAAACTTTCTGCAGAAATTGAAAGGTGTCGCAGCATGACCGATAAACCCTTCGGTGTGAACATCACGTTTTTGCCGACGCTTACTCCGCCTGACTACCCCGGACTGTTCCAAGCCATTATCGATGGCGGCGTGAAGATCGTCGAAACCGCGGGTAACAACCCTGCGCAGTATCTGCCCATGCTAAAGGACGCTGGCATCAAGGTGATCCATAAATGTACCGGTGTGCGCCATGCACTGAAAGCCCAAGCTATTGGCTGCGACGCAGTATCTGTCGATGGGTTTGAATGCGGCGGGCACCCAGGTGAAGACGATATCCCCAACTTTATTTTGCTGCCTCGCGCAGCTGATGAACTGACCATACCCTTCGTGGCCTCTGGCGGCATGGCTGACGGCCGCAGCCTGGTAGGCGCGCTAGCGATGGGAGCAGATGGCATCAATATGGGCACTCGCTTTATTGCCACGCAAGAAGCGCCCGTGCACGATAACGTCAAACAAGCTATCGTCGTCGCGAGTGAGCTGGATACTCGCCTGGTTATGCGGCCGCTAAGAAATACCGAGCGCGTGCTGAACAACCCAGCCGTAGAACGCTTGCTGGAAAAAGAGCGGACCCTGGGAGCAGACCTGAAATTCGAAGACATTATTGATGAGGTCGCGGGCGTCTATCCCAAGGTCATGATTGAAGGCAAGCACGATGAAGGCGCCTGGTCCTGCGGCATGGTCGCCGGTTTAATCCACGATATACCGTCTGTACAGGAACTCGTCGACCGCATTATGAGCGAGGCCGATACGATTATTAATACTCGTTTGCGAGACCTGTATTCGTAGCCAGCGTTCGCAGTAAATCAAATAAATAGACAAGATCGTAAGCCTAGCATTGTGCCGTCAACATCGACATCGAGGACTGCAGTCTTTGTGGCGGATGAGGTGGTCGAGGTCGAGGCCGCGGGTGGTGACTTTGGCCAAGTGCATCACCTAGTGTCTGGTGCAAATCAGGAGAAAGCTTGGACGACCAGAGATATTGAAGCCGGTATGGTGACAGTGGGAATGTGCGGCGGCTTGATCAATGATATTCCCAGTTGTGAAGAGCGCCAAGAACATTGTAACCGATGCTGAACAGATCATCCGCAGCTGTCTGGCTGGGATTGTAGAGTCTTGATGCCGTCTTTTGTTGTGCAAAAAATAGAGTAATGGAGTTCGAAAATGTTCATACATCCCGTCATTGTAGCTATTGCGATTTCAGTATTCGTCATCGTTTTTTCGTTGGTGATTTATTCGTTACGCAACCCCTTGGATAATTCCAGCAATATTGGAGAGTTTTATACTAGCAATCCTGATGCTGGGCCTGATGCAGAATTATGGGGTCGTGGTGGTTCGTATTTCAGTTGGCGATCAAGCGAGCCTGAAAACAGTCAATGGCCTGAGCTAAATATTTTTTACCGTACTTTTGGCGATAGTGATAACCCAGCCATCGTCATGATTCATGGCTGGCCAACAAGCAGTTATGATTTTAAGGCGCTTATAGGCGAGTTAGAAAAAGACTACTACATTGCGGTTATCGACACGCCCGGGTACGGTTTTTCTGACAAACCTAAGGGAGACTATCGTTATTCCATTCCTGATGATGCACAGCTAGTCGATCACTTTATTCGAGAGGTTTTAGGGCTTAGTAGATTTACCCTGTTAACCCATGACAAAGGCGATAGCGTTGGCTTTGCCTTTCTTAGCCTATATCAACAAGCAGCCCCACCTGCTTATAAGATAGACCACCATGTCATTCTTAACGGTGGCATATACCTTCCTCTGGCTGAGTTATCCGCTGCGCAGAAATATTTGACCCTGCCAGGTTTTGGTCAGTTTATGACTCGCTTTATTTTAACGCCTGAGAGAGTCGCTCTACAGTTAGCCAAAGTATATTCACCTGCGTTAACGCCCGAAGAACAGCTTAATATGTCGTCTACATTTAAGTACCAAGGCGGCACTACGGTGTTTCCGAAAACTCTCAGGTACCTTGACGACCGCCGTGAGCTTGAGGAAACCTGGCTGCAGACGCTGAGCCGTAGTGAAATACCCGCCACTCTAATCTGGGGTGAGCAAGACCCAATTGCAAAGACAGAAATTGCCGATTTTGTTTGGGAAAACCACTTGAGAAACAGAAAGGCGGGCGCTGCCTATTGGCGTCTGCCGTGTGCCGGGCATTACCCTCAGAATGATCAACCAAGAGTTATCGCGCAGTTAGTGCGGTGGTCGTTATCTGACGAAAGCGGGACATTTACTGAAGTACAAAATTCAGAATGCATTCCGGTTTTGGTAGAGGAAACATAAACTCACTGATATTTGATTATCCCGATGCGCTCAGATGAATAATGGGTGACAGAACAGTGCCGAGAGTTAAATAGTATGGATGCAAGAGTTAGAAAAGCCGTAGATCGAGAGTTGCACAAAAATTTGGGGATGAATCCTATTTCTTCAGAAGACGGTGTTGGAATCATCACGATTAAACTAGAAGAATATGCATTGAATCCGCATGGGGTTTTTCATGGCGGAATAATTTATCTAATCTGTGATGTGTGTGCCTATTTTGGGTTACTAAGTATTTTGGATGAAGGTTTAGATGCGGTGACTCACGACATTCAGGTTTCTATATTGAGATCCGCAAAGCTTGGTGATGTTGTGGAATTTGAATCGAAGGTGATTCGATTAGGAAAGCGTCTGGCCTTTTTGGAGACCACCGCAACATCTGGGGGAGAGGTAATAGCTACATCAAAAATAACCAAGAGCATCATGAATTTTTGATCACCCGTATATTTATTTCCTAGTTACTTTCAGTAATTTTTAGCAGAAGTTTTCAAAACCAATTTAATCAATTATTTGTAGGTCTAATATTATGTCAATTGAAAATAGTGTAATCATTAAACGGAAGGGAAGTCACAATGAATAAAATACTCAGTGTGCTGGTACTGTTACCCGCAGTTTTATTTGTAGTCACCGGCCTGCGCTGGCTGATAGATCCTGCCGGAATCGCACCCGAATTCGGGCTGGTACTGGGCGAGGGCTTAGGGCTCAGTTCGCAGGTGGGCGATATGTCGGGCTTTTTCCTCACTCTGGGCATTTGTATATTGGTGGCCCTGGTGAGTGGGCGCCGCGCCTGGTACTACCCGCCAGCGCTGTTGCTGTTGTTGACTGCAGTCGGTCGCGTGATCGCCTGGCTGTTACATGATGCGGCGTTGGCATCGCAGATCGGGGTGGAAGTTGTGGTCGCGGTGATCCTGCTTGTCGCCTCCCGTCGCCTCGCGCAGGAAGCCTGAACCGTGACGGTTGGCCGATTTTTCCGCAATACAACTATCGCGCTGGCGCTGCTTGCGCCAACCGGGTTGCTGGCGGAGGATTCAACATTCCTTATAGAAGACCCCAATCCAGCAGCGATTGAGCGACCCAATATCGGGTATTGCCAAGTTAAGTCTCGAAGCTGCTAATATCGTTGTATGAATATATACAAACGTCACCGCTTTCCTCCTGAAATCATCGGCTATGCAGTCTGGCTTTAAAGTATAGGAAGAATAAACGACCTGTCGAGAGTAGACTCCTCACTGATACAGCCGACTGAACTAGAGAAATTGGCGACATACCCGCCAGCAGGCCTGAAAAATTGCTCGCTGAGTTGATCGAGCAATTCATATCCGCTCCTCTCTATGATTCATGGCTTTCGGTAAAATTCCCCCAGATTTGCATTGCGACTCTCCTTTTCTCGAGTAGATCGCCTCTTCGATACGAACGCTCTACCGCGCTCCCAACTGTATGCGCTAGACAAATTTCTGCTGTGGCGTGATCTATATCAGTTTGCTCTGCCAGATAGTCTCGCATCGTAGATCTAAAACCATGGACAGTGATATTTCTGCCATAGTTATCGACCCAAGGCTGCTTCTCTGAGGCGATATTTTGAGTTCTACAACACTGAAAGACGACATCAATCACTTGACCGACAGACACCAGACAATGTCTACTATCAATACGTCGCCAAGATGGCGGCATAACCCCGAGGGGCACTTATCGCACTGTCCAATTTATGGGGTCCACTTCTGAGAGAACTGGGGTGAAAACCAGCCTGAGCCTTTGAGAGAGATTCCACCTATGCAGATTGTTGTCGACTCTAGGGCTGTGAAGGGCCAGATTTTAGATACGTTAACGTGCGTGTAGATCGATCAAATCAGGGCTAGATTGAGGTGAGAAGTTCTTTCCGCTTATAAAAAGGAATACTTAGGCACATTACGCCGATAAGGAAATCGGCTTTAATCACCAGCGGTGTGCGAAGCGCGGGTCAATGGACTCTCTGCCCATCCATACCGAACTGACTTGGCCTCTAAAAGAGCCTTTTTGGGAAGTGACAGAGGTTTGCTGTAAAGCTTCCAGACGCCGCCATTTATACGATATCCAACTGAATCATCGGCTGCCGAAGGTACTATGCTCGCCGTTCCTTCTTTATTAATTGAGATCTGAGGTACTTGAGTGACGGGTTGCTCGCCATCTGGCCAAAAGTCCTTAGCCATCGCTAATTCAGTTGTCTCACTGTAGTCGGCAATCGCGCCTCGCCAGTTTATTAGTGCAGTCCTCATACGAGCGAGAGTGTCAATCTGCTCGGCAGAATCGGCTATATTATTGATTTCATGGGGGTCGGCGACTATATCGTAAAGCTCTTCTGCTGGGCGTGGCTCGAACCAAAAGCGTTGCGCAGCGTTTAGCTTGCCTGCAGATAAGTGCTGCCAGAGAGTCTGCATAGTAGCCAGTCGATCGCGGTATGTAATATGCTGCGCACCTGGCATGTTTGGAAGCAGATTCTTAATGTATTTAAACTGGCCATCGCGCACGGCGCGCTCGCGAAAGTTAAAACCGTCTATCCGGTCTTTGGCGGCATAAATATAGTCTCTTTCTGGACTGACATCCGGCACTAGCTGAGCACTCCCAGGCATGTAGTCTGGCACCGGAATCCCCGCCATGGTCAAAACACTTGGCCCTATATCGACAAAGCTCACCAGCCTTTTATCATTACTGCCAGGAATCAAACCCTCAGGTTTAAAGCGTGTTGGCCAGTGGACAATTAATGGCACCTTGATGCCACTGTCATAGATTTCACGTTTGGCTCGGGGCAGACCATCGCCATGGTCGGTGGTCCAGATAACAATGGTGGTCTCGGCCAAGCCATCGTCTTCAAGCTGACGCAGTAATTTGCCAACCATCTGATCCATGACAAAAATATTGTTGTAGTGCTGAGCAATGTCGGCTCGGATATCCGGATGATCGGGATAGTAGGGCGGTACTAAAACCTGATCGGGATTAACTACCTGGGAGTGAGTTTCTGAGGCATTATTTAACGTCACTATATTAGGGAAAATCTGCTGCTCATGGGTTTGTGTCAGGGTCACGAAACCAAAAAATGGCTGACTTTCTGCACGACCCTGCCAAGTAGGCTGGGAACCTTCGTAGTCCCAGATGCTAAAAGGTCCTGACCCGGCAGATACGTTACTAAACTGATAGTCGAGCTTAGAGCTGGTAAAGGTGTAATAGCCTTCGTGACGTAATAATTCTGGATAGGCTTTGATATGCGCTGGCGGTACTGATCTGTAGGCAGAGTCTTTAAACGATTGGGTGCGCATGTGCTGTGCGCCCACCGAAATCTGGTGAACCGCGAGTATATGTGCAGCACGGCTCGGCGCGCAGACGCCGGCCGTGGTAAAAGTATTAGGATATCGAATGCCGGTGCTGGCGAGACGGTCGAGATTGGGCGTGACAGCGACATTATCGCCAAATGCGCCTACTCTAGCGCTCATGTCCTCAGCCATGATCAATAGAATATTCGGTCGCGGCTGTGCCATTACACTGGTAGTGAGTAGCGTCAGCACTAGGCAAAGACTGACTATGGTTGATCTTATGAACATTTAGAGGTCCCTTGGAGAATCATTTATTTCCCCTTTAAATAGTCAAGTACTCAAGCGGTTTTTGCCTTTACTAACTTAGTATTTAGATTCAACGTCGTGTTTTTTAAAGGGGATTTGAAGCATTAAAGCTACCCCGGAGTTTTTGCCATTGACGACGCTGATCTCGCCATTGAAACTCATTGCTCTTTCTCGCATTCCCTGAAAACCGAATGAACCTTCTTTTTGGTCCCAGCCGGCCTGTAGGCCAATACCATCATCAATTATCTTTACTTTGAGGAGACCATTGTCACTGCTGATCTTTATTTGAACTTTGTTGGCCTTAGCGTGTTTTGCGATATTGGTCAGCGACTCTTGAACGATTCGAAATACAGCTATAGCAACGGTGGATGGAATAGTGTCTGCCAGTTGGGTGCCGCCAACAATGCATAGTTTTTGATGGTGAATTTCAAATTCATGAGCTAGCCACTCTATGGCTGCAATTAGTCCAAGATCCTCTAAAACACTAGGCCGCAGATCTGACATAATGGACCTAGAGGTATTTGACGCCTTAAGTAGCAAGGCTTTGATGTCATCAAGTTGATTGTCTAACTCAGCGCTTTGGCTTGAAGAGTTGTTCAATTCAGGCTGCTTGAAGCTTTTCATTGCGGTGCTTTTCAGTCGCCTCACCGCCATGGTCAGAGAAATTAGGGTATGGCCTAGCTCATCATGAATCTCACGGGCTAACTTCGCCTTTTCCTCCTCTCGCACCTTATCCAGATGGCGCGCCAAGCTGCGTAAGTTTTTGCTCGATAGCTCGAGCTCTCGGGTTCTATAGGCAACTTTCTCCTTAAGAATTTTATTCCACCGCAGAATGGCCAGAAATACCAGTAAGACAAACATTAGGACAGCACTGGCCCAGAGCCCTGTTTTTTTCAGGTCGAGTTTCCTTGTTATCTCAATATTGACCCATTTATCGAAAATTAACTGTCTTTCTCGTTTGCTCAGACCTGAGAGGACTTTTTGCACAATCGGGATAAATGGTCTGAGTTCCTCAGTTACCGCAAATGCAATATCAAAGGTATAAGGGGTGTTGGACACTACTTTTAACGGCGGCAACCCCAGTTTGCGGGTGTAATATTCGACGGAAAAAACATTGTGAATAAATATGTCGGCTTTGCCAGCGAGCACCGCTTGAATACCTTCGGCTGGCGTATCAACATAGCTAACCGCAATCTGCGGATAAAATTCAGAGAGTATTTGCTCCGCTTTGGAGGGCTTTTCAATAACTACGCGCTCATCCCGAATTGACTCAATGCCAACAATTAGCGCAGAGTCTTGTCGCCCAAAGAGGGCGATGGGCATTTCAATAACTGACTCGCTATAGCTTAGCTTTCCTCGTGGCGGTGGCAGATAACTGGCTAGATCAACTTGGTTTTTTTGGATTCCCTTTGACAGTCCGTTTAGGTCGGAGAACACGAATAGCTCAAAGTTAATGCCCAACTGTTCGCTGACAATGGCGATATAGTCTGAGGTCAACCCGCGATAATGGCCATTATCATCTACATATTCGAAGGGCATCTGGTTGCTTGCAATGCCGTGCCTGATCGTTTTGTGTTTGCGAAGCCAGTTAAGCTCTGGCTCGGTGAGTGATGATTGCAGTACTCGTTTTTCAGGACTGCCAACTTGATTTATCTGGACGTCGGCGTTGGCCATGGTTACAGTTATAAACAGAGTAACGCATGCAGAAATAAGGTTGAGAGAAGCCGACATTAGGGACCGATTAATTCTATGGATGGATTTTTTTAAATTAGGTTTCTTCTCGAAATTACAGTCGGAATTAAGAATCATCATTACAGTCGGGCCTTAAGATTCAAGGTTAAAAAAAGCAATAAAAAATAACAGCTTTGTTAAATTCAGTTAAAGGCTTTAGTAAATATTTTATAAAACCAAATATTTCTGGTTTCTAATTTTGGTAAGTATCTGTTACTTTACTAGAAAGTAACATCTTTAATCACCCTTTCTAGGAGAAATAATGTCATCCATTCTTCTTGTTGAAGATCATGCTGTAGTTAGAAATGGGCTAAAACAGATGCTCATTGAAAATCTTGACTTGGTAGTCTTGGCTGAGGCCAATGACGCCATCGAGGCTATGCAGCAGGTTCGAAAGCAAGACTGGGACCTAGTCGTACTGGATATCCGTCTGCCTGGCCGCAGCGGTGTCGATGTTCTAAAACAAATTAAGTCAGAAAAGCCCCATCTGCCAGTGCTGATTCTGAGCAGTTACCCTGAGTCTCAATACGCTGTTAGGTTGATTCAGGCTGGCGCAGCAGGCTATATCTCGAAAGATGCTGAAGAGACAGAGATTATAAAGGCGGTGAAAACTGCTGCTGCAGGTGGGCGCTATATCAATGAAATTGTGGGCGGACTTTTGGCTAATACTATGAGTCGTAGCTTTTCTAATGCAGATGACTTGTCTCTATATGAGTCTCTTTCAGACCGGGAGTATCAAATATTTCTTGAACTGGCTTCAGGTAAAAGAGCAAAAGATATTGCTGAAAAATTGCAGGTGAGTGCTAAAACTGTCGCTACTCATAGGTCAAGGCTAATGCAAAAAATGGGGTTTTCAACCAATGCAGAGCTAATCCTCTATGCCAATAAATCAGGTTTACTTTTATAAGAATCTCAATTTATTTATCGCCTTTGTAGGAAAACCCCTACAGTAAAAAATTCCATTATCTGACTCTAAATTTCAGCAATTCCTGATTATTTTAGATAACTCGAAGAGCCATTATAGTCAGCGAAATCGTAGCAATTATAAAAATATAAATTTTAATAATTATCGGGGATTTTGCAATGTTGAATTTAGCCAATGGCTCATTTAAATTAAGGCTGCTATGTGCGGTAATAGCTGCGTCTGGATTTTCTCATCAGTCCTTCGCTCAGGACTCTGAGATAGAGGAGGTCGTAGTGACTGGTGTCCGCGCCAGTCTTGAAAAATCAATTGACCGCAAACGTAACTCAAGTGAGTTTGTTGAGGTCGTAACATCAGAGGATCTGGGTAAGTTTCCCGACCACAATGTCGCCGAGTCACTACAGCGGGTTACGGGCGTACAGATTAGTCGCGGAACTAACGTCAGTGCAGGAGACAACGACGGTGTGGGTGAGGGAAGTGAAGTTAGTGTCCGCGGCACGCCACCGGCATTGAATCGAGCCACAGTAAACGGCCAAACCATTTCAACGACCTCGGTTTCCGGTGGAGAACGAAGCTTTAACTACAACACTATTTCGCCAGAGCTAGTGGAAAGCCTTGAAGTGTTTAAAACACCCTCGGCCAGCCAGGATGAAGGTTCTCTGGGCGGAACGGTTAACCTCAAGACGCGTTCGCCATTGAACTTTAAAAATCGCACCGCGGTAGTCAATCTCAAGCAGTCGTTTAATAAGTTGCGCGACGATGAGGGTGAAAATTATTCTTTGCTATTTACCGACTCTAGTGTCGACTCTCAGGGTCGTGAGTTAGGCGTTCTAGTTAGTTACAATAATTCCGAAGAGCCTTTTCGCCGTGACAGTGTGGAATCCTTTGGCTATCTCTATGTGGGTTTTGACGCCGCTACAGGTAAGATAAGCGATGCCGGTTCTCCTGCGCAGTTGACCGCACCGGTTGATGGCATTGCCTATGGCTATATGCCCAAGGACATAAGGCAAAATATTCGTCTTGAAGAGCGTGAACGCTCAGGTCTCAACGTTGTTTTTCAGTACAGACCCAATGACAACGTCGACGTTAAGTTAGATTATTTGACCACTGACTTAACCCGTTTTGAGCACGCCAGCAACAGTGCTTATCGATTTACTGATGCCCCAGGTGGTGTCGGCAATACCCTGATTGAGAGTGCCGTTCTCGACGGCGACAATTTTGTTGCTGTGACCAACAGTACCAGTGACAAATCCTTCCATCAGCGCTATTTTGTCGCTAACTTTGATCGTGAATATAACTATTCTACCGAAGCCGTTAATCTGTCTGTAGATTGGACCTCTGAAGATTGGTTGGTGTCGGCACGCGTTGGCGCTTCCGATGGTGAGGGCAAACAGGATCCAGCTTTATTTGCAACCTTTGGGCCAAAGGGAAGCAGTGTTTCCTATGATACTCGCGGCGTTCAATTCTCCACTCTGACTGCGACCTTGGCTGGCGGTGAGGCGGTGTCTGCACCCTCCGACCTGGAGTGGCAGAATCTGTCTCGCGCAGTACAACAAAACACTGATGAAGAAGAGTACGCCCAGTTAGATTTCGAACGCACGATTAATGATAGCTGGATCACCAGCGTAAAGTTCGGCGCTAAATACCGTGATCGTAGTAAGGATCAATACAAGGCGGTGGATTCGGTTAACTCTAGAAACGGGTCGACCTGTGGCGATGATGCTCACAGCTGTACCTTGGCAGATTATATTGGCGATAGTACCTTTCCGGTTGATAACTTTTCCGTTACTGGCGGCATGCCTTCATCTTGGTTCTTTCCATCGGCAAGCATGATTTTAGAAGATTATTCCTACGATGCTGACGGCCAATTAGGCACCCCAGTGATTCGAGCCAAGGAGGACGGTATTAGCAACTGGGATGTTAGCGAAGAAATTACCGCAGCCTATGCCATGGCAACTTTCGAGACTGAAAAATTGCGCGGCAATTTTGGTCTGCGCTACGTCAGTACCGATCAGGACGGTAACAGTAATACCTACGATGGCGCTGCTTTGATTCCACTGAATGACAAGCGCAGCTATTCTGAAGTCTTGCCGAGTCTAAACGTCGTCTATGTGCTTGACGATGATCTCTTGCTGCGTGGCGGTTATGCAAAGGTTATGTCTCGTCCTAGCTTCCAGCAGTTGACCTTAGGCTATAATGTCAATCAGGGTGCACAGACTGCAACTCGTGGTAATCCCGATCTTGATCCTTTTCTTGCAGATCAGTTCGATCTGTCTTTGGAGTGGTATTTCAACAAAGGTGGACTACTGTCAACCGCTGCATTCTACAAAGACGTCAGCTCCTATGTTTCATCAACTCAGTTCAGCGAAGTTGTTCCCGGGTTTGAAACAGACGACAACGGTGATGCGGTAGAGTATTTGGTCACGGCACCGTCTAACGGTGAAGGCGCTACTATTAAGGGTCTTGAGTTATCCTACCAGCAGAATTTTACCCAACTTCCGGCTCCTTTTGATGGCTTAGGTACGATTTTTAACTACACCATGATTGATAGCTCTACAATTAAGAATGATCCATTTGGCAACGCGCTGCCATTGGAAGGGCTTTCAGAATCGAGCATGAACCTGGTGCTGTTCTATGAAAAAGAGGACTTTTCAGGTCGTATATCGTACACGGATCGAGATGACTTCTTACTCTTTACCTCAAGTCTTGGTGGTCTGCCAATCTATCACAAAGCCTACTCTCAGGTTGATGCGAGCATGAGCTATCAGGTGGGTGATACCGGTCTCACGTTAACTGCAGAAGCCATTAACCTGACCAACGAAAAGCCAGTCACCTTTGCGGGTGACGAGTCACGGATTATTTCCTATCGTGAATTTGGCCGCCGCTATGCATTAGGTCTACGTTACAAGTTCTAGAACTCCGACTAAAACCCTCCTGGCGGTTCTCCCTGGGAGGGTAATAGTCTTTAAGTACGCAGGTAAGGTTACTTTTGAGCTGCTTTCACGTTAACTGAATACGGGTGGTAATTGGATTGTGAACAGGCGACGCTTTATATCAGCTTTGGCTGCTGCCACGCCGTCTTTCGGGTTCGCCAACCAGGTGAAAAACTTCTCTACTGCAGCGACGTCTTATGCAGGTATGGAAGATAGTGCCGGCTGGCGAAAAGAGGCTAAGCAGCGCATTGAGACTCTTCGCAAAGGCCGCTTCAATGTCAAGATAACAGACGCCGCGGGCATGCCCCTGGCAAATCTTCCGGTTACAGCAAATCTCTATCGCCATGAGTTTGGTTTTGGTGCGGCACCGCGCTTAAGGCGCCTCTATGGCAACCCATACTCTCAAGAATTAAGGCAGGGTCATTTAGAGTACTGCGATTTGCTGTTCCACAAACTGACCCCTGAGAATGCGTTTAAGTGGAAGCACCATGACAATAATAGCCAGTACATCGAACCTTTTATGGAATGGTGTGCAGAGCGCAGCATCCCGGTTCGCGGGCACTGTTTAATCTGGCCCGGTTTCAGGCGAGCTGCAGCAGAACATACCAGATATTCGGGCAATAAAGTGCAGTTACGCAAGCTTCTTAATAATCATATTGACAAAATGGTCAGCCAATATGGCCATCCCCTAACTGAATGGGATGTGCTCAATGAGCCTTTTAGTAGTCACGAGTTTATGGATATTCTCGGGCCCGAGGTCGCTGTTGATTGGTTCAAACAGGTGCAGCAGATTCGGCCCGAGGTTAAACGCTATATCAACGACTACGGAGTGCTAACTAAGAATTCAGTGCGTCACAGAACCTTTTATTTTAATTATATACAGGGCCTTTTGAAGCAGGGCGCGGCTATTCAAGGGATTGGGTTTCAAGCACATATCCCCAAGGGATTTGCACCTACAGCGCCGCAAGAATTGCTCTCTATTATGAATGATTTCGCCACGCTAAATACCGAGTTACAGGTTACCGAGTTTGATTTTGAAACTCCGGATTTAGAGTTTCAGGCACGTTATACCGAAGACTTTATGACTGCTATCTTCAGTCATCCGCAGATGACCGGACTGCTTACCTGGACGCCCTTTGAGTACGCTAAAAACAGCGTACCAAAGCCCGATGCAGCATTGGTTGATCGCAACTTGCGATTGAAACCCAATGGCCAGGTGTGGCATGACCTAGTCAACAAACACTGGTCTACCGAGGTTGAATTAATCACCGATAGTCGAGGAGAGGTTAATTTTACTGGCTATAAGGGGCTCTACCATATGCAGGTGAGCGCGACTAACGGCGGTACCTTTGCAGTGCCATTAAAATCAGACACTGTTAATGCGCAGATTAGTCTGTCATGAAAAATAGCCATTCAGTAAAAAACAGTCTATTCCCAACAACTTTTATTATTTCCACTATAACAACAAGGCCTCTTACACCGATAATGAAAAAATTACTCCTTACTTTTGCCGGTTTACTGATATCTACAGCATCCCTAACCTCGATCAGTAGCGAACTTTTACCCGCATACCTAGACGCCAGTTTAACCGCTGAGCAGCGGGTCGCTGATCTATTGCCGCGGATGACGCTAGAGGAGAAGGTAGGGCAAATGTGTCAGTACGTAGGCATTGATCACACAGCTGAATCAGAACAGCATATGTCCATCGATGATCTCGCTAAGAGTGACGCCCATGGCTTCTATCCCGATCTCCACTCGTCGCAAATTCCAGCGTTTATTGAGACCGGTAAAGTGGGTTCATTTCTTCATGTATTGACCGCTACTGAGGCTAACTTATTGCAGAGTCACGCAGAAAAAAGCCGTCTTGGCATTCCGCTGCTGATTGGCATAGATGCGATACATGGTAACGCCATGGTCAGCGGTTCTACGGTCTATCCTGCGCCCCTGAGTATGGCTAGTTCGTGGAACCTTGGCCTAGTTAAACAAGCAAGTGTCGAAACCGCGCGCGAGATGCGCGCCACTGGCTCTCACTGGAGTTTTACACCTAATGTGGATATAGCCCGTGATCCGCGTTGGGGTCGAGTAGGTGAAACCTTTGGTGAAGATCCTTTCCTGGTGGCTGAAATGGGTGTGGCGACGATTGAGGGCCTTCAACAGGGGGACTTCGATGGCCCACAGAAAGTCATTGCTAATGCCAAGCACTGGGTTGCCGGCGGTGATCCGATCAATGGTATTAATCTGTCGCCCATGGATGTCTCTGAACGTAGTCTGCGTCAGGATTTCTTCCCACCGTTTAAGCGTGCTGTCGATGCCGGTGTCTTTACCTTTATGGCTGCGCATAATGAGATCAATGGCGAACCTGCCCACGGCAGTCGTTATCTACTCAATGATGTGTTGCGCGAAGAGTGGGGCTTTAAGGGCTTTGTGGTTAGCGATTGGATGGACATTGAACGCTTGCATACCTTTCACCGAGTTGCCACCAGTCAAAAGGAGGCGGTCTACCAAACCGTGCATGCGGGAATGGATATGCATATGCATGGGCCTGATTTTCTTGAGCCTTTGGTTGAACTGGTTAATGAAGGCCGAATCTCTGAGGAGCGCATAGATGCATCGGTCGGCCCTATGCTGCTAGCGAAGTTTCGTCTCGGATTATTTGAAAATCCCTATGTCGATGAAAATCAGATTGAACAGTCGGTGTTTACTGCAGAGCACCAGCAAACTGCACTGGACATGGCGCGTCAGGCTATTGTGCTTTTGACCAACAATGACAATATTCTACCGTTACGAAAAAATAGCAAAGTCTTTGTTACTGGTCCCAATGCGGACAACCATACGATTCTTGGAGACTGGGTGCTGCAGCAGCCAGAGGAGAATGTTACAACCGTACTCGAAGGACTTAGAGCAGTTGCCGGCAGTCCTGAGAATGTTGACTTTTACGACGTTGGTAAACAGGTTAAAAACCTTTCTACAGAGGATATTCTCGGCGCCGCCAAGCGCGCGAGTCAGTCTCAGGTCGCGGTTGTGGTGGTGGGTGAAAACCCCCTGCGCTACGACAAAAAGGGCAAGACCTCCGGCGAAAATGTTGCCCGCTCGTCGATCAATCTTATCGGCCGACAGCTTGAGTTGGTACAGGCCATTCACGCAACGGGAATACCGGTGGTTGTGGTCTTAGTTAATGGCCGACCGATCGCTGAACCCTGGGTCGTGGATAACAGTGCTGCTGTTATTGAAGCCTGGGAGCCCGGTGCAATGGGCGGACAGGCACTGGCAGAAATTATCTATGGGGTGACTAATCCCAGCGGTAAATTGCCTATCACTGTGCCCTATAGCATCGGCCATACTCAGGCGATCTATAACCACAAGCCCTCGGCTTACAAACACAAATATGCCGATGCTCCGACGCGCAATCTGTTTGAATTTGGTTATGGCCTCAGCTATACCGAATTTGCTTTTTCTCAGCCAGTTCTGGATAACAAAAGTATTGAAAAAACCGAGAGCACCAAACTATCGGTCACCGTCACTAATAGTGGCGATCGCGCGGGTTATGAAACGATACAGTTTTATATCCGTGACAATTACAGCGAAATAACTCGACCGGTAAAGGAGCTCAAGGGGTTTCAAAAGATCTATCTACTGGCGGGCGAGTCAAGGCGCGTTAGCTTTACCATAGAACCTGAGATGCTGGCCTATTACAACCGTGCTATGGAGTGGGTAGTCGAGCCCGGAGCTTTCACCTTGATGGTTGGCTCCTCATCTCGTGAAGCCGACTTAAAAACCATTCAGCTGCGCATTAAAGACTAAGCATAACAACAAAAAATCGAAAATAAGTTTTAAGGGATATATATGAATGATTTGAAACGCAATTGGACAAATGGGCTGTTAGGTAGAGCCAGTGTAGTTATGCTAATTTCGATACTAGTTGGTTGTACCGATGTAGGGGAAAGCAATCAACGCGCAGAACAAAAAAGGTACCAATCTGATTTCTCAATGGATTGGTTGTATCGATCCTTTGGAGGCCAGTCAAGGGTCAGCAAGCCAAAGAACGTGATCTATGTGCTCACTGATGATCAGCGCTACGATGAACTCGGCTTTATGAATCCAATTATAGAAACGCCGAATATGGATCGCATGGCTGCCGAAGGCGTCCACTTTAAGAATGCCTTTGTCACCACGGCACTTTGCTCTCCGAGTCGGGCTTCGATCCTCACCGGCCAATATATGCATAACCATGGCGTTGTCGACAATAACAAGCCACCTCGCGATGGCACGATTTTTTTCCCCGAGTACTTGCAAAAGGCCGGCTATAACACCGCCTTTTTTGGCAAGTGGCACATGGGTGAATTGGCGCCAGCCGGACGCAGGCTCGATGATCCTCAGCCAGGCTTTGATCACTGGGTGAGCTTTGCTGGTCAGGGCCATTACTATCCAATCAAACCCAATGGTGAGCAGAGCATGCTCAATATCAATGGTGATATCGTTAAACAAAAAGGTTATATCACTGATGAGTTAACCGATTACGCAGTGGATTGGCTGGACAGTCGCGATAGCGAAGAACCGTTCTTTATGTACCTTTCTCACAAGGCGGTACACGCAAATTTTGCACCAGCGCAACGTCACAGCCAGCAGTATGCTGACAGAACCATTCCGGTGCCTGATAGCCAAGCTGATACCCCTGAAAATTACGAGGGTAAGCCCATGTGGGTTAAGAATCAGCGCAATAGCTGGCACGGCGTTGATTTTCCCTATCACAGTTCACTGGATGTTCAGGCGTACAAAATGCGCTACCACCGAGCGTTGTCTGCGGTAGACGAGAGTCTTGGTCGTCTTTTTAAGTGGCTCGAAGATAATGGCCATGCCGACGACACCATTGTGATGCTGATGGGTGACAATGGCTTTATGTTTGGTGAGCACGGTCTGATTGATAAGCGTAATGCCTATGAGGAGTCCATGCGGGTACCGCTTTTAGCCTGGGGTGATGGCTTGAAGGCTAATCATGTGGTTAAAGAGATTGCCGCCAATATCGATATTGCGCCAACCATACTGGATATTGCTGGGCTTGAATCTCCGGAGCAATTTGAAGGAGAGAGTCTGTATTCTCTGGCACGGGGCGAATCAGAAAGCGAATGGCGCGATGATCTGCTCTATGAATACTACTGGGAATTTAATTATCCGAGCACACCAACCACCTTTGCGCTGCGCACAGACGACTATAAATTTATTACCTATCATGGTCTTTGGGATACAGAGGAGCTCTATGATATGCGCACTGACCCTAAAGAAATGCACAACCTGATCCACGACCCTGAGTATTTGGCGGTAGTCGCCGATCTGCGTGGTAAGTTGTTTGCCCGTCTTGGGGATTCTCGCGATGGCTTAAGTGTCCCATACACCGAGAAATTTAGTCATGGTGCAGTGTTCCGTGAGGGGGAGCGGTCAAAAGCGGCCGAGTTCCCAGACCAATGGTTACGTAATGGTAGCGAGCGCGATCTGCGTGACTTTATGAAACCCGATAAGGTTAGGGCAGGGCTCTCTAAAGCCAAACCTGCAGCACACTAGCAAACCATTAAAGTCGAAAGTGGAAGGCCGCTTTATGAAAAATCTATTGCTAATCTTTATGTGCAGCCTGTCAATTGCATTTAACGCTATTGCCAGTGACGTGAAGCCTGCCAACATCCTGTTTATTATGATCGATGACCTGCGCCCAGAACTGGGTGCTTACGGCAGCACAGCCGTTAAATCCCCGAACATAGATAGTTTGGCCAGTGAGGGGGTGCTGTTTGCAAATGCCTATGCCAATGTGCCGGTCTGTGGCGCTTCTAGAGCCAGTATGATGTCGGGTATCAGACCGACAGAAACCCGCTTTGTCGGTTATCAAGCGCGTATTGATGAGGATGCCAAAGGCGCTGAAACCTTGTTTGGCTACCTCAAAAAACAGGGTTACTACAGCCAAAGTATCGGTAAGATATTGCATTTTCCTGACGATTCTAAGGCTGGCTGGAGTACGCCGCCTTGGAACCCTAAGCCCAAGATTAAGCGGATTGGGCACCGCAATTACCAGAGCGCGGAAAACATTGCCAGTTTTCTCAAGGGTCGCGTTGGTCCGGCTTACGAAGCCACAGATGTTCCAGATAATCATTATTTTGATGGCATGATTGCTGATCAGGCCATCACGTCTCTTGAGTCTGCCAGTCAGCGTGATCAGCCTTTCTTCATGGCGGTGGGTTTTTTAAAGCCTCACCTGCCGTTTACTGTGCCTTTACGCTACTGGGACCTCTACCGGGAAGATGATATCGATCTTGCGAGTAATCCACTTATGCCGGTGGGAGCGCCTCGCCAGGCCATCCATAGTTGGGGTGAGTTGCGCAAATTTGAGGGTATCCCCAAAGCACCGCACCCGGTTCCCGACGCTATGGCAAAGAAACTGGTTCATGGATATCTTGCCAGCGTCAGTTACTCGGATGCTCAGGTGGGTAAATTACTGGCCAAATTAAAACAGCTTGACCTCGATGACAACACCATTGTTATCCTCGCTGGTGACCATGGCTTTAGCCTCGGCGAACATGGTTTATGGGTTAAACACTCGCCCTTTGATGTGGCAACGAGAACACCGCTAATCGTTAAATTGCCGACAAAACTGACAGAGAAATCTGCTATGGGGCTGCTGCGAGAGGGTACTTCATCTAAAAGCAGTGAAACTAAGCCGAGCAGGAATCCAGGCGTCGGTACTGCCGAGGGTTTGGTCGAATTTGTCGATATATTCCCCACCGTACTCGAGTTATTGGGTAAGCCTAAACTTCCGCAGTTGCAGGGCGATAGCTTCGTAAGTCAGTTGTTAGATGTTAATGCTCCAGGCAAAGTAGCTGTGTTTCCACGTTGGCATGCAGCAGATGTGATTAAGACCGATCGCTATGCCATGACAGAATGGTTTGATCAACAGGGCCAAGTAACAGCGCGAATGATGTTTGATCACCTAAATGACCCCAAAGAGACTGTTAATCTGGCTGAACATAAAGACTATAAATCGCTTGTTGCGGATCTTCATGAGCAACTGATTATTTTGAGAGAAAGCCGATAGCCTCTTCTTGAATCAGCTTGCTACGCACTGCGAGCAATCTTCGTGGATACCATACGTTGAAGTTGATAAAGAATAGCATAGACGCGAAGGAGGCTCTCGATATTGGTCACTAGAAATGCCTCTCAGTGGATGGTGATGCTCCAGTCAATCGTGTAGCAGACGGATGGAATCGAATTCTCAACAGTATAGATATTAATGAGCCGGTATGGAATTGGTTTGGTTTTCGCGAAACAACAGCGGTGCCGAGTTCTAAATATTCAATAAAAATAGTCAACACATATCAATGCTGGCTTTGGGGTAATCTGTCATAGATTGACTGACTTGCCGATACCTAAAAAAGGGGAGGCTGATGCCTTCAGGTAATAATATTTCTCTCGTCCTGTTACTCGCAGTGTCTCTGGTTGCTTGTGAAGATAGAACGAAGCCTCTGACATGTTTAGCTGAGGCCGACATTGGTAATACTGTGGATATTATCGGGGGGCAATTCACGTTTGGTGATAACCGCTACTATGCCGATGAAAGACCCGCTGGAATCAGGGTCGTTGCAGACTTCAATATTGATCTTACTGAGGTCACCAACAGGCAGTTTAGCGCCTTTGTTGAGGCCACGGGATATGTCACTGCGGCAGAGCGGGGTCTGTCCAAAAAAGAATTCCCTAATGTTCCGCCAGAGCTTCGGGTTCCTGGCTCCATGGTGTTTGTATCGCCAGATCCAGAAAAAGTAACTGCGACTGCTAGCTGGTGGCAATTTGTACCCGGTGCAAATTGGCAGCATCCTCTTGGCCCCGAGAGCTTTATCGAAGGAAAAGGCTCCTTTCCGGTTGTGCATCTTATCCATGCCGATGCAGAGGCCTATGCTACATGGATGGGTCGACGCTTGCCCACAGAGGCGGAGTGGGAATACGCATCCAGAGGAGGTTTAGAGGGTGCGACCTACTCATGGGGTCAGGAGGCTCCTCATCAGGGTGAGGCGAAAGCCAACACTTGGCAAGGGCATTTCCCTTATACAAATCTTAAAGAGGATGGATTTGTAGGCAGCTCGCCGGTTGGGTGCTTTACCGAAAATGGCTATGGCTTATACGATATGACCGGAAATGTATGGGAATGGACTGACACAGCATACGGGCCAGATCATAAAAGAAATTACGGTGATCAGGGATATGATCCTCAGCAGCCTGGCATTGTCGTAAAAACGCTTAAAGGAGGCTCATTTTTGTGTTCAGATAACTACTGTCAACGCTTTCGTCCTGCCGCTCGACAGGCTCAAGATGTTACGCTCGGCTCGTCTCATATTGGTTTTCGAACAGCTAAGTGACAGCCAAGTGCCAGTAAACAGCAGATAGACCAATAATAACAATCGCCACAAAAATTAGTAGTATAAGAAATTCAAAAAAAGAGAGCATAATAAAAAAACTTAGAGGGAATCATGACTATCGGCACAAGCTCCAGCACTAATAAACTCAGTATTTTACAAATCACCATTGTCGCTGCATTAGGTGGTTTATTGTTCGGATATGACACCGGTGTGATAGGGGGTAGTCAGCTTTATTTCACCAAATATTTTAATCTTTCAGCTGCCGAGCAGGGTTGGGCAGTCAGCAGTGCGCTGTACGGTTGTCTAGTGGGTGCGTTGGCGGGTGGTTATCTCACTAAGCGGATAAGCAGAAAGTATACGCTGATCCTCGCGGCCGCTCTGTTTGCTATCTCGGCCTGGGGTTCTGGTCTCGCAGCAACCCTTAATGAGCTGGCGATCTATCGTATTATTGGCGGTCTTGCCGTGGGCATGGCCTCATTGGCGGCGCCTATGTATATTGCTGAAATGGCGCCACCGAAATACCGTGGTCGCATGGTTTCTTACTATCAGTTGGCCGTGGTTATTGGTTTCTTTGTGGTGTTTTTAGCGACATATTTTATTGGCGGTGGCGACACGCAGAATATGACCCCAGAAGTGCTTGCGCAGCTTCATGAGCACAATGTTAATAGGGGCTGGCGCATTATGCTCTGGTCTGAGCTCTTGCCAGCACTGGCTTTCTTGGCGCTGCTTTTTACTGTGCCTCACAGCCCCCGTTGGTTGATCTTACAGGGCCGCACTGAAGAGGCCAAAACGGTGCTGGCTCAGATAACCTCGAGCGACCAGGAGGCGGCCTCTGAGTTTGCTGATATAGAGGCATCACTGACCAATAGCCCAGCCCCCAATATTGCAATGCTGTTTGGCAAAGGCATTGGCTTTGCTTTATTTCTTGGCATTATGTTGTCGATATTCCAGCAGGTCACCGGTATTAACGCGATTCTTTATTATGGTGCAGAAATTTTTAGCAATGCTCTGGGCTATGGCCCAGAAGATTCCCTTAAGCAGCAGCTCTGGTTGGGTGCGGTCAACCTTATCTTTACCTTTGTCGCTATTTACAAAGTCGATAGCTGGGGCCGCAAGCCGCTGTTTATTGCCGGAAGTATAGGTATGTGTGCAGGTTTAACGGTGCTGGGTCTGACTATTTATACCCAGCAGATGGGGATTGTTTCCCTGATCGCTGTATTGGTCTTTATCGCCTCATTCGCCATGTCCATGGGGCCAGTGGTGTGGGTGATGTTGTCGGAGATGTTCCCAAATAATGTGCGCAGTGTCGCTATGTCGATCGCCGTTGCGGCACAGTGGCTATTTAATGCCCTGGTTGCCAATAGCTTCCCTCTAGTAAACCAAAGTACCTTTAATCAGGAGGGTTTTAACGGTGCGCTGCCATACTTTATCTTTGCCTCTTTCTGTGTGGTCGCGATGATTTTTGTCTGGAAGCTCGTCCCTGAGACCAAGGGTAAGACACTCGAAGAGATGGAAGCGCTCTGGGCGGCAAAGGATCAGGGCTAAAAAGACCTAGTAGCCTCGCCCTAGCCCTGATTTGACTGTATGGGGTATTCAGGTCTTATCCGACTCACATAGCCCAAGGTGCAGCTCATCCGGCCCTCTTTAGAAAGTTTTAGCGTATTTTTGAATTCATACGCCTTATGGTACGTTGCTTAACAGCAAAATATAGGGCACAGTTTTCGCTTACTCGCACCATGACTGCATTTTTGCGCACATTACTCGGACGGACCACTCACCGTGAAATCACCCTCTAATACAGTAATAATCCTCGTCTTGAACGCTGCCCTGTGGTGTTCTTCTGGGAGCTATAGCTCAACCGACCAATCCCCATTTTATACTCAAAATATCATCCCATGGTCAATCGTTGCGTTTGATGCTCGCGAGCGAACACCCTCGCAAAGAGTCGCAATGATCAAAGAATTAGGCTTTAGCCAGTATGCTTTCGGAGGTCGCCAAGAGCATGTAAATTTGATGGCCAAAGAGTTAATGATCGCTAAAGCCGCAGGCATAAAAATTAGTGCGGTATGGCTCTATATCACTAACAAAGACTCGTTATTAAAGCTTAAGTCCGCCAACGAGAAGGTCTTCGACAGCCTCAGATCTACAGAGCTTTTGACGCAAATTTGGGTGGGTATCGATGCTGAGGTTTTCAATGGTTTAGCCCATGTAGAGTCGTTGACCAAAGCGAGTGAGATGGTCGCCGCACTGGCAAAAAGAGCTAAAAATCTGGGCTGTAAAATTGCCCTATACAATCATGGCGGATGGTTTGGCGAACCTGAAAACCAACTGGAAATCATTACAAAATTACCGCAATACGATATCGGCATTGTCTACAATTTCCACCACGGGCACACACAGTTAGAGAATTATTCAAAAATCATCGACGACATCATTCCGTATCTATGGTCTGTAAATCTGAACGGAATGAAACAAAATGGACCTAAAATTGTTCCGATAGGAGAAGGCGATCTTGAAAAAGACATGATTGATTATCTGTTAAGAAAAAATTATCAAGGTCCGTTTGGTATATTAGGACACATCAAAAATGAAGACGTTCAAGTAACCCTAGCGAGAAATTTAAACGGCCTCCAATCACTGATGCTTAAATCGCCGAAAACATCGGTCAATAGCGACAAGCAACGTTAAGCTGGCGTTGAGTGCGCTAACTAGTTTACTCCCCTAGAGTCGACAATAATCTGCATGTCTCCTACCTCGATCTAGCCCAGATTTGACGGGATGGGGTATTTGGTTATGATTAGGTAATTAATATAGGAGACTTTTATGATGAATAAATATCTAACTTTTTTAATTGTTAGTTTTATTTTCTGGGCCTCACCCCTATTAGCCCAAAGTGAATGGCCCACGAAAGAATGGACTTTAACAACGCCTCCATCGGTAGGCCTTGATTCTAAAGTGCTGTCCGCACTTGATACAGACATAGAGCAGGGAAAATACGGCTATGTTGACTCTATGTTGGTTATTCGCAGTGGCAAGCTAGCCTATGAACGGTATTATGGTCGCGATTACGGCAGCATTTACCAAAAGGAAGCGTCTACACCAGGCCCGCTAGTTGTGCGCGACCCAACCGGTCCTTATAACTACTTCAATCCTTGGTGGCATCCTTACGTCAAAAAGGGAAATCTGCACTCGATGCAATCTGTCACCAAGAGCGTGGTTTCAGCGGTTATCGGTATTGCTGTTGGACGAGGTGAATTTCCAGATCTTGAGACACCGGTTCTTACGTTCTTTAAACCCAGTACTGTCGATAACATTGATGACAAAAAACGGCGTATGACCATTCGACACCTACTCACCATGACCACCGGTCTCCAATGGAATGAAGATTATCCCTATAACGATCCTAGAAACACATTTTCTATAATGGCATTGGATCCAGATTGGGTTAAGTTCACAATGAATCGACCGATGTCATCAGAGCCAGGTGAGTCTTTTCAGTACAACAGCGGCGCCACATTAATATTGGCGCACGTATTCAATCAAGCGACCGGCATGGATCTCGAAGAGTATGCCGTTAGGCATTTGTTCCAGCCGCTAGGCATAGACCACTTTTATTGGAAACGCACCCCATATGGTCTCACTGATGCCCAAGAGGGACTGTTCATTTCCTCTCGTGACATTGCGAAGATTGCCTACTTATTTTTGAAACGAGGAAAATGGGAAGACAAGCAAGTTGTACCCGAAGCCTGGGTGGATGCATCGATAGCATCATTTGTGTCAGTTACAGAGGATCGTAGTTTAGAATATGGCTATAAATGGTGGCTTGTACATTATCAATACAAAGGAAAAGAACGCGTCGCTTTCGCTGGCTTCGGCTTCGGTGGACAGTACCCCATTGTTATTCCTGAGTTGGATATGGTCATTGTATTCACTGGCTGGAATATCCTTGCGGAAGGCCCCAGAATGAGCGCGCTAGAAGGAATCAAACGTCTCCTGGAGGCTGTCAAAACGCCTTAAGCTAAGAACACAACTACTAATACAGCAAAGCTATTTAGAGGGTGTAGCATTAGCCTATAAAAAACCTCTTGCTCTTTTAGTTCTAAACTAACATCGCAAGTAGATATGAATATGTTGGGTTTGAACAGGCGTTAGAAAAGGGGCATAGGCCCCTTTTCTATGTTCTATGAGTACCCTCTTAGGAAACTACTTTTTTTGCCAAATCCTTCCAAAAAGCATAATGGCAACTACTAACCACCAGCCAGCCATTATTGGATTACTAATAAGGCTCATTTCTGGAACTCCCTCAACACCCCAAGTGCTAATGAAACTTGTTGCACCCACGCTAACCGCTCCAATTTCTGAGAGTCCGTAGGCAGTATTTTGAAGGACTAACGATAAGATTGCTGACACTGTCAGCCCATTAAAAATAATTCCGGCAGAGAATAAAGACAATAAAATTTTATTCAACATTGGGTCTTCGTTGGTCAGTTGATTTGCTGCTCTAAAGGCAACCCATAATATGAAAAAGATACCTGCTTGATATATTGCATTTGAGATTAATCCGCTATTCAAAACGCTCCAAAGTTGAAATTCTTCCATGTCCCTCTCCTGTTAGTTTTTATTATATACTTCAGTATAATGAACTATTGCGAAATCACATTCAAGTGACTTTGCGAGGCCATCAAGCTATCAAATTAGTAGCGATAAATAACAACAAAAACTGAGGGTTTACCTGTCTTTTTGAAGTCTCCAAATATTTGACCCCATGGGGGTCTTTTTCGCGGGTAGGAATCCTAAGTTTTTACTCTTGAATATCCCTTTTGACTGTCACACAATGTGTCACACATTCTCTATTTTTAGAGGATTACGTATTGAAAGCTAGGAGTTTGCTTAGAGCGGATTTAGGTTGTTGAACCTGCGTGAAACGCCCGTACTTACTCGCTTTTTAATGTAACAAAGGATGTAACAAAAGCGAATTTTAGAGCCCAGTTAATCTATATTAATCAATGATTTACATCATAAGTGCAGTTCCCGCCGCCTCCACCAATAACAAACCCTCAACCCGACAGGGTTGGGGGTTTTTATTGGCCGTTCGATTTTGGAATGAAGAAGCGTAGCGGGTTCAGCCGAACCACGCGGGAGCGCAGCCAACGAGGTGTGTCTAAGTAGCATTTATAATGCCTACGTGTCTGCACTGGCACTACACAGGCAAGTGTTGAAGGATCTCGTCCAGACGACCGTAGTTTGATCAAAGGGTTACAGTCACTTGAAAGCACCCAATACTGGCATACAGCATTCAAAGCTCTTCGCGGGGTATGCCAAACGCAGTGAACGAGTTATATAAATTACTGCAACAACCCTTTCAGCTTCAATTCAGCACCAACCATCTCAAACCTATTTATGTATATCAAAGCTTAGTCAAGACTACACTCATTATTTAAGGGGTCCTATAAACCGTGAAAACACCAACAAATAACAGCCATAAATCACTAATTAACCTCGCCAGTATCCGCCGGACTCTTGGCATAGTATTTATAGCGACCACGTTAAGTGCCTGCGGTGGCGGTTCCGGATCAGCAGCTCCCACACCAACCCCAATGCCGGTAGACAATACCCCCGTTGCCGTCGACGACAGCTTTACCATTGACCAGGATACGGTGCTCAACGCAGATATAAGCACTAATGACAGCGGTCTGGAAGACACCCCGGTAACCTATAGCGTTGATAGCCCAGCCGCCAATGGCGCTGCGGTCGTCAATGCCGATGGCACCGTCACCTATACCCCTAATAGCGGCTACAGCGGCAGCGATAGCTTCACCTACACAGTTGTGGATGCAGATGGCGATAGTGCTACAGCTACAGTTGCCATTGACGTGATTGCCGATAGCACGGCCTTTACCTGGCCCGCAGTAAACTCTGTGGTTACCGAAGATGTAGACGCAGCAGTGGCGATTATTTTGGCGAAAATGACTCTGGCCGAAAAAGTGGGCCAAATGGTACAGGCGGAAATTAGTCAGGTGAGCCCCGCCCAGGTGCGCGACTATAACCTTGGTTCCGTACTCAATGGCGGTGGCACTTGGCCCAATGGCAAAAACTCCAGCCTGGCCGACTGGGTTAACCTGACCGATAGCTACTACGAAGCCAGCACAGATATCAGCGACGGCGGCGTGGGCGTACCGCTTATCTGGGGCACAGACGCAGTGCATGGCCATAACAATGTCATTGGCGCCACTATCTTCCCCCACAATATCGGCTTGGGCGCAGCCAACAACCCCAGCCTAATGCGCCAAATTGGCGAAGCCACAGCCCTTGAAGTGGCAGCTACAGGTATTGATTGGGTATTTGCACCCACCCTGGCCGTAGTGCGCAACGACAGCTGGGGGCGCACCTATGAGGGCTATTCAGAAGACCCGGAAATAGTCAAAGCCTATGCCGGAGAAATTGTCACCGGCCTGCAGGGTGATAGTAGCGACCGCTTTGGCTCCGGCCATGTGATTGCCACCGCCAAGCACTTTATTGGCGACGGCGGCACCCAGAACGGGGTGGATCAGGGCAATACCGTAATCACTGAAGCCGAGCTGCACGACATCCATGGCCAGGGCTACTTCACCGCTCTAGCCGCTGGCGCCCAGACAGTCATGGCCTCCTACAACAGCTGGAATGGCTCCAAACTGCATGGCAACCAATACCTGCTCACCGATGTATTAAAACGACAGATGGGCTTTGATGGCTTTGTGATAGGTGACTGGAATGGCCATGGCCAGGTGCCAGGCTGCGGTGACTCAGAATGTGCCCAGGCCATTATGGCTGGTGTAGATATGATAATGGTGCCATTTGCCTGGGAGCAGTTTATTGCCAACACCCTAGTTCAGGTACAAAGCGGCACCATACCCCAGTCGCGAATTGACGATGCGGTCACCCGCATTCTGCGCGTTAAACTGCGTGCCGGCTTTGCCGACAAAGTAAAACCCTCTGAGCGCACCCACGCCAACAATAGCGCACTTATAGGCGCAGCTGCCCACCGCGCCATAGCGCGCCAAGCGGTTCGTGAATCTCTGGTATTGCTTAAAAACAGCGACAACCTCTTACCCCTGACCCCCAGCGCCAAAGTACTAGTAGCCGGCAGTGGTGCCAACAATATCGGTCAGCAGAGCGGCGGCTGGACCATTACCTGGCAGGGTACTGGCAATAGCAACAGTGACTTCCCCGGCGCCACCTCCATCTATGCAGGCATACAGTCCGCGGTAAACGCCGCTGGCGGCTCCACCAGCTTAAGCGCCAACGGCAGCTTTAGCGGCACTGCCCCAGATGTGGCCATAGTGGTATTTGGGGAGTCACCCTATGCCGAGGGCGTAGGCGATTTAAATAGCCTTGAATATCAGCCGGGCAACAAATCCGATTTAGCCCTGCTGCAGTCACTGCGCGACCAGGATATCCCCGTAGTGTCAATCTTCATAACTGGGCGCCCACTGTGGGTCAATGCGGAACTCAACGCCTCCAATGCCTTTGTGGTCGCCTGGCTGCCAGGCACCGAAGGCGGAGGTATAGCCGATGTAATTTTTAAAACCCCCGCTGGCGCCACTAACTATGACTTTGCCGGTAAGCTATCGTTCTCCTGGCCCAACAGCGGCAACCAGCTGGCAATCAACCGCAACGACACCGCCTATGATCCCCTGTTTGCCTATGGCTCTGGTTTAACCTACCAAGACATAGACACATTGGGCGACAACCTAGACACGTCCAGTAGTGGCGGCGGCCATTCTGACGTTGTGTTCTCGGTGCCCGGTACCATAGAGGCCGAACTCTTTGCCGCAATGAATGGCATACAAACCGAGGCCTCCACTGACAGCGGCGGCGGCACCGGCGGTGGCAGAAATATTGGCTACGTAGACGCCGGTGACTGGCTGCAGTACAACATAGACGTGCAGACCCCCGGCAGCTACCTAATCGAATACCGCGTAGCCAGCGACCTGGGCAGCAGCGGCTTTGTGACACTGGCTAATGGCACAGAAATAGATCGCCAATCAGTACCAAATACCGGCGGCTGGCAAAACTGGATAACCCTAAGTGCAACTGTTGATTTGCAAGCTGGTGAGCAGGTGCTGCGAATTAATGCGGTGGGGCCTTCGTGGAATATGAATTGGATTAGACTTTCTCTTAGCAATTGACAGCCATATTCAAACCCTTCGCGATCAACGCCAAGGTGTCTAGTCGAGGATTCCCTTTGGATTCCAGTCGTGTATGTCGTCAAAGATAGTTGGACCGTTCGCGGCCTGATTTAAGAGATGGTTTAGTTCATCAGGTTGTTTGATCGGTGTTGATCATAATGGTTTTTTCGCCGTAAGGCGATGGGGCTGAGTTTAATCCGTTTCCGCAGAGTTAATATAGCTTCTCCTCTTCCATAATACACGTCAGCCGGTGTTAGGTTGTCTATCGACTCGTGATAACGATTGTGATTGTAATAGCTCACGAAGCGATGGATCTGCTCTTCTAGCTCGCTCGGTAAATAATAGTGATTGAGCAAGATATGATTTTTCATCGAACGATGCCAACGCTCGATCTTTCCTTGCGTTTGTGGGTGGTAAGGGCGGCCGCGCGTATGGCTCATGCCTTTTTCTTCCAGATAATCAGCGAGCTCACCCGAGATATAACACGGGCCATTGCCACTGAGTAAGCGCGGGCGATGCTGGACTTTCACTTGATTGAGTTCAGTAAAAGCTAACGCATCGTCCAAGGTATCAGAGACATCACTCGCACTCATCGTCGTGCACAAACGCCATGCAACAATGAAGCGGGAGTAATCATCCAGGACTGTCGATAAGTAATACCAGCCCCATCCTACGATCTTGAAGTACGTAAAATCCGTTTGCCATAACTCGTTTACCCGCCGACTGGGTTGCTGGAACTTGTCTCCTGCTTCCATCAAGATATACGCAGGGCTGGTAATTAAATCTTGCGCTTTAAGGAGTCGATAGACAGTAGATTCCGAGACAAAGTAGGATTGCTCATCAGTGTAGCGTACCGCTAACTCACGCGGCGATAAATCCGTTTCACGTAAAGCAAAATCAATCAGCGCTTCACGATGATCCACTGGGACTTTATTCCATGGGAGTAGTCTGGTAGTCGTAACCCATTGATTTATATAGAGTTGAGAGTTATAAGCCTGTTACAAACCACCCCTAAAACAGGGGGTTTTACAAAGAAAGTTACAAACGGTTGCGATTACTGGAAATCATAAGTAGCATTTAATAGTAGCAGCGTTAAATCACGCTGATACGCGATAAATGAGGCTTATTCTGTTCTAGTACATTAACTAGAAGAGAGTGGTATGAGAGCAAACACACACGTGACTTTAGTGGTAGATAGCACAGCACCGCAAACACAGCGCAGCAAATGCGCATTATCGGTTTGGGGTCTAACTTCACCAACCAGCATCAACTAAACACGGCTGTCATAAATATTTAACAAAAAAATCAAAAAACTGACTCAAGGCAACTCTATAGTTGATTCATTGAAAACTTCTATAGGTATCTGCCGTGTTAGATTCTATAACTGATTTTGATACACGATGGTTTCTCCGCTGTAACCGCTATCAGGTGGTGAAGCCGCTCACTAACTTTTTTAAGTTAGTGTCTCGATCTGGAGATGGATACTTTTATGCCTTGTTGGGCTTTGTCGCTGTATTAACGCAGAGCAACAATGGCCTTCTATTTGCCAGCGCTGGATTGATTGCCTTTTTGATAGAAATCCCTAGCTTTATTTTGTTGAAAAAGTTGTTGAAACGGGAGCGGCCGTTCGAAAAAATCAACTCCTGCCTTTGTGCCATTATCCCCAGCGATAAATTCAGCATGCCTTCTGGCCACACCGCCGCGGCGTTTTTAATGGCTACTTTAATTGCTCAGTTTTATCCTGACTGGAGCATCCTTGCCTATAGTTGGGCCTGTGCCATTAGCTTTTCTCGCGTGTTCCTAGGCGTCCACTTCCCCACCGATCTAATCGTTGGGACTGTGCTCGGCTTACTATGCTCCTATTTAAGTTTGAGCATTTTATTATGACCTTAAAAATACTCTACGGTGTTCAGGGAACTGGTAATGGGCACATTGCTCGAACTCGGGCGCTGCTTCCTGCGCTAAAGAATAAAGACGTGGAAATAGACTTTGTTTTTTCGGGCAGGTCAGAGGAAGACTTTTTTGACATGCAAGAGTATGGCAATTACAGAGTCTTTCGTGGCTTAACTCTGATCTATAAGCGCGGACGTCTGGAGATAATAAAGACAGTATTGACCAACAATCTGTTTACCTTCATAGGGGATGTCATCTCCCTTAATACGGCTAATTACGATCTAGTTATCTCTGATTTTGAGCCTATCACGGCCTGGAGTACTCGACTAAAAGGGAAATCTTGCGTCGCCTTAAGTCACCAATGTGCCTTTGACTATGATATCCCTAGAGCAAAGGGTTACTGGGGGTCAAGACTAATAATGAAAATTTTCGCTCCCGCTAAAACTAAAATTGGTTTTCATTACGACCATTTTAATCAACCGGTGCTGCCCCCTTTAGTTTCAGCGGCCGCAAAAGTACATGAGCCCAGTGGTAAAATTCTTGTATATATGGCGTTCGAGGCCATTGAGGATATCGTGAGCTTTTTATCCGGTTTTACCGGTATTAGCTTTGAGGTTTTCGCCAAGGTTGATAAGCGTCAAGAACGCGGCAATATAACGATCAATCCCCTATCGGTTGATCATTTTCACCAGCAGTTGGCATCCTGTGATGGCGTGATTTCCAATGCAGGCTTTGAACTATCAAGTGAATGCCTCGTTTATGGCAAAAAACTTTTGATCAAACCACTCTTAGGTCAGTATGAGCAGTTGTGTAATGTGGTTGCACTGGAAATGATGGGTCGGGCGACTGTAATGGATAGCCTTGATCGCAAAGTGCTTAAAGCGTGGCTAAAACAACCGATAGAAAGGCCGATCATCTTTCCAAAGGTGGCTGATGCCCTAGCCAGTTGGATTGTAAACCCAGATCGAGGAGATGTTGAAACCCTGGCAAAAACAATCTGGGGCGAGTACCAAAGTCTTGCCATCAATGATGGCGGCCACATAGCCTGAAGCCATTACTAAATAGCCGCTTGACTAACCAGCTCCCATATTATCAAAGAGTATTAGCTAGTCACGCGCTTGCTCTACGCCTTTATCACAATATCCTTCTAGCACTATATTAGACCCGCCAAGACCCATTACCCGGCATGCTATGAGGCGCTATCCACTGCCGACACCATGAACACTTGCGTCTGGTCGCAATAGGTCTGGCACAAGTTCACTGGGCTGATTACAGGCACCACAAAGAACACAGGTATAGCTAAGCCTCGAATGACAGTGGACCAAATAGCCGAGGAACAGTCCTTAGTAAGCAGATGCCTGGCGTCTAACTTTAAAGGCTGTGATTGAGAATCGATACTTTAGGTAACTATGATTTGTAATTGCGGTTGCTTGGTTAGGTATTCAGCGATCGGGACGGCATCAGCATGGCGCGCTCGGCCTTGCCCCGCTTTGTCCTACATACAAAAAATCACCTACGTTGCTTTAGGGGATTTTGTGCATCGGCTTTTCATAAACCTCTGCAGAAAATGTATTTATTATATCTTCCTTAATTAGCAGCCTACGATTTCCTGCGCCTACTATTTTATAGCCTGTCCCGGGATCGGATATAAGGGCTGATCAGTTCTCACAACTCCAGTGCGTCAATAATGTCGGCAAATGACACTAACTTAAAGTTTTGGCGACGGGGCTTTCCCGCTGGCTCAATGATGTTGTCATTGTCCTGAGCAACAAACAGTCCTTTGGGGAAATCACTATTAAAGGGATAGTTGGCTACAGCGATGCCGTCGGTAATAGTGGTTCCATCCACAAGCTGTCCATCAATCACCGCGCCATCAACAATATTAAAGCTGCCACGATAGGTATAGGGTGACTGGCGATCATAGACATTGAATTTAGAGTCGCCCTGAGATGACAGAAGCACATAGCCATCGGTATCACTAGTTTTATAGATCGCCACGCCCTCTGGATCACCTTTGATGTGGCCCTCACGGGAGTCAACAATGATAGGACTGGAAAAGTCCAACTGGTCGCTAACCTGATAGGCTCTCAATACGCCACCGACCTCTTCTTCAGAGATTAGTAAGGTGCGGTTTTCATCGTCATAGACACAGCCTTCCGACTCGCCACCATTATTAAATGTCATCAGTAAACGAAGGCTCTCATCTCGATACTGCCATAGCTCTACTCGAGGGCCCTCATCTTCGGTCGCAAAGGCTATTAGCCCAAGATCTTTGTCGACTCCTGCGCAAATACCGTAGATGTTAATACCAGACTGAGCCTGCACTGATCGCGTAATTGGCAGTGCAAAGCGTTCGCTAGCGGCCGCCTCGGCAAGTGCAGAGTCGGATAAAACCCATAGGTCAACTGTCTGCAGCGTTCGGTTGGAGGCAAAGACAAAAGTCTGTGAATCGGTATCCGTAGCCCTGTCACCCGGCGTTAAGGTGCGGCTGTCGATATTATTGATCCGACCCAATTCGCTATAGCCGATTTGTTCACCATTGAGTTTGTAGCTATAAACACCGCTCTGTTTATCTGTACCGAAAACCAGTGATTGCTCAGGTGCCGCATAGTTAATCCAGATGGCTGGATCATCTGCCGCATCATCCTCAGATATTACCTGGGGCGTTTCATAGAGTGCCGTCACGGTGGCCTGGTCGGCATAACAAACCGTGGCCAGTGCATAGCTAAGCAATGTATAGATAAGGGTCGATTTTGCGAGTTGAAGTAATTTTGTTGAGTTCATAACATCACTTTTCCTATTAAGAGGGAGTGCATATAGTTGTTCCTCTGCGACAGACCGCCTAACTGAGCGGTGGTCGTAGAGGAACATAGCGTTGGCATCCCTGCCATTGATCAATAAAGCGTTTGCGTTAGAAGTTGTAATTCATGCTTAGTGAGTAGTTTCTGCCAAAAGTATCGTACTGGGACAGTTGAGAATCATCACCCCAGTAATAGTACTCAGGGCGGTTACCCAAATTGATCGCTTCAAGCTTTATCTGCATGGCTGGACTGACCTGGTATTTTGCGGTCAGATCAACTTGTAGATAGGACTCAACCCAACGCATATTGTTCTCAGACAGATCACTGATACTGCCATTCTCATCGGCCAACCAGTCAAGATATTCACTGCGATAATTTGCCGCTAAACGCACATCCCATCGGTCTTTGTCGTAACCAACACTAATGTTGGCCGCTTCATCGGCTAACTTTCTGAATGGCGTCGTAAAGGTTTTGTCGTCTTCAAAGTTAAAGCTACTTTCACCGTCAGTTAATGTGGCGTTGGCAGCGACATAGAAGCCATTATCCCAACCGTATTGCGCATTAAGCTCAAGGCCATTAATCGTGGAATCACCGGCATTAATCCAACTTTCAACACCATCATTGAAGGTCACGCCCATATAGGTCCCGTTGGTTTGTAGTGTTGGATAAATAGCATTCTTGATGTCTTTTCTGAATAAACCCGCACTAATAAAGGTCATTCCCTCACCATAAAACTCAATGGAGAGATCATAGTTAATCGCTTCGTAAGGCTTAAGGTTCGGGTTTCCTGCAGAACCACTGACGCTGCCATCTGTATCCAGTGACACATCAATCTTCGGTGCTGTTTCCAGGAAGCCGGGGCGAGAAAGCCCCTTCCAGATGGCCGCGCGCAACTGCAACTGGTCATTAAGGAAGTATTTCACATTAACGCTGGGTGCAAAGAACGAATGGTCACTCGAGGCGTGGGTTTTGGTGGTACTGCCGTATTCAAACGCTTGGGAATCAGTCGAAGTGTTTTCATAACGTACGCCGGCAATAACAAGACCTTTCTCCCAGCTGTAAGTGTTCTGAACATAGGCTGCGAAGATATCTTCCGTAGTAGTAAAGTCACGGCTGGTGGCATCTTCAAAATCAACATCCATCTCACTGACTAATTTTTTCATTTCCCAGACTTTATTCGGATCTGCCTGCTGGCTAAATGTTTGATTAGCAAAGCGCCAGTCAGTATTAGTCTGTGGGTTCATCTCGGCTAAAGTCTTATCGCCCCAACCGTCGTAGACGATAATATAGTCATCCACATCTTTCTCGCGGCTCTTGACCTTGACACCCGTCTTGAGCACACCGAAATCAAACTCCTTTTCGGCGTTAAAGACAAATGCCACTTCAGAGTCTTGAGAAATATTGGAGGTGACTTCAAAGCCATCGAAGTCCATCTCTGCTGGATCATAGAGTGATGCATCTGCTGGCATCAGATAGGGGCGCTGTGGGTTTGACCAATTAATGGTTGTTACCTTATCGCCATTTCTGTATTTGGTGCGAAAGTTTGCTTCCGCATTATTGCTGTCGTCCTCTTCCGCGAAAGAGTAGCTGACCATGCTATCTATGGCCCACTCAGACAGCTCTGTTTCATAGCCGAGATTAAAGGCTGCGATAGTGCGAGTTTCCTCGCGAACACGAGTTTCAGCGTCATGTTTGACTTCGTTCACCACCATACCGGAGGCCGACGTTGACAGTACCTGTTTCCCGAGATCGCCGTACTCATCCTTCCAGCGCAGTTCCGAATCGTCGTACTGATTCCAAAATAGATTGACGAACAACCTGTCATCGCCCACAGCAAAGTCGACATCATACGTAAAGCCGTAGCGCTCGCGAGTTAGCTCGTAATAGCGCATCTCGTAGTCGTCATTCATTACGTCATTGTTCCAGCCAAAGCCAGTCTCATTATTAAAAGCAACAATATCTTTACTTGAGTAAGTGAGGCCAACAACATGGGCTACTGTATCGGTAACGCGGTCGCCGTAGGTCAGTGCCAGTTTTGGATGGATCTGTTCATCGGCATATTCGCTAAAGTTATTCTGTACCTTTAGCGTTACTAAACGCTTGGTTAGCGCCGAAGGGTTTTTGGTTTTAAAATCAACACGGCCACCAATAGAGTCAGCATCCATCTCAGGAGTTAGCGACTTGGCTACCGTAATTGAGTCAAGTAATTCTGTGGGCAAACCATCAAGCATTACGCTGCGACCGTTTTCCGGCGCAACCATTGATGCGCCATTCACCGAAATAGAGTTGAGATCAGAGCTTAGGCCACGAATGGTTACGTAACGCCCTTCCGACTGGTCGTTTTCAATCGATACTCCAGGGAGTCTTCTAATGGCTTCCGCGGCAGTGGTGTCGGCGAAACTACCCAGAGCATCCGAATCGACAACCGATATCAGGTTATTCGACTCACGTTGCTTCTCGATCGCCGATATTAAGGTCGCCTTTGTGCCGACCACTGTGATTTCTTCCAGCCCAGATATTCCCTGAGCCATGACACTGCCAGCCATAACGTTGATAGCCGACATTACCGCAATACTTAGTACTAATTTTTTCATAATTCTCCCCAGATAGATTGATTATTTGAACTTTTGAAAATAGATCAGTTAGATGACGCTCGTGTGTCAGTAATATGAAATTTCCGTGACGGTCGGCAGAAACCCGATATTGTTTGGATGCATATAAGCTAGGAAGGATTATGAAATGGGCTTGCTGTGTATCTGGGCAGGCACAGTAACGATTATGGTGGGCTGGCTAGACCCCCGTACCCTGTCGATCTTGCTGGGATTGGGAGTTTACTGAAAAGGCAACCATACCGGGTAATTTTTCTAAAAAGTTTTTCTATAAAGCAGGCAAAAAAAGACACTACTGGATTCACAGAGATCTTCGTGATGCGGGTGAAATCTGCAGCGTTCATCGTGTGGCGAAGATTATGCGAGAGAACAGGCTTAGAGCCCAAATAGGCTACAAGCGTCGCTATATGAAGGGAGGAAAGCTCGGTAGCATTGCCGGCAATATTCTAGATCGTAAATTTAGCCCTGATATGCCGAACCAAGCCTGGGTGAGTGATATGGTAATCCTCCCATTAATAACCGAAGTTAAAAGTAGAGAGTTATGCAGCTAACGCCAATTTCTGTTTTGGTGTGATGCCGCCTAGTGCCATATTCGGTCTTTCATGATTGTAAGTCCAGAGCCAGCGCGTGGCATATTCTTGAACGTCTTCGATTTCCGCAAAGAGATAGTGACTCAACCAATCGTATCTTACTGTTCGATTATATCGTTCGACGTAAGCATTTTGTTGAGGGTTGCCAGGTTGGATGAACAGCAAATCGATACCATGTTCCTCAGCCCACGCGGCCAACAATCCACTGATATACTCAGGCCCGTTATCACAGCGGATTTGTCGTGGCTTCCCCCTCCACTCAATCACTTGATTCAATGCGCGTTTAACGCGGATAGCGGGCAACGAGAAGTCGACTTCGATTACGAGTCCTTCGCGATTAAAGTCGTCAATGACGTTGAATAAGCGATAACTTCTTCCGTCTGATAGCTGATCATGCATGAAGTCCATTGACCAACAATCGTTGATTGCTACAGGCACCAATAGAGGTTTTGGTTTTTCCCGTACTAAGCGTTTTTTTGGCTTTATACGAAGGTTAAGCTCCAATTCCCGATAAATACGGTAGACCCGCTTGTGGTTCCACCGGAAGCCTTTCACATTGCGCAGATAGAGATCGCACAGGCCGAACCCCCAGTTGCGTTGATTGTGAGTTATTCGAATTAACCAGTCTGCGATTAGAGCATTTTCTTTGCTCAGTTTAGGCTGATATCGGTAGCACGTTTCGCTGATCTGAAATGCCAGGCACGCCAGTTTTACGCTGACCCTATGTTTCCCAATCGGTATTAGCCATCTCTCGACGCTGAGATGGCTTTACCACTTTTTTGCCATGGCCTCCTGAATGATCTCAGCTTTGAGCCGCTCTTCGGCGTACATCTTCTTTAGTCGTCGGTTTTCGTCTTCCAGTTCCTTGAGCCGCGTCATCATCGAAGCGTCCATACCGCCGTATTTACTGCGCCACTTATAGAAGCTTGCTGAGCTCATGCCGTGCTCCCGGCAGAGCTCTGGCACTGGCGTGCCAGCCTCAGCCTGCTTAATGATAGCCATGATTCGACTGTCTGAATATCTTGATTTTTTCATGCAGAATCTCCTGCGTATAGATTACGAGAATATTCTACTTAAAACCTCAGCTAATTTGTGGGGGGATTACCC
>LIDE01000032.1 GCA_001438605.1 SAR92 bacterium BACL16 MAG-120619-bin48 | reverse complement strand
GTGACAATAAATAGCAGGGTAAAAACAAACCCGCCGATAATAAACGCCAGTGGGCTGCCTTCCTGAAAGTCCTTTTCACGATTTTTGTTGCTCTGCACGCCAATACCGGCGGCTAAAATACTTTTTACCACCGACCACAGTTTTACTTTGGGTTTGACCGGGGACTGTTCTTCGGCTTGTTGACTGTTGGTCACAGATGCTCGCTTAAAATAGTTATTCGTCGTTGAGAATCGGGGTTAGCCAGCGCTCTAGCTCAGCAACTGGAACACCTTTTCGTGTCGCGAGGGAGTGTAACTGATCGCGAGCAATTTTACCGGTGTTAAAATACTTGGCATCGGGGTGGGCGAAGTACCAACCACTGACCGCAGCGGCAGGGTGCATAGCGTAGCTTTCTGTCAAGGTGATACCAATATTGTGGGTGACATCTAGCAAGTCAAAAAGCTGTCCTTTTTCGGTGTGATCAGGGCAGGCGGGATAGCCAGGCGCCGGTCGAATGCCGCGATACTTCTCTTTGATCAACGCCTCGTTATCCAGTTGCTCGTCGGGCGCATAGCCCCAGTAATCCTGCCGCACACGGTGGTGCAAATGTTCGGCAAACGCTTCCGCCAGCCGGTCCGCCAGCGCTTTAACCATGATAGCGTTGTAGTCGTCGTGGGCGGCCTCGTATTGCGCGGCCAATTCGTCGGCGCCAATGCCGGTAGTCACGGCAAATCCACCAATATAGTCTTTCACCAAGCTCTCTTTTGGTGCCACAAAGTCGGCCAGAGAAATTAATTCGTCACTGCCGCCGGGCTTTTGAATTTGCTGGCGAATATGGTGCAGTGTGGCAGCTACTTGGCTGCGCGATTCGTCGCTATAGACTTCGATATCGTCCGTGTTGACGGTATTGGCCGGCCACAGGCCAAAGACAGCGCGGGCGCGCAGATGTTTATTGTCGATAATATTTTTCAGTAAGGCCTGTGCGTCGGCGAATAGCGCAGTAGCGGCCTCGCCAACAACGTTGTCCTTAAAGATGGTGGGATATTTTCCGACCAAGTCCCAGGTGATAAAAAAGGGCGTCCAGTCAATATAGGGCACCAGTGTTTCCAGCGGATAGTCGTCTAAAACCGTTACGCCAAGGGTATTGGGCAGCTCGGGCTGGTGGTCGCGCCAGTTAATCTGCAGTTTTTGCTTTACCGCATCTTCGTAGGCAAACAGGGTACCCTGCGAGGTGCGATTGGCTGTGCGCAGACGCACGGCATCGTACTCACGCTGAATCTCTGCAACAAAGCTATCGCGATGTTCAGGGCTCAGTAGTTTGCTGGCCACACCCACCGCGCGGGAGGCGTCGGACACATAGACGGTTTGGTTGCGGCTGTAGGTTGGCGCAATTTTCACCGCAGTGTGGGCTTTCGACGTTGTCGCGCCGCCAATCATCAGGGGTATATCAAAACCCTGTCGCTGCATCTCTTTACCCAGGGTGACCATTTCGTCGAGCGACGGGGTAATTAGCCCCGACAGCCCGATAATATCGACATTTTCAGCGCGCGCTGTCTGCAAAATTTTCTCCGCAGGTACCATCACGCCAAGGTCAATTACCTCGTAGTTGTTGCACTGCAGCACCACGCCGACAATATTTTTACCAATGTCGTGGACATCGCCTTTTACCGTTGCCATCAAAATTTTGCCATTACTGCTGGCGGCAACGTCTTTTTCCGCTTCGATAAAGGGCTGCAGGTAGGCCACGGCTTGCTTCATAACGCGTGCTGATTTGACCACTTGCGGCAAAAACATTTTGCCGGAGCCAAATAGGTCGCCGACGGTGTTCATACCATCCATTAAAGCGCCTTCAATCACATGCAGCGGTCGCGCGACACCTTGGCGAGCCTCTTCGGTGTCTTCCTCAATAAATGCTGTGATGCCTTTGACTAGGGCGTATTCAAGGCGGCGGTTAACGCTTGCCTCGCGCCAGCTGAGATCTTCGGTCTTGGATTGTGTGGTGCCATCGCCGCGGTAGTTGTCGGCAATCGCCAGCAGTCCGTCGGTGGCTTGCTCGTTGCGGTAGAGCACAACATCTTCAACCGCCTCGCGCAGCACCGTGGGCAGATCGTCGTAGACTGCCAGCTGACCGGCGTTGACTATGCCCATACTCAGGCCTTCGCGAATCGCGTGATAGAGGAAGACCGAGTGGATGGCTTCGCGAACCGGATTGTTGCCACGGAAGGAAAACGAGACGTTGGAAATACCGCCGCTGATCATGGCATGGGGGAGGTTTTGCTTAATCCATGCGGTGGCTTCAATAAAATCGAGCCCGTAGCGGTTGTGCTCTTCAATGCCGGTGGCCACGGCGAACACATTGGGATCAAAAATAATATCTTCAGCCGGAAAGCCAATCTGGTTCACCAGCAAGTCGTAGCTGCGCTGACAGATTTCTTTGCGTCGCGCCAAATTGTCTGCTTGACCGTCTTCGTCAAATGCCATGACAACAATCGCCGCACCGTATTTTTTACACAATCTGGCCTTTTCGACAAATTCCGCTTCGCCTTCTTTCAGGCTGATTGAGTTGACGATGGGCTTGCCTTGAATGCACTTCAGCCCCGCCTCTATCACGCTCCATTTCGACGAGTCGACCATTAGTGGCACGCGCGAGATATCGGGCTCTGCCGCAAGCAGGTTGAGGAACTTGACCATCGCTGGCAGCGACTCGAGCATACCTTCGTCCATATTGACGTCGATAATTTGCGCACCATTAAGAACCTGCTGGCGGGCCACTTCGAGGGCTGCGTCGTAGTCCTCTTGTAGAATTAGGCGCTTAAAAACCGCTGAGCCAGTCACATTGCAGCGCTCGCCGATATTAATAAACAGCGAGTCGGCCGTAATATTGAAGGGTTCCAACCCTGACAGACGGCAGGCGGGGGCGATGGTCGGTATTGCTCTTGGGGAGAGTGTTGCCACCGCCTTGGCGATTTCGCGAATATGGTCTGGTGTAGTGCCGCAGCAGCCTCCGACAATGTTAAGCATGCCAGACTCGGCAAACTCGGCAACCGTTGCGGCCATTTCTTCTGCGTTTAAATCGTAGCCACCAAACTCGTTGGGCAGTCCGGCGTTGGGGTGGGCGCTGACCAGTGTGTCTGCCACCGTGGATATTTCGAGTAGGTGAGGGCGCAGCTCTTTCGGCCCGAGCGCGCAGTTTAGGCCAATGCTCATGGGCTTGCTGTGGCGTACCGAATTCCAAAATGCCTCGGGCGTCTGGCCAGAGAGGGTGCGGCCGCTCGCGTCGGTAATGGTGCCGGAAATCATAATCGGCAGCTCGAAGCCGAGCTTTTCAAAGGTCAGTTGCACGGCAAACAGCGCGGCCTTGGCGTTCAGAGTATCAAAAATGGTTTCCACCATAATGATATCGCTGCCGCCCTCAATCAGCGCTTCGCAGGACTCACAATAGGCCTCGACGAGGACATCAAAGGTGACATTTCGCGCACCGGGATCGTTGACATCTGGCGATAGCGAGGCTGTGCGGCTGGTGGGGCCGAGAATACCGGCGACAAAGCGCGGGCGTTCGTGGGTCGAATATTCATCTGCCGCTTGGCGCGCCAACTGCGCAGAGGCGACGTTGATCTCCCGGGAAATCGCCTGCATCTCATAGTCGGCTTGGGAAATGGTCGTGGAGTTGAAGGTGTTCGTCTCGATAATATCCGAGCCCGCTTCAAGGTAGGCGCGGTGAATATCGCAAATAATGGTCGGCTGTGTGATGCTCAACAGGTCGTTGTTGCCCTTGATATCACAATGCCAGTCGGCAAAGCGCTCGCCGCGAAAATCCTCTTCTTCCAACTTGTGTCGCTGAATCATGGTTCCCATGGCGCCATCGAGCAACAAAATGCGCGCTTGAGCAGCGCTTAAGAGTCGTTCAAAACTGGGATGGCGTTTCAGGGTTTGGGGAGTTGCATTGAGTGGCATATGGGATTCTGGCCCTGTATTTTCAGTATGTATCAAAATATTTTGATGGATGCGACATAATACCAACTTGTGCAAAAAAAGCGACACTTAAAAAACACAAATGAAGCTTTTGTCGGAGGGGTGGGATAGCGTAAAATACCCTACTTATTTAGTCGGACTTTATTTTAGGACCTCAATATGTTGAATGTCACCATTACCGAAACCGCGCAGGACTATCTCGCCGGTCTGCTTGAAAAGCAAAATTGCGAAGGCATTGGTATTCGTATGTTTGTCAGTGACCCGGGCACGCCCAAAGCCGAGACCTGTATTGCCTACAGTCGTCCCGGCGAGCATAACGAGGAAGATCTTGTGGTTGAATACCCCGCCTTTAAAGCTTACTTCGAACAGCGCAGCATCCCATTTCTTGACGACGCAAAAGTGGACTACGCGGCCGACAAGTTTGGCGGTCAGCTCACCATTCGCGCGCCGAACTCGCGTCTGCCGAATGTCAGCGACGACAGCCCCATTGAAGATCGCATCAACTATTTGCTGTATAACGAAATCAATCCGAGTCTCGCCTCCCATGGTGGCGTGGTTTCCTTAAGTGAGTTTACCGATGGTTTTGCGATTTTAGAGTTTGGTGGTGGCTGCCAAGGTTGCTCATCTGTCAGCTTGACCCTGAAAGAGGGCGTTGAAAAAACGTTGATGGAAAAGATTCCCAGTCTGAAAGGCGTGCGTGATGTGACGGATCACACTGACACCTCTAATGCCTATATGTGAGTGGGAGAGTCTGAAGTGTTGGGCCTCTAACCTTCGACGATAAAAAAAACCGCCTTGATCAGGCGGTTTTTTTTGTTTCAAGCATCTGACAGCAATTAGCTCATCTCAACAATCTGCTGTGCAGCAATCAGTTTGCCTTTTTCGGCAGACTTCTGGAACGAGGCAATTTGATCAAAGTTCATGTAACGGTAGATCTCTGACGACATTGAGTCGATCTTGCTGGCGTACTCCATGTACTCCGCAGCCGTTGGCAGGCGACCCAAGATCCCGCCGATTGCCGCGAGTTCTGCAGAGGTGAGGTAGACATTGGCACCATCGCCCAGGCGGTTGGGGAAGTTGCGCGTTGAGGTCGAGAGCACGGTGGCTCCGGCGAGTACACGCGCTTGGTTACCCATGCACAGTGAGCAGCCGGGCATTTCGGTGCGGGCACCGACTTTGCCGTAGATGTTGTAGTAGCCTTCTTCCATCAGGGTGTGAGCGTCCATCCGAGTGGGTGGGCAGATCCAGAAACGGCTATCAACGGCTCCGGCTTGGTCGAGCAGTTTGCCAGCAGCGCGGAAGTGGCCAATATTGGTCATGCATGAACCGATGAAGACTTCGTCGACTTTGTCGCCGGCGACGTCAGAGAGCAGGCGCGCGTCGTCTGGGTCGTTGGGGCAACAGACGATGGGCTCCTTAATGTCGGCGAGGTCGATTTCGATCACGGCGGCGTATTCGGCATCGGCGTCGGCAGACATCAGCGATGGGTTGGCGAGCCACTCTTCCATTTTGCGCACGCGACGCTCGAGGGTGCGCACGTCGCCATAGCCTTCAGCAATCATCCAGCGCAATAGGGTAACGTTTGAACGCAGGTACTCGGCGACAGAGGCTTCGCTGAGCTTGATGGTACAACCGGCTGCAGAGCGCTCTGCAGAGGCGTCAGAGAGTTCAAAGGCTTGCTCTACCGTCAGCGACTCAATACCTTCACCTTCGATTTCCAGAATGCGACCTGAGAAGAAGTTCTTTTTGCCTTTCTTTTCAACTGTCAGCAAGCCTTCTTTGATGCCGTAGTAGGGAATAGCATGCACAAGGTCGCGCAGGGTAATACCGGGCTGCATTTTGCCTTTAAAGCGCACCAGCACGGATTCTGGCATATCGAGTGGCATGACCCCCGTGGCGGCGGCGAATGCGACGAGGCCAGAGCCACCGGGGAAAGAGATACCCATGGGGAAGCGTGTATGGGAGTCTCCGCCGGTGCCGACGGTGTCAGGCAGCAGCATGCGATTCAACCAGCTGTGAATAATGCCGTCGCCGGGACGCAATGACACGCCGCCGCGATTCATAATAAAGTCTGGCAGACTGTGTTGGGTTTCAATATCCACTGGCTTGGGGTAGGCGGCGGTGTGACAGAATGACTGCATTACAAGGTCAGTGGAGAAGCCGAGACAGGCGAGGTCTTTGAGTTCGTCGCGCGTCATGGGGCCGGTGGTGTCCTGCGAGCCGACAGTGGTCATTTTCGGTTCGCAGTAAGTGCCGGGACGCACACCGGGGACGTTACAGGCTTTACCGACCATTTTTTGCGCGAGCGTGAAGCCTGCATTGCTGGCTTCGGGTGCTGTCGGTGTGCGGAAGACAGTTGATGCTGGCAGTCCGAGGTGTTCGCGGGCACGCTGTGTGAGACCGCGACCGATAATCAGGTTGATGCGGCCGTCTGCTTGAACTTCATCAAAGATAACATCTGATTTGATTTCAAACTCAGACAATAGGTCGCCGCTTTCGCTGAGAATTTTGCCTTCGTATGGGCGAATTTCAATAACATCGCCATAGTTAATCTTGTCGACCGGTGCTTCAAATACCAATGCCCCAGCGTCTTCCATGGTGTTGAAGAAAATCGGCGCCACTTTGCTGCCGATACAGATACCACCTGAGCGCTTGTTGGGCACGCCGGGCATATCTTCACCGAAGAACCACAGCACCGAGTTGGTTGCTGATTTGCGCGATGAGCCAGTGCCGACGACGTCGCCGACAAAAGCCACAGGCAAGCCTTTCGCTTTCAGTGCGTCTATTTGCTTCATGGGGCCAGTGACACCGTGTTCTTCTGGCGTCAGACCGTCGCGAGTCATTTTAAACATTGCGCGTGCGTGCAGCGGAATGTCTGGGCGAGACCACGCGTCTTGAGCGGGTGACAGGTCGTCTGTGTTGGTTTCGCCAATAGCTTTGAAGACGATAGTTTTAATGCTTTCTGGAACGGCGTCGTTCGAGGTGAACCACTCGGCGTCTGCCCAAGATTGCATGACTGCTTTAGCGTCGGCATTGCCAGCATCGGCGCGCTCTGCAACGTCGTGGAAGGCGTCAAAGACTAGAAGGGTCGATTTTAACTGCTCTGCGGCGAGGCTAGAAAGTTCTGCGTCGTCCAGCAAACTGACCAGCGTGGCGACGTTGTAGCCACCGTGCATATTGCCAAGGAGCGTGGTCGCAGTGCTGCGGTCGATCAGCGGAGAGGAGGCTTCGCCTTTAACGATAGCGCTGAGAAAGCTGGCTTTTACGTAGGCTGCTTCATCGACTCCCGGTGGCACGCGGTTGGCGATCAGGTCAAGTAGAAAATCCGCTTCCCCTGCGGGTGGGTTTTTCAGTAGCTCGACAAGTCCTGCGGTCCACTCTGGGGTCAGGGGCTTTGGCGGAATTCCCTGTTGTTGACGTTCAGCGACATGAGCACGATAGGCTTCTAGCACGGCTGGATTCTCCTGTTAAATGACTGTGGTATGAAGTTTTTCCTGCGCTTCAATCGAGCGCAGAAATAGACGCAGCATTGTACGTGAAGCCGCGCTTTATTGACAGTTGGTTATCGGGCCATCTGGTTGACTGTCAAACCTTGTTTTGAATGGTTTTAAGGTGGCGAAAATGCTGGTATATCAGAGTGTAAAAGCCTTTGTTAGGTTTGGAAAAAGAGTCGCCATAGAGTGAGTTTATAGCCGTTATCACTGGCGCTATCGGCAGCCTGTTCGGTTGTCGCGCGGGCGCAGTTTATTGGCTTATGGTGATAATTACCGCTTTGTGTCTCGCCGAGTGGGCGCTACAGTGATTATACTGCGCCCCTTAAACGTCGTTACAAGAGTCGCTACATCAATCGTTACAACAGTCTCTAAAACAAGGAGTTACCGAGCAATGATCAAACTATATGGAGCACCACTTAGCCACTATTACGCTATGGTGAAGGTATTTTTACTTGAGAAAGGCTTTGATTTTGAGGAGATCTACATCGCGCCGACCTACAGCGAGCCATTTCTTGAAATAAGCCCGATGGGGAAGATTCCCTGCATTGAGGTGGACGAGGGCTATCTGAGTGAAACAACTGCGATTCTCGGGTTTTTGGAGAGCTGTATTCCTGAATATCCGATGACCCACAGTGATGCTTTTCGCCGCGCACAAATGGCGCAGATGATAAAGATTGTGGAGTTGTATATTGGCGTTGAGTCAACTCGGCTGATGGGCCATGTGTTTTTTGGCCGGCCATTTAATCAGTCGGTGGCGGATGAAGTAAAACCGACCATGGAGAAGGGGTTGGCAGCGCTGCGACGACTGTCGTCGTTTTCGCCTTATCTGCTGGGTGATGAGATCACCATGGCAGATTTCTACACCTATTATGTGCTTAAAACTGCCGCGCCTGTGGCTAAAAAGATATGGGGATGGACGATTGTGGACGATGTTGAGGGGCTTAGGCCTTGGTTGCAGCTGATGTCAGAGCGGCCACTGGTGCAGCAGGTTGATGCTGAGCGCAATGCCGCCATCAAGGAATTTATGGACAAGACCTCGTGACGCCACTCAATGACATTCTACAGTTTTTGCCCTGCGCGACACCGGACCGATGGGTTGAGAACGCCCTGGATAATCAGGCCACGCTGCTAATCGATCACGCAAATTGTGAAAAGAAGGCCGCCAGCACGGCGATGACTCTAATCCATCGCTACAGTGAAAATTTTGTCTTGCTCAATAAAATGTCGCGCTTGGTGCGCGAAGAGATGCGTCACTTTGAGCAGGTAATTGCCTTGATGAAGCGTCGCGGGGTGACCTACGAATATCTCTCTGCATCCCGCTATGCCAGTGGTTTGCGAGATTGTGCGCGCAAGCCCGAGGCCGAAAAGTTGGTGGATATTTTAATCATTGGCGCGTTTATCGAGGCGCGCTCCTGCGAGCGCTTTGCGCGGCTGGCACCCCACTTGGATGCCGAGCTTGAGGCTTTTTACGGGTCTTTGCTGAAGTCGGAAGCGCGGCACTATCAGGATTATTTGGAATTGGCGAAGAGTGCTGCGGGTGACGATGTTTGCATTGACTGGCGGATTGCCGAGATCGCTGCAATTGAGCACCAGCTGATCGAGCAGCCTGACACAGAGTTTCGCTTCCACTCGGGACCGTTATTGTAGCCAGAGCCGAGTGATCGGCGCTGAGATAGCCGCAGCTGACATCTTCAACCGACATCCTCAGCCCACACCGGCAAGCCATAAAAAAAGGCAGCCTGAGCTGCCTTTTTTGTCTTGGCGCTGTTGCGCGCCACCTTTACTGCGTATTAACGGTCTTCGACGGGCGTGTAGTCGCGAACGTCGGCTCCGGTGTACAGCTGGCGTGGACGGCCAATGCGGTACGGGTTGGTGATCATTTCATTCCAGTGAGAGATCCAGCCGACGGTGCGGCCGGTGGCAAAGATCACGGTGAACATTTCAACAGGAATACCAAGCGCCTTCAAAATAATGCCCGAGTAGAAATCGACGTTGGGGTAGAGTTTTTTGCTGACAAAATACTCGTCTTCCAAGGCAATTTTTTCGAGCTTTTTGGCTAGGCGGAAGAGGGGATCATTTTCCAATCCCAAAACTGCCAATACTTCGTCGCAGCTCTCGCGCATAACTGTGGCCCGTGGGTCATAGTTTTTGTAGACACGGTGCCCGAATCCCATCAAACGGAAGGGGTCGTTCTTGTCTTTGGCCTTGGCAATGTATTCTTCAATATTGTCTTCGTGACCAATTTCTTCCAGCATCACCAGTACTGCTTCGTTGGCGCCACCGTGCGCAGGGCCCCACAGTGCTGCGATACCCGCTGCGATGCACGAGAAGGGGTTGGCGCCCGAGGAGCCGGCTAAACGCACAGTTGAGGTCGAGGCGTTTTGCTCGTGGTCTGCGTGCAGCAGGAAGATACGGTCCATGGCCTTCGCAATAACCGGCTCGACTACATAGGGCTCGCAGGGTGTGCCGAACATCATATGCAGGAAGTTTTCTGAATAAGAGAGCGAGTTATCGGGGTAGATAAACGGCTGGCCGCTGAAGTGTTTATGACACATAGCAGCGATGGTCGGCATTTTGGCGATTAAGCGGTGTGCCGAAATTTTGCGGTGCTCTTCGTTGGTGATATCCAGCGAGTCGTGATAGAAGGATGACATGGCGCCCACCACGCCACACAGCATGGCCATTGGGTGCGCGTCGTAACGAAAGCCGCTGATAAAGTGCTCGATAGAGCGGTTTACCATAGTGTGGTATTTGATCGTTGTTTCAAACTCGTGCTTCTGCGCCGCTGTTGGCAGGGTGCCTTCAAGCAGCAGATAGCAGGTTTCAAGGTAGTCGGATTTTTCTGCGAGTTGTTCGATCGGGTAGCCGCGGTGCAGCAAAATCCCTTTGTCGCCATCGATGTAAGTAATCTCAGACTTGCATGATGCTGTGGCCGAGAATCCTGGGTCAAAGGTGAAAATGTCATGAGACCCGAGCGTGCCGATATCGATAACGTCTTGGCCTAACGTGCCCTTCAGAATTGGCAGCTCAATTGGAGCTTTTCCTTCAATAGAAAGGGTGGCTGTGCGATTGCTCATGAATGATCCTCTGGTGTGGCGATTTTGGATGGGGCAGAAATTTGAAGTCGCAACTATAGATGTTCGAGCCAAATTGTCAACTGCGCGAGAACGTTGCTCGACTCTCGGCAGTCTGCCTTTAAGGCTTAAAACGGCATTTTTGCATACCCATTATTCATTTAATAGATGGTCGTTAGCAGGCTCGCAAGATTTCCTTGCCGGGCAGGTGGCGTCTAGCCTGAGTAAGCCATCATGCCGCGAGGCTGGTGAATTATTTTATAGTCCAGATCAATGGGATTTTTTTGGATAGAGAATTGAATTAAGGGGCCTTAGTACTTATACTGCTGCGCCATCAAATGGCCGGATATCCTTCCCTTTCGCGCTGTTTTTTTAACGTGTTTTAACGCAGTTGCAAATTGACTTCATTTTAATTCATCTCCGTGTATTCGGATAACCACATTAAGGTACTGCCCGCCGTGGACAATAAAAGACCTGTTAATTTGGATATTGGAAGCATCAGCCTGCCAATTACCTCTTATGTATCTATCCTGCACCGCGTCTCTGGTGTGATTCTGTTTTTCGCTGTTGCCGTGTTTCTCTGGCTGTTTGACGCCAGTCTATCGTCGCCAGAAGGCTTTGAGAGCGTGAAAGCGATGTTTGCCAACCCTGTTTGCCAAGTCATCGTCTGGGGCAGTCTCGCGGCGTTGGCGTACCATGTCGTGGCCGGTGTGCGTCACTTAATTATGGATTTTGGGGTCGGTGAAGACTCTTTTGAGAGTGGTCGCAACAGTGCGCGTTTGGCATTGGGCGTTGCCATCGTAGCGATTGCGTTAGTCACAGGGTGGATCTTCTTATGGTAACTACAGTAACCAGTCTCGGCCGCAGCGGCTTGTCCGATTGGCTAATTCAGCGGGTCTCGGCGTTTGTCATGACCGCGTACCTTATCTTTATTGTTGGCTATCTGGTGATGAACCCAGAACTGACCTATGCGCAGTGGGCTCAGTTAAACCAAGCTCTACCGATGCGCATGTTTAGTTTGCTTACCATTCTGTCGATCGCCGCTCACGCGTGGATCGGCATGTGGTGTGTGTTGACGGACTACGTCACTGTGCGATTGGTTGGGCCAAAGGCGACTGCGATTCGTATTGTTTTTCAGCTGGGCATGATCGCAATTACATTGCTTTACGTGATCTGGGCAATCGACATTCTTTGGGGAATTCAAGTAAATGGCTAACATTAGAACAATGAGTTTTGATGCCGTAATCGTCGGTGGTGGCGGTTCTGGTATGCGCGCAGCGTTGCAGCTGGCGCAATCGGGTTACAAGACTGCGGTAATCACCAAGGTTTTTCCAACGCGCTCGCACACTGTATCTGCTCAGGGTGGCATTACTTGTGCGATTGCCAGTGATGATCCGAACGATCAGTGGCAGTGGCACATGTACGACACCATCAAAGGGTCTGACTATATCGGTGACCAAGAGGCCATCGAATACATGTGTCAAACCGGCCCTGAAGCGATTTTTGAGCTCGAGCACATGGGTTTGCCATTCTCTCGCACTGAATCAGGTCGTATCTACCAGCGTCCCTTTGGTGGCCAGTCGAAAGATTTCGGCAACGGTGGTCAGGCTGCGCGCACTTGTGCGGCGGCGGATAGAACCGGTCACGCGCTATTGCACACCCTCTATCAAGGTAACTTGAAAAACGAAACCGTTTTTCTGAATGAGTGGTTTGCTGTTGATATCGTTAAAAATTCTGACAACGCGGTGGTCGGTGTCGTTGCTATCAACATTGAAACTGGCGAAACCGTCTACGTGAAGTCCAAGGCGACTGTGTTTGCCACCGGTGGTGCTGGACGTATTTACGCGTCGACCACAAACGCGCACATCTGTACCGGCGACGGTATTGGTATGGCGCTGCGTGCAGGCTTCCCTGTGCAAGATATTGAAATGTGGCAGTTCCACCCGACCGGTATTGCCGGTGCGGGCACTCTGGTCACTGAAGGCTGTCGCGGTGAGGGCGGTTATTTGGTGAACAAAGATGGCGAGCGCTTTATGGAGCGCTATGCGCCCAATGCCAAAGATTTGGCTGGCCGCGATGTGGTGGCTCGTTCAATGGTCTTGGAAATTCTTGAGGGTCGCGGTTGCGGCCCCAACGGTGATCATGTGTATCTGAAGCTTGACCACTTGGGCGAAGAGACGCTGAATGCGAAATTGCCCGGTATTCTCGAGCTGTCGCGCACGTTTGCCCACGCTGACCCAGTTAAAGAGCCAATTCCTGTGGTGCCAACCTGTCACTACATGATGGGTGGTATTCCGACCAACGTGAACGGTCAGGCCCTGACTATCGACGCTGACGGCAACGATCAAGTTATCGAAGGCTTTTATGCCTGTGGCGAAGCGGCCTGTGTATCAGTGCACGGTGCTAACCGACTGGGTGGCAACTCGCTGCTGGACTTGGTGGTATTTGGTCGCGCGTCGGGCATGTTTATCGAGAAGCAGCTGCGCGAAGGTATTAGTCTGAAAGACGCCAGAGAAGCGGATATTGAAGCGGCAATGGCGGGATTGAATCGTTTGAACGGTTCGACAACCGGCGAGAAAGCCTCTGTTTTGCGTGGTGAGCTGCAAACAATTATGCAGAATTACTTCGGCGTATTCCGCCGCGGCGATTTCATGAAAGAAGGTATTGCCAAGTTGGCCGAGCTGCGCGTGCGCATTGAAAATGTACTGTTAGATGACAAGAGCAATGCCTTTAACACCTCGCGTATTGAAGCGCTGGAGTTGCGCAACCTTTTGGAAGTGGCCGAGGCGACGGCAATTACTGCTGAAGCGCGAACTGAAAGCCGTGGCGCGCACGCGCGTGACGATTTCCAAGAGCGCGACGATGAGAACTGGCTGTGTCATTCGGTGTTTTTCCCCGCAGACAAGCGTGTGGGCAAGCGCAGCGTCAACTTTACGCTGAAAACCCGCGAGCCATTTGCACCTAAAGTTCGCACTTACTAATTTGCACTTACTTTTTTGTACTTATTGATTAGCACCTACTACAAGGGGTTGTTAGAACCATGTTAAACGTCAGTATCTATCGCTATAACCCAGAGGTTGACAAAGAGCCCTACATGCAGGACTTTGAAATCGACACCCAAGGTAAAGATATTATGGTTCTCGATGTTCTCGAGAAGCTAAAAGTGCAGGATTCAACACTGGTCTTTCGTCGCTCATGCCGCGAAGGTGTGTGTGGATCAGATGGTATGAATATTTCGGGTAAAAATGGCCTCGCCTGTGTGACGCCGCTATCTGAAGCTGTGAAAAACAACAAGCTGGTTATTCGTCCGCTGCCTGGGTTGCCTGTGATTCGTGATCTGGTAATCGATATGAGCCAGTTCTACGCGCAGTACGAAAAAATCCAGCCTTACATGATCAACAATACGCCTGCACCGGCCATTGAGCGCCTGCAGTCGCCTGAAGATCGCGCCAAGCTCGACGGTTTGTACGAGTGTATTCTCTGTGCATGCTGTTCAACGGCCTGTCCATCATTCTGGTGGAACCCCGACAAGTTTATCGGCCCGTCAGGTCTATTGCAGGCTTATCGCTTCTTGGCAGATAGCCGCGATACCGCCACCGAAGAGCGCTTGGTCAAGCTTGACGACCCGTTCAGTGTATTCCGTTGTCATGGCATCATGAACTGCGTTCAGGTTTGCCCAAAAGGGTTAAATCCAACAAAAGCCATCGGTCATATCAGAAATATGCTGATAAGAAGTGCCACTTAAGGATAGAATGCGGCGCTTAAATGACAGGGCGCCTTAAATGACGTCAGTTGATAAATCAACAATTATGAGGAATACCATCAATGCCTGAGGGCCCTATGGAGCACTTTCTTCGCTCCTCCCACTTCTCTGGTGGTAACGCCGCGTATATTGAGGATTTGTATGACGTCTACTTGCACGATCGCAATGGCGTCCCTGAAGAGTGGAGCAGTTTCTTCGATACGCTTCCTCGCAGTGGCACCAATGCGGCCCCGGACGTCTCTCACGCAACCATAGTCCAGCATTTCGAATTGCTTGGTCGCCGTCAGGCGCGCCCAACGCCAGCGCCAGGATCAGGCGGCATCCATCTTGAGCACGAGCGCAAGCAAGTCAAAGTGGTTCAGCTGATTAGCTCCTACCGGTTTCGCGGTCATCAGAAAGCCAGCTTAGATCCCATCGGCTTGATGGTGCGCAAGGATGTTCCCGACCTCCACCTCCATTTTCACGGATTAACGGACGCTGATTTAGACACGACATTCCAGACCAGCCCGCTGTGTATCGGCAAGCCTGAAGCAACGTTGCGTGAAATTGTTGAAACCCTTGAAGAGACTTACTGCGGTCACCTCGGTGCCGAGTATATGCATATCACCTCGTTTGAGGAAAAGCAGTGGTTGGCGCAGCGCTTTGAAAGCGTGCGATCGAAGCCAACCTATGGCGACGATGCGCGCATTGACGTGCTTAACCGCCTGACGGCTGCTGAGGGCTTGGAAAAGCACCTCGATTCAAAATACCCTGGCACCAAACGCTTCGGCCTTGAAGGTGGTGAGAGTTTAATTCCGTTGCTCGATTGCTTGATTCGTCGCGCTGGCGAGTACGGCGGCAAAGAGATCGTGATGGCCATGGCTCACCGTGGGCGTCTGAATGTGTTGGTTAACGTTCTTGGCAAGAATCCCGCTGAGCTGTTTGAAGAGTTTGAAGGTAAGCGTCTCGTCAACACCTCTGGCGATGTTAAGTACCACCAAGGCTTCTCATCCAATGTGATGACTCCCGGTGGTGAAGTGCACATGGCGCTGGGCTTCAACCCGTCGCATCTCGAAATTTCCTGTCCTGTGGTCATCGGTTCGGGTCGTGCCCGTCAAGATCGTCGCGGCGACAAAAAAGGCGAGAAAGTCGTCCCTATTTTAATGCACGGCGACGCAGCATTTGCCGGCCAGGGCGTGGTGATGGAGACTTTTCAACTGTCTCAGACGCGCGCTTACAAGACCGGTGGCTCGATCCATATTGTTATTAACAACCAAGTGGGTTTTACCACTAGTCGCCAAGATGATGCCCGCTCCACTGAGTACTGCACAGATATCGCTAAAATGGTTCAGGCGCCTATTTTGCACGTCAATGGGGATAATCCTGACGCTGTGATGTTTGCTGCCATGTTGGCCATGGATTATCGCTACGAATTTGGCAAAGACGTTGTGATTGACCTCGTGTGCTACCGCCGCCGCGGGCACAACGAAACGGACGAGCCGTCATCAACGCAACCGTTGATGTATGAGCTGATCCGCAAGCACTCGACCACCCGTGAGCTGTATTCGCAAAAGCTGGTCAGTGAAGGCATTCTCGATCAAGCCCAAGCCAATGAAATGGCCAATGAGTATCGCGCCCGCCTCGACAAAGGTGAATTTGTGGTGCACAACCTAGTGCGCGAGCCAGACACCAGTTTGTTTGTGAATTGGAGCCCTTATCTCAATCACGACTGGCGTACTCCAGTCAAAACGGGTATTGATTTAGCGGTGCTGCAAGATGTTGCCGCCCGTGTTAACCATATTTCAGATGGCATCAAGGTTCAGCGTCAAGTCAGCAAGATCTACGACGATCGCCGCAAGATGGCCGGTGGCGCGTTACCGTTGAATTGGGGTATGGCGGAACTGCTCGCCTATGGAACCCTGTTAGAAGAAGGCTATCCAATCCGTATCACGGGTCAGGATGTTGGTCGCGGGACCTTCTCCCACCGCCATGCCGTGGTGCACAGCCAAAAAGACGGTAAATCTTATGTGCCGCTAACTAAAATGTCAGCCGATCAGCCGCGCTTCGATATATTCGATTCGGTGTTGTCGGAAGAAGCCGTTCTAGCGTTTGAGTATGGTTATGCAACCACTGCCCCCGCAGGTCTTATTGTCTGGGAAGCGCAGTTTGGCGACTTTGCTAACGGCGCGCAGGTCGTTATAGATCAGTTTATTGCCAGTGGTGAGCACAAGTGGGGTCGTCTATCAGGACTGACAATGCTGTTGCCTCACGGTTTCGAAGGGCAGGGCCCTGAGCATTCGTCTGCTCGTCTCGAGCGTTTCCTGCAGCTCTGTGCAGAGCACAATATGCAGGTGGTGATTCCAACCACACCAGCGCAGATATTCCATCTTCTGCGTCGTCAAGCTATTCGCCCGATGCGCCGACCGCTAATTATTATGAGTCCCAAGTGGATTTTGCGTCATCCTCTGGCTACATCGTCCCTTGAGGATCTCGCCAACGGTGAGTTCCAGAACGTGATCGCTGATCCTGGGGTTGATGCCAAGAAAGTTACGCGTCTGATTCTCTGCTCAGGAAAAGTCTACTATCACTTATTAGAGGCGCGTATGGAGCGAAATATCGACCATATTGCTCTAGTGCGGGTTGAACAGCTTTATCCGTTCCCCGATGAGGAATTGATGGAGGTATTAAAGCCTTACACCAATCTCACTGATGCGGTGTGGTGTCAGGAAGAGCCAATGAACCAAGGGGCGTGGTACAGCAGTCAGCACCACATGCGACACGTACTACAGGCGGTTAACCCCGCGCTGCACTTGCGCTACGTCGGCCGTGAGAGCTCGGCTGCGCCGGCTTGTGGCTATATGTCCACGCATCTTGAAGAACAAAAACAATTTATTGATGAAGCTCTGAATACAGACTCGTAACTTAGGAAAAACGAAATGGCCACAGAAATTAAGGCACCTACATTCCCTGAATCAGTTCAAGAAGGCTCTCTAGCCACTTGGCACAAAAAAGTTGGCGATACCGTCGCCCGCGACGAACTGCTTGTCGATATCGAAACCGATAAAGTGGTTTTAGAGGTCGTTGCGCCAGTTGCCGGCGTACTCAGCGAGATTCTTAAGTTGGAAGGAGACAGTATTCTAAGCAACGAGGTCATTGCGCGTATTGAAGAGGGCGCCACAGCGTCTGCGCCAGTTGCTGCAGCTGCGATTGAAGAAGAGCCTGAAACCACTGCCAGCGGCAGTTTAATTAACCCCGCTGCGCGCAAGCTGGCTGAAGAGCGCGGCATTGACGCAGCTCAGATCACTGGCACCGGTAAAGGCGGTCGTATCACCAAGGAAGACGTCGTCAATTTCACGCCCTCTGCGCCTGTGGCAAAAGCGGCTGCGCCAGCGCCCACCGCAACGGCGGCTGTTGTGGTGGATGGCGGTGATCGGGTAGAGCGCCGCGTTCCCATGACACGCATGCGTTCGCGCATTGCGGAGCGCTTGCTTGAAGTCACCCAGACCACTGCTTCACTGACGACCTTCAATGAAGTGGATATGACGGCATTGATGGACTTGCGCAAGCAGTACAAAGATGAATTCACCAAGATCCACAACGGCACACGCCTCGGCTTTATGGGCTTCTTTGTGAAAGCCGCGGTCGAGGCCTTGAAGCGCTTCCCGTCAGTGAATGCCTCCATTGATGGTACAGATATTGTCTACCACGGCTATCAAGATGTCGGCGTGGCTGTCTCTACTGAGCGCGGTCTTGTTGTTCCAGTGTTGCGCAATGCGGAAAATATGAGCATCGCCAATATTGAAAATGGTATCTACGATTACGCCATGAAGGCCCGTGACGGCAAGTTGACCATCGAAGAGATGAGCGGCGGAACCTTCACAATCACCAACGGTGGTGTCTACGGTTCGCTGATTTCGACCCCAATTATCAACCCGCCTCAGTCGGCTATACTGGGTATGCACAAGATCCAAGAGCGCCCAATGGCGGTCAACGGGCAGGTTGTGATTCGGCCAATGATGTACTTGGCGCTGTCCTACGATCATCGCCTAATTGATGGTAAAGGGGCGGTGCAGTTTTTGGTGACCATCAAGGAATTGATAGAAGATCCGGCTAAGATTTTACTTGAGATTTAAATTATATCTATTTGATATTTATAGGAAATACCATGTCAGAAAAATACGATGTAGTAGTGATAGGCAGTGGCCCCGCAGGATATGTTGCGGCCATTCGTGCGGCGCAGTTGGGCCTTAAAACAGCCTGTATTGAAAAGTGGAAAAATGACGAAGGCAAGGGCGTCAATGGTGGCACCTGTCTAAATGTCGGTTGTATTCCCTCAAAAGCGTTGCTCGATAGCTCCTTTAAATTTCATGAAGCGAAGTCTGAACTCGCCGTTCACGGTATCAGCACCAAGGGCGTTGAAATCGATATCCCTGAGATGCTCGCGCGCAAAAATAAAATTATCAACCAGCTGACGGGCGGTATTGCCGGTTTGTTTAAAGCTAATGGCGTCACTGCACTCTACGGCACAGGCAAGTTGCTCGGCGGCAAAAAAGTTGAGCTGACCGACAACGACGGCAACGTCTCTGTTATCGATGCGGAAAACGTTATTTTGGCCTCTGGCTCTCTGCCAATCGCTATCCCAGTTGCTCCTGTTGATGGCGATCTTATTGTCGATTCTACCGGTGCCCTAGAGATTGGCGAAGTGCCTAAGCGTCTTGGCGTTATTGGCGCTGGCGTTATCGGTTTAGAGTTGGGTTCGGTGTGGAATCGTTTAGGGTCTGACGTGGTTTTGCTTGAAGCGATGGAAGATTTCTTGGCCATTATGGACAAGGGAATTGCCAAGGAAGCGAAGAAAATATTCACTAAGCAGGGCTTGGATATCCGTCTTGGCGCCCGTGTTACTGGCACTAAAATTAAAGGACGCGAAGTGGAAGTCACCTTCAAGTCTACCGACGGCAGCGATCACACCGAGACTTTCGACAAATTGATTGTTTGCGTGGGTCGTCGTCCGTTTACCGCTGGACTATTGGCCGATGACAGCGGCGTTCAACTGGACGAGCGCGGCTCTGTCTTTGCCAACGAGCACTGCGCGACCAATGTCCCCGGTGTATTCGCGATTGGCGATTTGGTGCGCGGCCCGATGCTGGCCCATAAAGGCTCAGAAGAGGGCGTGATGGTTGCTGAGCGTATCGCTGGTCACAAAGCGCAGATGAACTATGACATCGTTCCTAACGTTATTTACACCCATCCCGAAGTGGCCTCTGTCGGTCAGACTGAAGAGCAGGTCAAAGCGGCGGGTGAGCCCTACAATGTTGGCACCTTCCCCTTTGCCGCCAGTGGCCGTGCGATGGCCGCCAACGATACCGACGGTATGGTTAAAATTATTGCCCATGCAACGACCGACCGTATTTTGGGTTGCCATATTGTTGGCCCCAGCGCGGCAGATCTGGTACAGCAGGTGGCTATTGCGATGGAGTTCGGTTCGAGTGCGGAGGATCTTGGCATGATTGTATTCGGCCATCCAACGCTGTCAGAAACGGTCCATGAAGCTGCTTTGGCAGTGAACGGTAATGCAATACATATCGCCAACCGCAAGCGTCGTTAAGGCGCAGCGAATGGCTTAGCGGGGTGATGTGTAAAGTCACAATTGTAGAGCTCCGCGATCAACTTATTAAATCAATCAACGGGAAGTAAAGTATGAACCTGCATGAATATCAGGGTAAGCAGCTTTTTGCCGAGTATGGATTGCCAGTATCCACTGGCGTCGCCGCGAAAACTGTCGAAGAAGCGGTAGCTGCAGCGGACACTATTGGTGGTGATCGCTGGGTAGTGAAAGCGCAAGTACACGCTGGTGGCCGCGGTAAAGCGGGCGGCGTTAAGTTGGTTAGCTCAAAGGCAGAGATTGAAGCTTTTGCTAAGCAGTGGCTAGGTAAGAACTTGGTTACTTACCAGACTGATGCTAAAGGTCAGCCGGTTAGCCGTATCCTCGTTGAAACCTGTACCGATATTGCCAAAGAGTTGTACTTGGGCGCGGTGGTTGATCGCGGCACTCGTCGTATTGTCTTCATGGCCTCGACTGAAGGCGGCGTTGAAATTGAAAAAGTTGCTGAAGAGACGCCAGAGAAGATCCTCAAGGCGATTATTGACCCAGTGACCGGTGCACAGCCTTACCAAGCACGCGAGCTGGCGTTTAAGCTCGGTTTAGAAGGTGTTCAAATCAAGCAGTTCGTCACGATTTTCCTAGGCTTGGCAAAACTGTTCAAAGAGTGCGATCTGGCGCTGTTGGAAATTAATCCGCTGGTCATCACAAGCGAAGGCAATCTGCATTGCCTCGACGCCAAAATTGTTATTGATGGCAACGCTATGTACCGTCAGCCCACGTTGAAAGCTATGCATGATCCGTCGCAGGAAGATGCGCGCGAAGCCCATGCGGCAGCCTTTGAGCTCAACTATGTTGCTCTCGATGGCAACATCGGCTGTATGGTCAACGGTGCTGGTTTGGCCATGGGCACGATGGATATCGTTCAGCTGCACGGCGGAGCACCAGCGAACTTCCTTGATGTTGGCGGCGGTGCTACTAAAGAGCGCGTTGTTGAAGCATTCAAAATTATTCTCTCGGACGAAAACGTAAAAGCTGTTCTGATCAATATTTTCGGCGGCATTGTTCGCTGTGACTTGATTGCTGATGGCGTCATCGGTGCGGTTGCTGAAGTTGGCGTTAAGGTACCTGTTGTTGTGCGCCTTGAGGGTAACAATGCAGAGCTGGGAACAAAGAAATTGGCTGAGTCTGGCCTCGATATTATTGCAGCCACCAGTTTGACGGATGCTGCGCAACAAGTTGTTAAAGCTGCGGAGGGTAACTGAGATGTCTATCTTAATTAACAGTGAGACTAAGGTTATCTGTCAGGGTTTTACCGGCGGTCAGGGTACTTTCCACTCTGAACAAGCGATTGCTTACGGCACAAAGATGGTCGGCGGCGTAACGCCGGGCAAGGGTGGCACCACCCATCTGGGTCTGCCTGTATTCAACACCGTTGCTGACGCAGTGGCTGAAACTGGTGCAGAAGCATCTGTGATTTACGTGCCTGCAGCATTTTGTAGAGACTCTATTTTAGAAGCGGCCAACTCTGGTATTAAGCTGATTGTCTGTATTACTGAAGGTATTCCAACGCTGGATATGCTTGAGTGTAAAGTGGTTTGCGATACATTGGGCGTGCGCTTGATCGGCCCTAACTGTCCGGGTGTGATTACTCCGGGGCAGTGCAAGATTGGCATTATGCCTGGCCATATCCACTTGCCTGGCAAGGTTGGTATTGTGTCGCGTTCTGGCACCTTGACCTACGAAGCGGTTAAGCAGACGACGGATTATGGTTTTGGCCAGTCTACGTGTGTCGGTATCGGTGGTGACCCTATCCCGGGTTCGAGCTTTATTGATATTTTGGCGTTGTTTGAGAAAGATCCTGCCACTGAAGCGATTGTTATGATCGGTGAAATTGGCGGAACTGCTGAAGAGGAAGCCGCTGCGTACATCAAAGCGAATGTGACTAAGCCTGTTGTCTCTTACATTGCTGGTGTTACTGCGCCTGCGGGTAAGCGTATGGGGCACGCTGGTGCGATTATCTCTGGGGGTAAGGGCACTGCGGAAGATAAGTTTGCAGCGCTGCAGGATGCGGGGGTGAAGACGGTTCGCAGTTTGGCGGATATTGGTGCGGCGTTGAAGGAAGTGACTGGCTGGTAGTTTTTCTTGCTGGGACTTTTTGGGTGTTTGTAAAAAAGCGGCTTTCGGGCCGCTTTTTTTATGGGTTGGAAGGGGCTTTTTTGGAGTTTTTTTGGATGTTTGAGGGGTTTTGGGGGAGTGGGGTTGGGAGGAGGGGGGAGAGTCTTCAGTGGCACCGTTAGTTGGTTAGGCGCGCTGTGAATACGTCCGTGTACGCTCGAGAGCGGCATCCCTGCCGCTCACGGTCTAACCAACTAACGGTGCCACTGAAGAGGATGGTGTGGAGTGGGGGCGGGTTTGATGGTGTCGCTGTGGGGTGTGGGGTGTGGGGTGTGGGGTTTATAGTTGTGCTGGTGGGGTATTTGGGGAGGGAGTCAGTTGGATTTTACTGCTATTATGCTGGCCTAAAACGTTTCATTGGATTGACTAGAATATGGCATTTGATATGGCGATCGCGCTTTTTCGTCCTGCGATAAAATACGCGATGGAAAGGAACGGTCATGGCGCCGCTCTTGGGTTTAAACTCGATAAGATCAGTCGTGGCGAAACGAGTTTAATTTTCCCTTACAAAGAAGAAACTGTCGGCAATCCGATTACGGGTGTCGTGCATGGTGGGGTGATTGTCAGTCTTCTCGATACTGCCTGCGGCTGTGCTGCTATGACGGTTTTGGGCACGCCTTCGGTGACTCCAACTATGGATCTCCGGCTCGACTATATGCGTCCTGCTGAGCCCTACAAGTCCATCTACGTGGAAGCGAAGGTCTACCGCAAGTCCTCGACCGTTATTTTTTGCCGCGGGCTTGCATGGCAAGACGATAGAGAAAAGCCGATCGCCCATTGTGTGGCCAACTTTATGCGTGTCGATGCCAAGAGCGTTCAGTTTCGCACTATTGCAGCAACAAAACTCAAACGGTTATTGCCGTGGCGCAGGTCCCGAGTCAGTGACGTAAAGGACGAGTCATGAACAGTCGAGAATACAGTGATGAGCGTCTTTTAGCGGAATGGCGGGCCAATGTCACCGCTGCACGGGCGGCGAATGACCCTCAAGCGGTTATGGCGATGATCCCCTACAGTGGATTTATTGGCGGGCAAGTTAAGCTAGACAATGACCGCTTGCTCTACTGGTTGGAAAAGCGCTCGTCAAATATTGGCAATCCCTCGCTGCCGGCTATACACGGTGGTGTTATTGGTGGCTTTCTCGAGCTCTCTGCGTCGATTGAGATTATTTATGGTCTCGACATAGCGACGTTGCCAAAAGTCGTTGATTTCTCCCTCGACTATTTGCGTCCTGGGCGCTACAAGACGACCTATGCGCGTTGCACCGTGTTGCGGCAGGGTAAGAAGCTGGTCAATGTTACGGCGAGCGCATGGCAAGACGACGAACAGACACCTATAGCGACAGCGCGGTGCCACTTTCTGATTTAAAACGCGCTATCTGAGCCGTAAAACTTGAAATTTGCGCTAGAGCCCCCATCTGATAAATCGTGAATTAACATCAGATCAGGAGATCACTCGCAAAATGACAGCCAAGACTAACGCCAAATCAGAAACATTGGGTTTTCAAACCGAAGCCAAGCAGCTGCTCCACCTTATGATTCATTCGCTCTACTCGAACAAGGAAATTTTCCTTCGCGAGTTGATTTCGAATGCGTCAGATGCGACCGATAAGCTTCGCGTAGAAGCCCTTGAGAATGCTGCTCTTTATGAAGATGACGGTGATTTGCATATTCGCATTGCCGTTGATGAAGACGCAAAAACCATTGTTATTTCTGATAATGGCATTGGTATGTCCCGCGACGAAGTTATCTCTAACCTTGGCACTATTGCGCGGTCAGGCACCTCCGAATTTATGAAAAACCTCACTGGCGATCAGAAAAAGGACTCCCAGTTGATCGGCCAGTTTGGGGTTGGTTTTTACTCCTCTTTTATCGTTGCTGATCGCGTTGTGGTTGAGACCCGTCGTGCTGGTGCCGCGGCTGATGAAGCTGTGCGCTGGAGCTGTGCCGGTGAGGCCGACTATCAAATTGAACCTATTGAGCGCGCGGCCCGCGGCACATCGATTACTCTCCACCTGAAAAGCGAGGAGGAAGAGTTCGCTAACGATTGGCGCCTGCGCAGTATTGTTAAAAAATATTCGGACCATATTGCGATCCCTGTTGAAATGCTTAAAGTCGGTAAAGCAGAGGGCGAGGAGAAATCAGCGCCAGAATGGCAGGCTGTCAATGATGCCAAAGCGCTTTGGACCCGTTCACGTCAAGACATTAGCGATGAAGAGTACAAGGAGTTCTATCGCCTTGTCTCCCATGATTTTGCGGAGCCGCTTACCTGGAGCCACAACCGCGTAGAGGGCAAGCAAGAGTACACCAGCCTGCTCTATATTCCTGGAATGGCCCCGTTTGATCTCTATCAGCGCGATGCGTCTCGCGGTATAAAGCTGTATATCAAGCGCACCTTTATTATGGATGACGCTGAGCAATTTATGCCGATGTACCTCCGGTTTGTTAAAGGGGTGTTGGATAGCGCCGACTTGCCGCTGAACGTGTCGCGGGAAATTCTGCAAAAGACGCCCCTTGTCGACAGTATTCGCACCGCTCTCACCAAACGTGTGCTCGATATGCTGGGCAAAATGGCAAAAAATGATCCTGAAAAATACGCCAAATTTTGGTCGCAGTTTGGTCCTGTGCTGAAAGAGGGTCCCAGTGAGGATTTCGCCAATAAAGAAACAATTGCTAAATTGTTCCGTTTCGCCAGTTCCACTAGCGGGTCTGCAGCGACTACCGTCAGTCTGACCGACTACGTTGGCCGCATGAAAGAAGGCCAGGATAAGATTTATTATCTGACCGGCGACAGCTATTCAGTGATTAAAAATAGCCCCTATCTCGAAGTGTTTGACAAGCACGGCATTGAAGTTTTGTTGATGTCAGACCGCATTGATGAGTGGATGATGGGGTATCTCAATGAATTTGATGGTAAGTCATTCCAAGATATCGCCCGTGGCGAGTTGGATCTGAGCAAGATAACCGGTGAAGAGGCCAAGTCAGAGAGCAATTCTGATAAAGCATCAGATGCAGACACGAAAGAACAGTCTGAGTTGTTAGTGCGGATTAAATCTCTGCTCGAAGAGAAAGTGGAAGAGGTGCGCAGTACGACGCGCTTAACCACGTCACCGGCCTGTCTGGTGGTGGGCGCCAATGATATGGGTGAGCAAATGCGCAAGATTATGGCGGCTGCAGGCCAGCCTGTGCCTGATGCCAAGCCGATCTTGGAAATTAATGCTGAACATCCTTTGGTCAACAAACTGGCCGGTGAAACAGATGACGACAAGGCAAAAGTGTTAGCCAGAGTGTTGTTTGATCAGGCGGCGCTTGCTGCGGGGCGTCCGCTGGAAAACCCAGCGCAATTCGTGCATGAGCTCAATCGCCTAATGTTTGGTTAGTCATGATTGTGACCGCTGGCTGGGTTTATTTAAAAGCGCTCGTTAAGGGCGCTTTTTTATATCTGTCCGCTGTCACTGCGCAGGGCATCCCCTTATAATGCCCGCTGAATGGTTAATCGGCCAGATTGGAGTAGGGTGTCTGTGACACAGAGTAAACATAAAATAGCGGTATTGGGCGGAGGTAGTTTTGGTACCGTCATCGCCAATATATTGGCCGCGAACGGCCATGCGACAACTCTGTGGATGCGCAGCGCAGCGCAGGCGCAGCAGGTCGCTAGCAGTGGTGAAAATGCCGCGTATCTCCCCGGTTACAAGCTCGACTCACGTCTCGTGGTGACAGCCGATTTAGCACAGTCCTTAAAGGGCGCTGACAGCGTTTTTTTTGCGATCCCGAGCAGCGCATTTCGCTCAGTCGCCAAGCAAGTAAAGCCCTTTATTGCCAGTGGAGCTATCTTGGTGAGCATGGCGAAGGGCATCGAGGCTGAGACGTTTTTACTGCCCAGCCAAATCCTTGAAAGCGAGCTGCCAGGACATCCGGTTGGCGTGATCAGCGGGCCCAATCTGGCAAAAGAAATTGCCAATAAAGAAATTACTGCGACGGTTATCGGCAGTGCTGACGATGAACTTTGCAGCCGTGTGCAGCGGTTATTGGCCTCGCGTTATTTTCGGGTGTACGCCAATCACGACCGCTACGGTGTTGAGCTCGCCGGTGCGCTGAAAAATATTTATGCCATTGTCGCGGGAATTGCGGAAGCTATGAATGCGGGGCAAAATACAAAAAGTGTTGTTCTGACCCGTAGCTTGGCCGAAATGAGCCGCTTTGCTTGTAAGCTCGGTGCCGATCCACTCACCTTTCTCGGGCTTAGCGGTGTGGGTGATCTCTATGTCACCTGTACGTCGCCGCTCAGCCGCAACTTTCGTGTTGGCCTAGCGCTTGGCGAAGGAAAAAGTCTTGATCAGGCCATGAGTGACATTGGGCAGGTTGCTGAGGGCGTAAATACGACTAAACTAGTTAAAGAACGCGCAGATGAAATGGGTATCTACATGCCATTGGCGTCGGCGCTATACGCTTACATGTTCGAGCAGCGACCGATCCTCGAATCAATGCGTACTATGATGGTTGCAGAGCAAAATACAGATGTGGAATTTATGGTAAAACCCAATGAGCGATAAAAATATGCACTTTACAAATACCAATACTTGGATCCGCTTCGCCTATATGGTGTTGTTTACAATTTTGTTGATGGCTGCGCGATTAGTGATTTCCCTCGTCGTTTTAGTCCAGTTCGTGTTTGTTCTGGTGACGGGATCGGATAATGAGAACTTGCGCAATCTCGGTCAGGGACTTGGCAGGTGGGTCTATCAAACAGTGATGTTCTTGACGTTTAACAGCGAATCCAAGCCATTCCCTTTTGACGAGTGGCCCGAAGTCGACGAATCCGAAGGTTACTCAGTGGACGATATCGAAGAGGGCGAGATTGTCGATGTCGACGATATAGACGATATCCCGTCGTTCACTGCCGATGAGCCTGAAGTGACAAAGGGCAAAGCCGTCAAAAAGACCAATAAGTAAATTAAGTAGTCTATTTTAGCGGGCTGTGTGTCGTCATGGCCCGCCAATTCTTGGCTCGCTCACTCGAGGCTCGCTCTGTCTTAGCCTTTCAGCCGCCTATTTAAACCTAGGATCTAGTGAAGCATGGAATGCTCATTAACTGAGATACATTATGCCTCTTAGATTTGTCAGCGAACGCACCTTCCAGGTAAACGGGTTAACCTTAGCCGCCAAAGAGTGGGGAATGCCTGGTGCAACGCCCGTTATTGCGCTGCATGGCTGGCTTGATAATGCCAATAGCTTCGATGTCATGCTGCCCTATATGGATGATCTTCATGTGATGGCGCTCGATTGCGCCGGTCATGGCAGCAGCAGTTTTCGCTCGGCCGACTCTGGCTACAATATTTGGCAAGACATTGACGAAGTGATGGCGGTCGCAGATCAATTGGGCTGGGAGCGCTTTGTGCTGCTCGGTCATAGCCGCGGCGCGATTATCTCTACCCTTATCGCCGGCGCTTTTCCGGAGCGCATTACTCAACTCGCACTGATTGACGGTCATATGCCCGGCCTTGCTGACGTGGGTGGCACGGCGAAGCAGGTTGCGCGGGCAATCTATGAAAACAAGCGTTACGGCAACGCCTCTCCGAGCTTTTTTGGCGACTACGATCGAGCGGTAATGGCACGTATAAACGGGTTTGTACCGCTGCAGGAATCGGCCGCGCGAGCGCTCGCTGAGCGCGGTGTGCGCCAAGATGCGCGAGGGTTTTACTGGCATAACGACCAGCGCTTAAAGGCAGCGTCCCAGATGAAACTGTCACGGGAGCATTTGAAGGATTTTTTCACTGCAATTACTGGGCAGGTTCTGCTGATTCAAGCGACGGGGAGTCCTTTTAAACTCAACGATGAGCAGAAAGAGTCTTTTGACTGGATTGCCAACCTTACGATCGTGGCGATGGACGGGTCGCATCATTTGCATATGGAGGAGCAGGCTGAGCAGGTGGCAGCCGTGGTGCAAGACTTTATCCAGCCGCTGCCGCTGTTTTAGTCCTTAGAGAGACGCCCAGAGGTGGGCCTAGCGTTCCATCAGAGATAGCAGAATCACCGTCCAGACAATGACGCACTGTAGCAAGCCGACGAAGACGGCAGCAGAACCCGTATCTTTGGCCAAACCGGAAAGCTCGTGATACTCAAGACCGATGCGATCGACCACTGCTTCAATGGCCGTGTTAAGCAGTTCGACAATAATCACCAGCAACACTGAGGTGATCAAAAATAACCGCTCCACTGTCGATACATCGAGGTAGCAGGCCAGCGGAATCATAATCAGCGCCGCAATGACTTCTTGGCGAATTGCCGCTTCGTGTCGTATGTTGTGCATTAAGCCGCGGTAGGAGTAAAGGGTTGCGTAAACCAGCCTGCTAAGTCCCGTGCGTTTTTTAATATCCATAACTGATCTCTGTTTGTAAGCCGCGTATTCTAAGGGTTGCTCGACGCACTGTCTTCACTCTGTGAGACTGACTTACCGAAAAATGGGTGGAACAGCGCTGCGGGAACTAGCCAGCATATTGCCGCTGTCCAGATATCGTGAGAGAGGAAGTGGGCGCCGCGCAATTCCTGGGCGAAGCCATAAATAAATCCAAGTCCCAAGCCAAAAAACAAGCCGTGAAAACGCAGTGATGGCCGCTGCACGAGGGCAAAGAAGTACAGAGCAACCCAGGCATAACCAGCGCTTGCATGGCCGGCAGGAAAACAGCCGGACTGGCCATTAAAACCGTTAAACCAGTGCATGATGTGCTGTGTACCGCCAAATTCGTCCACTGACCAGGGGCAGGGAACGCCAGAAATCTTTTTAATAAGATTGATACTGATCACCGAAATTAAGATGCTAAGAACGAGGAAGGCCAGTGGCCGTTTGTGCATTTTATAGCGGGGCGCAAAGTACAGGGCGATCAGAGAGACAATCATTAGCGCAAACAGAAGTCGGCCATCTTTATGGATAATCTCTTCCAGCAAATAGTTACTTCTCAGTGACCAACTGTGCAAATCGTTATCGTAGATAAATCCTGCGAGGAGACGATCTAGCTGGAACCATTCGATGGCAATCAAGACACCGACAAATAGAACGCTGGGCAGCACCAAGTGATTCCAATAAAAATCATTCGATAGCGGCTGGCTGGTTGAAGATGCAGTCTCTAACGATTCATGCATGGCGTGAATAGGTCCAGTTGTGAGTCATAGGTTGTGCTTTCAATATCGAGCACGCCGAGCAGCGAGCTGTAGATGTTGTCGTGTGACAATGGGCTGTCGGCGTGCGCTTTAAGGCAGCCTTTGTCGATACCAAAGCGGCTGGCAAAATCGTTAGATAGCCAAGCTAACATCGGCACATGTGTTTGCTCCTCTGGCGCCATAAAGTAGGGGGCAGCATGCAGATAGATCCCGCTTTCGCCGAGGGATTCTCCGTGATCTGAGACGTACAAAAGGGCGGTATTGTAGCGCTCGCTCAGAGCACCAAGACGTTCAATCGTTTTGGAGAGAAACAAGTCGGTGTATAAAATCGTGTTGTCGTAGGCACTAATAATTTCCTCTTGGCTGCAGTCTTGCAGCTGACTGGTTTCGCAGTCAGGAAGAAACGCTTTTTGGTCATCTGGTGTCTGCTTGTAGTAGGACGGTCCGTGACTGCCCAGTTGATGCAGTACCATAAACGTGTCCGTATCTGCGGGTGTCTCCAGCGCTTGCAGCATGGCCAAGTCGAAGCAGTGCTCACTATCACAGTCGAGACTTTGGTGATTGATGGTGAACTGTTTAGTGCGCAGACAGACACCTTTGCAGCCACTGTTGTTGTCAACCCATAACACGTTCAACCCTGCTTGTCCGATTAAATCGAGTAAGTTTTCTTTCTCTGATGACGACTTTCGCGAGAAATCTTCGCGGGTATCGTTGGAAAAAATACAGGGCAGTGAGATGGCTGTCGATGTACCGCAGGAGCTGACATGATTGAAGTAAATAATATCCTTAAGTTGCAAATTTGGATTGGTGTTGCGGCTGTAGCCTTGCAGAGAGAAGTGGTCTGCTCGAGCGGTTTCTCCGACAACAAAAACAAACAGTAACGGTTTTTGATTTGCCGTAGCCCAAGAATCACCCAGCGCAGCAGCCTCATCCAGTTTGCCGACAACAGGTGAAATTTTCTCTGATTCCGAGACCGCTCGAATAACACCATAAATAATGTTGCTCGGCGTAACGAGATAGCGCACCTCTTTGTGCGCACGCATAACGGATGCAAATGTTTGGTAAACCGGCAGGCAAATACAAATTGCGGTTGTAAGGGCGATAAGAGGTGTCGCGGCTTTTTTAAGCAGAGTGACAAAGCCCTTTTCCGGTTTAATAGTTAAGCGATAGACCAAAAGCGCGGGCAAAAGCCCAAATAGAATTCCATGGATAATAAACCCTAGGCTAAGTAAGTCGGCGACTTCGTTTGTGTCAGTTTGCAAGACGTTGGTAATCATCTCGGAATCAATATAGACGCCATATTGATCTATAAAGTATCCGCCCATCGCTGAAACCATAAACAGTGCCATCAAGCACCATTTATAACCGGGAAGAAAAGAGATGATTGTCAGCAGTGCAAAGCAGACAGCTGTGGCGAGAAGAAAAAACGCGATATAGAAGTAACTGGAGGATGGGCTGTGAAATCCAACGATGTCGTAAAGTCTCGCCCACAACGTGTTGTTGTAGATTGCTGTGAGGACTAGTGCGGCGACGCTATTGACCCACAGATAGCTTATGGGTGCGCCGTTCCAAATTAATTTCAGTCGCGATGAGATCGCGGAAAAGTAGCGAGGAGCTACAGACATTGTAAGAGGGACTCTTTTGATTAATTGTTAGTGCAAGTGCGATTTTGCAGTGGGCTTTTGGACTCTCTTTTAGACAGGAAGTTCACTGCAATTCATTATTTCTTCGACAAATAGCTGTGCCGCTATTCAGGCGCGGCATCTTAGCAGAATTGATTGTTAAAATCTCGATTCACACTGCTATTCAAAGCTGTACTGCTCAGCAATATCAATGAAGGGAAGGTCGCAGGAACGATGTGTTGGTCCAATCAGGCCGCTTAATAATGAGGTTATTTTTGTCAAGCCGGTGACGCGGGGAAAGCGAAGGAAGAAGAAAGTGAAGACAAGTGAGTACAGGCAAGTGAGTACAAACAAGAAAGCCCAGATTTCTGCGGGCTTTCTTGTTTTCTAACAGCTTTAAACCGAGAGTGCAGGCTTAAATATTATTGCTCAAAAGCGCAAGAAATTCTGTCCGAGTCGCTTGGTGAGTGCGGAAGGTGCCAAGCATGGCAGAGGTCTTCATCGACGAATTTTGCTTCTCAACACCGCGCATCATCATGCACATATGCTTGGCTTCAACAATCACACCAACGCCGGTCGCATTGGTGACTTTTTGAATGGTTGACGCAATTTGCTGCGCCAGTGCTTCTTGAATTTGCAAGCGGCGTGAAAACATATCCACCACCCGTGCCACCTTTGATAGCCCTAACACCTGACCATTGGGTATGTAAGCCACATGACATTTGCCGATAAAGGGCAGCAAGTGGTGTTCGCACAGAGAGAAAAGCTCGATGTCTTTAACAATAACCATCTCTTCGGAGTCTGACGGAAACAGTGCGTCGTTGATGACCTCGTTAAGGTCCATGTTGTAGCCGCTGGTTAGATACTCAAATGCTTTTGCGGCACGCTCGGGGGTGTCCAGAAGACCGGGGCGGCGAATATCTTCACCTGTGCTTGCTATTATCTTTTCGTAATACTGTTTCATGCAGTTATTCTCGGCTAATGTGTGCGTTCATATTTTGTCGGGGGCAATTTTGTAACAAAGTGCCCATCAATGCCAGCTTAGGGGTTAAAATAAGTGACCCATGGAGACCAAATAAAAATGCCAGCTACCCCGACAAACACAGACCCAGTAACGGTCGAGCAAATTCTCACAGAAGGGCAGTTGCTCTTCGAGACCAGTGATCTCTATTTTGGCCACGGTACTGACAATGCATGGGACGAAGCTGTCTTCCTTGTCTTTTACGCCCTAGACCTTCCGCCCGATGCAGACCGTTCGGTGTTAAATCAACAGCTTACGGACATTCAGTGCAAAGCCATTCATCAGCTTTTCGAGCAGCGCATCCGCGACCGCATACCCGCCGCATACCTCACCGGGCGCGCTTGGTTCTGTGGACTGCCTTTCGCTGTCGATAAGCGGGTGATTATTCCACGTTCGCCGATTGCTGAGCTCATCATGAGCGGTTTTCATCCCTGGTGTTCTACGGAGCCACAGCGGCTTTTGGATCTCTGCACCGGGAGTGGTTGTATCGGCATCGCCTGCGCCTACGCCTTTGAAAATGCTGAGGTTGTACTCAGTGATATCTGCGCTGACGCGTTGCAGGTAGCACAACAGAATATTCAGCAACACGATCTAGCGGCGCGTGTCAGCGCGGTGCAGTCAGATCTGTTTGAAAATTTAGCGGATCAAAAATTTGATCTCATTGTCAGCAATCCGCCGTACGTCGATGCCGATGATTATGCCAGTATGCCAGACGAGTATTTTCACGAGCCCGAGCTGGCCTTGGCGTCGGGGAATGACGGTTTAGACTTTACTCGACGGCTGCTTCGTGAGGCTCATGACTATCTGACAGAGCACGGCGTGTTGATTGTTGAAGTGGGCAATTCTGGCGAGGCACTTGATCGTCTGTTTCCGTCGGTGCCATTTTTGTGGCTCGAATTTAGCGAGGGCGATGGCGGTGTGTTTCTGCTGACTCGCGATCAACTGCTTGAACACCGCGAATCTTTTGAATAATTTACGTATAATTAGCCGCGTTAAGGCCACTCAATTAAGGTAACCGCTCGCCATGTCTGGAAATACCCTCGGAAAACTCTTTGCAGTCACTAGCTTTGGCGAGAGCCACGGCCTCGCGATTGGTTGTATCGTAGACGGCTGTCCGCCAGGGCTAGAGATTAGCGCCGCTGATTTACAGCCGGATCTCGACCGCCGCAAGCCTGGGCAGTCACGCTACACGACCCAGCGCCGTGAAGATGATGAAGTGAAAATTTTGTCGGGTGTGTTCGAAGGAAAAACCACTGGCGCATCGATTGGTATGATCATTGAGAATACTGATCAGAAATCGAAAGACTACAGCAATATCAAAGATGCTTTTAGGCCGTCCCATGCTGACTACACCTACCATCAAAAGTACGGTGACCGCGATTATCGCGGCGGTGGGCGCAGCTCTGCGCGCGAGACGGCCATGCGAGTAGCGGCCGGTGCCATTGCGAAAAAATACCTTAAAGAGCGCTGCGGTGTTGAGATTTTTGGTTATGTGTCGCAGCTTGGCCCGATCGCTGCGGAGCGTTTCGAGCGCGATGTCATTGAAAATAATCCGTTTTTCTTTCCAGATCCCGACAAGATTGCCGAGCTTGAAACCTACATGCAAGCGTTGAGCAAAGAGGGAAATTCGATTGGCGCTAAGGTGACCGTCGTGGCGAAAAATGTTCCAGTGGGTCTCGGCGAGCCCATTTTTGATCGCTTGGATGCCGATATAGCGCATGCCTTGATGGGTATCAATGCGGTAAAAGGTGTTGAGTTGGGCGCTGGTTTTGCCGTTGTCAGCCAGAAGGGGACCGAGCATCGCGACGAGCTCTCGCCACAGGGATTTCTATCGAACAATTCTGGTGGTGTGTTGGGCGGAATTTCATCGGGCCAAGACATTGTGGCCAATCTTGCCCTTAAACCAACATCGAGCTTGCGTATTCCGGGGAAGTCAATCGATAAGTTCGGCAATTCTATTGAAGTGATTACGACCGGCCGTCACGATCCCTGTGTGGGTATTCGCGCTGTGCCGATTGCGGAGGCGATGTTGGCTATTACGCTGATGGACCACTACTTGCGCCATCGCGGCCAAAACGCGGATGTGGACAGCGGATTAAAGCCAATTTAATCGTCCCGCAGCGTCGTTCTTTTCCACTGCAGCGACAGTCTTCAGCGGGTATCAGCGCAAATAGCAGGCAAAAAAAACCGGTTCTATCAGTAACGATAGAACCGGCTTGATAACACTCTTTTTCTTACATCACTGAGTCGCGTGTGGCATTGAGTAGGTCGGGGAATTTCTCGCCTAACTTTGCCATCCCATAATTGAACCAGTACTCGATTTTCTGCAGAAACGACATCTCAACCATCGAGGGTAGACGCTGCTGCTGCCTATCCAAATAGGCGTGAATTGCCTCTGATTCGTCGGGCCCAAGAGTCTCATAGAACCCTACCATGCCCTTGTGCGAGTATGCGCCGCCAAGAACAATACCGGCAAAGTCGATATGGGTCTGTTCACTCATGTAGCGCAGGCTCGGCAAAATGCCGTTGCTTTTTGCACTCAGGCTGTGGCACCAGCCACAGTTGTCGCCATACAGTTTCTCACCTTTGGCGATGATTGCTGGGTCGCTATTAGCTTCGTGACCAAGGGCCAAAATCGTCGCCATGCTGTGATCCGCAACAGGGCGAGTTTGGTTGAACGACCCCCGCTTGAATACCAGCAGCTTGTTCTGATTGACGAAGTTGCTCTTTAACTCATCGCCAACGGTTATCATCAGCGAGCCGCCGCTACCCTGAGCGACAGCAATATACTGCTCACCGTCGATTTCGTAGCTGATCGGACCTGCCAGCACGGCACTGTCTGACTGATATTGCCACAGCTTGTCGCCGTTGTTGGCATCGTAAGCGGCAAAGGTGCCATCCCAAGTACCTTGAAATACCAAATCGCCGGCTGTGCTTAAGATGCCGCCGTTGGAGGGTTTGTTGTGATGAACTTTCCATGCGCGTTGTTTCTTAATCGGATCCCAGGCAACCAGTTCACCGTAGACCAATGCATCCATGGACGCTTGCGCCGCTACCCAGCTTTTCGGGTCGCGCGCTTCGTTGAGATCAACGCCCGTATTCCACCGGCCAACGCGGTATTCCACCGTCTCTTCGGCTTTATAGTAGGTGGGGACGTTTTGAACGGGTATGTACATAAGCCCTGTTTTTTGACTGTAGGACATTGGCTGCCAGTTATGAGCGCCGTAGGGAGCAGGCCAAATATAACTGCCACCATTGGCTTGGTAATCAGCGTATTTGGTTTCCACGGGGCGACCTGTTGTCATATCGACATGGCTAGCCCAGGTGACTTTGGCGTAGGCGTCTGCTGAGAGAAGCTCTCCGGTTGTGCGGTCAAGCACATAGAAGAAACCATTCTTGGGTGCTTGCATAATCACTTTGCGCGCAACACCGTCAATGGTGAGGTCAGCCAGGACCAGTTGCTGTGTCGCAGTGTAGTCCCAGTTGTCGCGGGGAGTCACTTGATAGTGCCAAACATACTCGCCAGTATCAGGTTTGAGCGCGACAATAGAGCTTAGATAAAGGTTGTCACCGCCACCGGGGCTGCGAATATTGCGATTCCAGGGTGACCCATTGCCGGTGCCGATGTAGATTAAATCTAACTCCGGATCATAGACAAGAGAGTCCCATGCCGTGCCACCTCCGCCACCACCCTGATACCAGTAATCGCCACTCCATGTTTCCAGAGCTGCTTCGAGGGCAGGGCTTTCTTGTGGTTGATTGCGATCACCGGGAACTGTGTAGAAGCGCCATTTTTGCTCGCCGGTTTTGACATCATAGGCAGTGACAGATCCGCGAACACCGAGTTCAGCGCCGCCGTTGCCAATAATAACCATGCCTTTAAACACTCGCGGTGCACCGGTAATGCTGTAGTTGCCGTCGGTTGGCGTGCTTTGCACGGACCAGTTTTCCTCGCCAGTTGCTGCATCCAGTGCGATCAAACGACCGTCGAGTGCGCCGACAAATACTTGTAGGCTGCCGCTCTCTTCATCGTGCCAAAGAGCAACGCCGCGGTTCACCGGGCCGCAACAAATTTTAATCAGATTGGCTTTTGGCACCTGCGCATCGTAGTGCCAGAGCTGCTCGCCGCTGCGGGCGTCGAGTGCATAGACATGACTCCAGCCGGTGCTGACATAAATTACACCGTTGTGCACGAGAGGGGTTGCCTCCATGCCGCGTGCTGTTTCGAATTTAAACGACCAGGCGAGATCAAGCTCGTTAACGTTGTCGCGATTTACCTGCTCAAGCGGGCTAAAGCGCTGTTCGGTATAGTCGCGGCCATAACTCAACCATTCAGAACCAGGATTGGTTATGGCGTCGTTGTTAACGGTCGTTGCCGCGCTCAGCAACGCAGAAAAACTTGCTGCGAGTGTCAATGCGGCGAATTGCAATGTTTTCATAAAAGATCCCCTGAGTCGTATTGATTGGGTGGCTCGTTTTCATGCTGCCACGCCGTCATACTTTTTATTGTTGTACTCTTATCGTTGTTAGCCGTCACCTGTACTTATCGCGATATAGTAGCCCTCTTTGTCACTGCAGGGTAGTGGTTGACGCGGCCAAATGAGACTCTAGGGTTTCACAACCGTATTCATCGTATCGGGGAAGATCGTCTGAGCCCGATCTGCAGACATCTGGCTATAAACCAGACCGGCGCTTAATGATTTTGTCCGAGTTGGCAGGCATTGAGAAAGTGGTGCCATCTTCTCCCACGGTGTACTCGCTAAAGATTTCTTCGGCACCGCCAAGCCAGACGCTCTCCATGCCCGGCAATATTAACGGCGGCACTATATGGTAGTAGAGGAGATGACCGACCTTGGCATCGCGCGCGATTTCAGCCGCTTCACGAGGAGTCGTGTGGTAGTCGAGAATGTCGTTGAATATTTTCTGGCGCTTATCATTGCCGCTGCGCTGGGCAGATTCGGCCATCAAATCAACCAGCGTGATTGAGAGTGCCTCGTGAACCAGCAGATCAACACCGTTTGAGAATTTTTCAAGGACAGCTGATTTCGTTGTATCGCCAGAGATCAGGGTTGTTCTACCTTTGTAAGAAAAAAGATAGGCCACGGCAGGCTTGATCGGTGAATGATCAACTGCGAACATCTCAATTTTGACGCCATCGCGCTCAAAGACAGTGATCGCATCGCCATTGGCGGGCACGGCAAAACTGTGAGCAACCATCCCAGTGCCACTCAGTGGGGCAACGGCATCGCCGTGGTGGTCATTGCGATGCACGGCGTCTTGGCCGTAGGCCATATTAAAACCATTGACAACATCGGCGACGCCCTCCGGACCATACACCGGCAGTGGACTGGTATTGTTCTTCGACACCCAGCGCAGCATCGCCAGTTCGCCCAGACCATCAATATGATCGGAGTGAAAGTGCGTGAGCAATAGCGCGCTTATTTCCCCCTGTGGATAGCGCATGCGGCCGAGATTTCTGGCGCCATTGGTGCCTGCATCGACAACGAAAAATTGATTGCCTGCAATCACCGCTACGCATGCGCCAGAGCGATTGGCACTAGGCATAGGGCCGCCTGCGCCGCAGAGCGCGACATGTAAGCCATCTTCGAACTCTGCAGTAGTGTCGCTCGACATATTTTTATCGAGCAGGGTAGGCATTGCTGCAAGAACTATTTTTTGTTGCTGGCTAAAAGCAATCGCGGCGAAAACGAGGGCGGCAACAATAGCCATTGAGGTCTTTTTCATAACAGAGGGCTCTTTTGTTTAAGTCTCAGAGGGTATTTAGATGCCAAAGGGTGACATCGTGGCAGTAAGTGTGTCAATATATTTTCGCCTTAAAAGCCCCAGTTAAGTGAAAAAAAACTGTGCAGAGAGTGTTAGCAACAGACAGAGTTTAATGACGCTGAAAAAGGCATAATCTGGAGTCAAATGCGCTATGTCGAACCCAATCAAGCCCCGTGTTGTGCAGTTAATTACGAGTCAATGGCTCAGAGATAAGCGCCGTGGCGCCGCAGAAAAGAAACGCCAAAAAAGTAAAAGCCCTCACTCGATTACGGTTTATCTGCGTCTCAACGACCCCCATAGCTATTTGTTACTACAGGTGCTCACCGCTTTTGCTGAGCGCTACCCTGTGCATTACGATTTCCGCACGATTCTGAATCTACAACCTGACATGTACCCAGCCCCCGCGCTCTGGGAAAAAGCGGCTTTTGCTGACTGCAGACACCTCGCCGAGCTTTACAGCCTGCCGTTTCCTGAGCAACCGCCGCAATGTGATCCTGAACGCGATCGCCGTCTGACATCGCAACTTCTTCACTGGGAATTACAGCCGGGTTATTTGGAACATGCGCTGCCGCTTTTTCACGCCTACTGGCAGGGTGATGCTGCGCAGATCGATGCCCTAGTCGACAGGCGAATTACTGATCATGGGCAGTGCTATGACCACCATCTGCAGGCCAATGAGAAACTGCTCAAAGACAGTGGGCACTTTTTTTCAGCCCTTCTGCATTACAGCGGTGAATGGTATTGGGGCGTCGATCGTCTTGAGCATCTGGAGCGTCGGTTGAACGACTTGGGTGCGCACCGCACGGCGACCGCCGAGATTCATTTTAATAAAACCTATACGGGCTTTTGCAGTGCGCCCTCACCTGAGGGCGCTAAAGCCACTTCCGCTATAGAGCTCTACTGGTCGATTCGCAGTCCTTATTCTTATATTGGCTTGGTGCGCGCGCGACAACTGGCGGAGCATTATGGTGTTGTGCTGGAGGTGAAACCGGTGTTGCCCATGGTGATGCGCCGTATGCAGGTTCCAGCAACCAAGGGCTTTTATTTTATAAAAGACGCCAAGCGCGAGGCTGATAAGCACGGCATTCCCTTTGGCTATGTGGCAGATCCATTGGGAGCGGGTGTGGAGCGCTGTTATGCACTGTACAGCTACGCGCAATCAGAGGGTGTGGGCGTAGCATTTTTAGAGAGTTATGCGCGAGGGGTCTGGTCTGAGGGTATTCGCTCTGATACCGATGCAGGGCTGCGTAAATTGGTTGAGCGGGTTGGCTTGAATTGGCGCCACGCTCAACAATTGCTGCAAGACGATCGCTGGCGACTGTGGGCGCAAGATAATCTTGCTGAGCTGTATGGCCATGATCTATGGGGTGTGCCTAGCCTGGTTTATGGTCAGACGAAAGTTTTTGGGCAAGACAGAATTGATCGCATCGAACGCGCTATCGTCAATGATTTAACCACCGAAAATTGAGAAACCGGCAATGTCTATTAATAATCGAATTACCCAGTTAACGGGTACGCAATACCCTATCATTCAAGCGCCGATGGGTTGGATTGCGCGCGCGCAATTAGCTGCTGCGGTAAGCAATGCCGGCGGTCTTGGTGTTATTGAAACCTCATCCGGTGAAATGGACAATATCAAGCGCGAAGTGGCTCTGATGCGCCAGATGACGGATAAACCGTTTGCCATGAATGTTGCCCTGTCCTATGTGCGCGGGACCAATATTATTGATTTTGTGATTGATCAGGGGATTAAGTTTGTCACCACATCATCGGGCAGCCCCAGTGTGTGCACGAAAGATTTCCAAGCGGCGGGTATCACTGTGTTTCATGTGGTGCCAACCCTCGAGATGGCGTTAAAAGCGTTGGACGCAGGTGTCGATGGGTTAGTGGTTGAGGGAGGAGAGGGCGGCGGTTTCAAAAATCCAAGCCCAGTCTCGACCATGGTGCTGCTGCCATTAATACGCTCTCGCTGTGATGTCCCTATTATTGCCGCCGGTGGTATTTCCGATGGCCTCTCTATGGCTGCGGCGTTTGCGATGGGCGCGGAGGGCGTGCAGATGGGTACGCGGATGCTGGCCTGCGCCGAGTCGCCTGTGCACGACAATTGGAAGCAGGCAATTATCAGCGCCGCAGAAACCGATACAGTGTTTCTTAATCAACAGGGCCGTCCGGCGTTGCGCGCTCTTAAAACCCAGCGCACAGCAGCGCTGGAACCTCTGGGGCTGTTCAATGTCATGGAGCATATGGCTGAGTTGGGCCATCTCTATTTTGGCGGTGATATGGAAGCGGCTATTCCACTGTCGGGGCAGGTCGTTGGACGCATTGACGAGGTGTTAACGGCGCAACAGATCATTGATACAACCATGAGCGAATTCAGCAGGGTGATGAGGGACTTAGGGCGCCAGTATGGCGACCGCTAGCAAGCGGGATGGCGCACTGCGTCAATAGTGAGTCGATCGTTGCCCGCGCTTCAATATAAGCTACAATGCCGTTTTTCCTGTGCGAGAGGCTAGATGGCTGACTTTGATGTGTTTAATGGCGATGCCGACGGCATTTGTGCGCTGTTGCAGTTGCGCTTTGCCGAGCCGCGCGATGCGCAACTCGTGACCGGCGTTAAGCGTGATATCGATCTGTTAAAAAAAGTTCAGCCGCAGTCCGGTGATCGCATTACTGTGCTCGATGTGTCTCTGGATAAGAATCGCGACGATTTGGAGCGTGTTTTAGCCTGTGGCGCTCAAGTCTTTTACGTTGATCATCACTTTGCCGGGAAAGTTCCCGCCTCTGCGTCACTCAAGTCGTTGATCAATGAAGCGCCCGACGTTTGCACCAGTGTGTTAATTAACCACTATCTCCGCGGTGCCTACAAAGAATGGGCGATTGTGGGCTGCTTTGGTGACAACCTTAGTGTCACCGCGCAGGGAATGTTAAAAAATCTCAATCTTAGCTCGGACAAAGTAGCACTGCTGGAAAAGCTGGGTACCTATATCAATTACAACGGCTACGGCTCCGATATCAACGAGCTGCATTTCACGCCCGATGCCCTTTATCGGTTGCTG
>LIDE01000031.1 GCA_001438605.1 SAR92 bacterium BACL16 MAG-120619-bin48 | reverse complement strand
CTGGCGTGATGCTGACTAAATAAGCGCCATAAATCACACCCTGCACACGCGCGCGAAAGGTATCACTCTCAACAATCATCTGGCCAACGGTTGTATTAACATCGAGGTACTGACCGTACACCTGCTCCATCAGCGAGCGGTACGCGTCTAACTTTGACGCTCGTATCGCCAGTAACCGCTGTTGAGCTGGGTTGTCATGGGCCTGGACGTTGATCACAGCGTAACCCGTTGCACGAATATTGCCTTTTTCGTTGATCATAGTCTCAACCGCTGCGGCATTGTATTCATCCATAGTCGTTGAACAACTGGTCGCGAGCACAGCAATGCTGCTCAGCGCGATGATTTTTAAAGCCTTTCGTACAATCATTTTCATGGGAACCCCTGCCACATTCGAATCAATTAGTTACTGCCTGCCCGCACCGTGTCACTTTACACCGCGCATCAAGCCGCCTACCTGTCTCCTTAGTATCGACAGATCAGCGCAGCTCTTTAGCATTATTACCCGTTGAATCACGAGCGGTTTGGGTCGCGCGACGTCACACTGTTAAGTTGATGGCACAGATATTGCTTAGTTTGGTTACAGATGAAAGAAAGATACGACTCACAAAATGTAATGTACTGTTTTTATTGGATTTTAATTAATGGCTAGCGCAATACTGTCAAACATACGACACGACCTGTCGAAAATCGAACTGTCCACGCTGGGTATTCCCATGCTGGTGCTGTTGATTATCTCTATGTTGATATTGCCCCTGCCTGCAATGCTTTTGGATTTTTTGTTTACCTTTAATATTATTCTTGGCTTGGTGATCATTATGGTCGCCATCAACAGCTCCAAGCCTCTCGACTTCTCGTCTTTCCCCTCTATCCTTCTGCTGGCGACCATGCTTCGCCTTGGCCTAAATGTGGCCTCTACAAGGTTGATATTGGTGAAGGGCCATGAGGGTCCAGACGCTGCCGGCAAGGTCATTGAGGCCTTCGGCGAGTTTGTGATCGGCGGCAACTATTTAGTCGGTTTTATTATTTTTTCTATTCTGATGATTATTAATTTTATCGTTGTGACCAAGGGCGCTGGACGTGTGTCCGAAGTTATCGCGCGCTTTACGCTCGACGCCATGCCCGGCAAGCAAATGTCGATCGACGCCGACCTCAATGCAGGCGTAATTGATCAGGAAACGGCAAAAAGACGACGTGAAGAAATTTCACAAGAGTCTGACTTTTTTGGTTCGATGGACGGTGCCTCCAAATTTGTTCGCGGCGATGCCGTTGCCGGCTTATTGATTCTAGTTATCAACATTATCGGCGGGCTGATTATTGGTATGGGCCAACACGACATGTCCTTTAGCGACGCCGGGCGAATCTACGTATTACTGACCATCGGTGACGGCCTCGTTGCGCAAATTCCCTCGCTGCTACTGTCGCTAGCCACAGCCATTGTTGTAACGCGCGTTACAACGTCGGAGTCCATGGCCGAGCAGGCCAAAAGCCAGCTTAACAACCCTCTGGCATTTTTTGTCGCCGCGGGCATCTTAATTTTGCTCGGCTTAGTGCCCGGCATGCCACACCTTATGTTCCTCTCCCTGGGTATGGGAGCGGCTGTCTTAGGGTATCTCATGTCCCAAGACAAACAGAAGCGCGCCCTCGATGTGCGCACTGAAGCCGCCAATGCGAAAACAGCTGAAGCCAAGCGCGAAGAACTCGGCTGGGACGACGTCGACCAAGTCGATCTTGTTGGGTTGGATATTGGCTATGGTCTTATACCTTTAGTTAATCCAGATACAGGTGGACAGCTGCTGCCACGAGTCAAAGGCGTACGCAAAAAGCTCTCTGCCGAACTCGGCTTTCTGATTCAGCCCATTCGTATTCGCGACAACCTCGACCTTGCGCCAGACGTTTATCACATTGTCATGAACGGCGTGGTACGCGGCAAAGGCACAATAAAAGTGGGCCGTGAAATGGCCATCAACCCCGGACAGGTGCATGGCAAGCTGGAAGGAACAGCGACTAAAGAACCCGCCTTTGGGCTCGAAGCCGTTTGGATTGACCCTTCGCAGCGAGACTATGCGCGCACGCTGGGCTATACCGTGGTCGATGCGGCCACCGCCATTGCAACCCATCTCAACACACTATTGCGCAGCAATTCGTCAGAGTTACTGAGCCATGATGAAACACAACAGTTACTCGACAAAGTGTCAGCCCGCGCGCCCAAGCTGGTGGAAGATCTTGTTCCGGGTAAATTACCCTTGGCTACCATCACCAAAGTGCTGCAAAACATTCTTGACGAATCTGTCTCCGTCAGAGATATGCGGACAATTATCGAAGTACTGTCGACGGAAAGTGCGCGTACCCAAGATGCCGATGAACTCACCGCGGCAGTGCGCCCACGACTCGGTCGAATGATTGTGCAAGGCTTAGTCGAAATAAACGACAGTCTTCCGGTGATTACACTCGAGCCGTCACTCGAGCAGATGCTGCACAATGTGTTACAGCAAAGCAGTGCCAATCAAGGCTTGATCATTGAGCCAAAACTAGCAGAGGGCCTGTTCAAGGCTCTCGCAGAAAATACCGCCGATGTCGAAAATCAGGGTCTACCCGCAGTGCTGGTAGTGTCGCCTGGCATTCGCCCTTGGCTGTCGAAAATCATACGTCATCGACTTTCGGACCTTACTGTACTCTCCTACAGTGAGATTCCTGAAGATCAAGCAGTCAAAGTGGTGGCTACCGTTAGCATCGCCGATAAGCAATAATTTTAGGTACTTGGATAATGGAACTACAACGCATTCTCGCCTCCGACACACGAACCGCGATGGACAAAGTTTTCAGCCTCTACGGCGAAGACGCCATGGTGGTTGCCAACAATAAAGTCAAAGGGCAAACAGAAATTATTGTTGCCATCGACCTCGTGCGTCAGGTCACAGTCGCCATGACCAAAACACCGGCGTTGGTTCAAGGACTGCCTGTAGAAAAGGACTTTGGATCCTTTATAGAATCCCATCTATCCCCTGCTGATGAGCCAGACGATCACGCCGAGACTACAGCAGTAGCGCAGTCATCACCGCTTGCCTTCGGCTCCCTGTTTGAACCCCGCGACTTAAACAAAGCGCCGCCACTCGACCCTCTAGTCGCAACGCCCCTTGATCAAGTTGAGACATCTCTCGATGGCGAAAACTATAAAGGCGCTGCTGAACGCGAATTCTTAAAAGCCCGCGAAATCGTTGACCTAGTAAAGCGTGAACTCGAAATCATGCGCGGCGAATTTAAACTCGCACAACAGCGTGAATCGTGGAGTGGCGCACTCTCTGTGCCCGAGGAAATGCGCCCATTAATTGAAGCGTTTAATGAAACCGGTATGCCAATGGGACTGCGTAGCTTGGCAGTAGAGATTATTAATCAAAACAACTCTATGCTAGATGCCTTAACGCAGATCTGCGAAGAGATTGGCAGCAGTATTCCAGCGATAAATTTGCTCGACAATCTAGCGGGGCTGCACATTATCGCCGGCAGTTCTGGTGCAGGAAAAACCTTGATGGCAGGGCGCATTGCAAAGCAAGCCGCCGCGAATTACGGCGACAACGAAGTTGCCTTGATCAGCTTTAATGATCTGCGCATCGGCGCCTGGACACAAACGCAAATCATTGGCGCGCAAGCAGGCGTCGAAACATTTCGAGTCAACTCTGTTGAGACACTTCTGCAACTGATCGACGAGCTCAGCACGCGAAAGCTCACCATAATCGATACGTCTGGCGTTGATGTGGAAAAACAAATTATGGCCCTCATTAAGGCGATGCCACAGGCGAAGAAGCACTTAGTGCTAGCCGCTGACGCCTCTGAGGCCTCGGCCAAACGTCACTTGCATGCAAGCGGCATTGAATGGGACTCGGTGATGCTCTCACGCCTTGAAGCGCGAGTGCATCCCTGGAGTATTATTCATACGTTGATGGCGAACAAAACCCCCGTGTCGGTCGCAGCGATAAACCCCAATATAACTGAGCCAGCGATTCCGTTAACGGGAAATAACTTAGCCCAGCAAGCCCTTTCACAACTGCCGATTCATTTCGTTTGACTAGGTATGAGTGATCAACGAGAATGCAACAGGCGATAGTTTTAGATTGACAGAACATTGACAGAACAACAAAAACCTGCAAATGCTCTATTCTGCAAGGTCGTCATTAAAAGAACATACGAAAAGAACGCGCACAAGGAAACTACTCAGTGCAAAGAACAGGTATCAGCTGGTAGCCCGCTGACACCTGTTAATTAAAATCTGAAGAGTTGAAAGCAATATATGGCTAAAGCGTCCATTCAAATTATTGGCGTCGCTAGCGGCAAAGGCGGTGTTGGTAAAACAACCGTCTCCATTAATCTCGCGGTTAAGCTTGCATCACTTGGCAAAAAAGTGATGATTTTCGACGCCGATTTAGGTCTAGCCAATGCTCAATTAGCGTTGGGTATTCGTGCACCGTTTAACTTTAGCCATGTAATGTCGGGTGAAAAAACCCTGTCTGAAGTCATTATTGATGGTCCATCTGGCGTTAAGCTAGTGCCCGGTGCTAGTGGTATTCAGCACATGGCTTCATTGACCGGCACGGAAACTGCCGGAATTATTCAAGCATTTTCTGAAATCGAAGATGAGTTGGACTACCTAATCGTGGATGTGGCCGCAGGCCTGTCAGATGCCGTTATGGCGTTCATGAGTGCCTGCCAGTACCGTATTGTCGTTCTTAAAAATGAGCCCTACTCTATTGCAGATGCCTACGGCACGATCAAAGTCATGATGCAGCACAATCTGGATCGAATTCTGCTAGTGCCCAACGGCGTCGAATCGCAAAAAGAAGGCGAGCGCCTCTACACTAGCATTAATTCGGTTATTCAAAATTTCTTGGGCGGCCAGGTTAAATACCTCTACTCCATCTCTGCTGACGATATGGTTGTTCGCTCAATTAAAGCCTCACAGCCGCTCGTCACCTATGCGCCGACCAGTGCTGCGTCGAGAGATTTCACGCAACTAGCCAAACAAGTTATGGCGCTGGACAGTGAAGTCCCTATGAGTGGGAAAATTCAGTTTTTTGTTGAGCGGGTAGCTTCTCAAATGGCGAATCGGGACTAAACCCAAGATGGTAGATATGCGAGTTTACCAAGATATTCAAAATGCGAGCCAACCGAACGTTTCGCTTTTGAATCATATTGGACTCGTAAAAAGAGTGGCTCTGCACCTTAAAGCACGTCTGCCAAATTTTATGGAGCTTGAAGAGTTAATCCAAGTTGGCATGATTGGTTTAATTGAAGCGGATAAATCCTTCGATGCGAGTAAGGGCGTCGACTTTGAAATATTCGCGAAAAACCGTATCCGCGGCGCTATCTTGGATCAGGTTCGCAAGATGTCTTATTTGCCGCGTTCGGCAATCGTAAACATCCGCGAACATAACGAAGCCACCGCAGAGCTGACGGGCATGCTTGGTCGCGCGCCCACTCAGTCTGAGCTTGCCGAGCACATGGGCAAAGATGCCGAGACTTTTCAAAAAGAGCGCACACACGCGCACCGTTTTCAAACGGTTTCATTTGAAGATCAAACATCTGACTCGGTTGATTTACCTAGCGACCACGACAATGAACCAGAAGAAAATTTGCTGGAAGAACAGTTAATGGATGCAATGGCAGACGCCATAAAACGCCTGCCAGAACGGGATAGAACAATCGTCTCACTTTATTACGTCGAAGAGCTTAACCTGAAAGAAATTGGCGCCGTGCTGGAGATAAGTGAGTCTCGGGTCAGCCAAATCTTATCCGCATGCGCATCCAAGCTGCGGGAGTATATGAAAGACCACAGCGACTAATAGACGCTAACGAATTTAGGTACAGGTGATAAAATGGGGCTGGGACTATTTAAAGAACGCGCAGCAAGAAAAGCCATGGAAGAGGCCAAAGCCGCCTATGTAAAAGCAACGAAAATTAGCGGTGTGTCGCGTGAATCGCACATGTTTAAAACGCGTATCGGTGCGCGTTCACGTGCACATTTGGATAAAGTATTTATCGAGGGAGCGGAACAGGCAACCGCGTATCAAGAGCTCTGCTTGGCGGCCATGTCGGCTGGCAGCGAGCGCCCGCAAATGCCTGAACCAAAACCGTTCCAAACAGTAAAATCACAAAAAGATATTATTTATACATACGTGCCAAGTGAGTTCGCTAAAGAAATGTTCATGTTAGGTACCATGTACCAGACCGTGGCGATTGGCCCTCAAGAAGCGATAAAAATGGCGCAAGCCGTCGCTGACAAAGTCAGCATCGAGCTAGGGCTAGATGACCCTTTTCAAGTTCTGCAATTTTTGCGTGACGAATTAACGCGTGAAAATGCGCCCGACGATTCAGATGAGTCCAATCTAGATCAGAAAAAGGAGATTGACTCGAACTAAACAAGTCAGTGGAGACAGCAATGGCAACCGTACTTCTTGTAGCACTTCTATTCGGCACACTCGTCGCGATCATTTTAATGATCTACTTGATTGACCGAGTGAAAAGACTTGAATTTCTTTCACTGCAAAATAACGCTGCCGCCAATGCGGTTAGCGACGCGAATGAGGTGGTGGCTCCGGAGAATGGCTTTTTGGGCCTATCGGGCAAAGTGTTATGGGATGCAATGAGTGGCAAGCTGCCGGAAGGCTTCAATGAAGCTGATCTTGTCGCACTCAAAACGCGCTTTGAATACGTTCTTCAAAATCATATCGAGTCGCTGTTCAAAATTGGTAAAAAGGATCGTCGAGACGGGAACAACCCCTCCACTCCGAAAAATCCCATTGAGATTTCAACCTTGCGCGGTGTGGTTTTATCGTGGATTCCCCCACAGCATGCCTCTACGCTTTACAAATCGGGCTATGAGTCCGTCGACGCAGACGACGTTACCATCAACAGATTGAAAACGGACATAGATGAATCTGTTAGCACGCTGTTTTCTCGCACGGGTTTGACCCTCAAGCAGTCTTTCTCTGACAAGTTACTGTCGCAAGCGTCGCCTATGAGTCTCCCGAGCGCCGAGCACCTCGATGAGATGCATGAAGAGAAGAACGAGTACTAGGTCCTACTTGCGCAAATATTTCTCACTAACTGCTCAATCATTTTTTTGCTGAAAATATAACGAAGTCGGGCTTGGGCGGTTCAACGGGCGCCTGATCTTCGTCCTCCTGCGCAGACTCATCAAGCGCCAGCTGTCGCTGTAACACATCGAGGTATTTTTCCCGCTCTAGTGTGACAAGTGCTTCAACATCCGCATTTAACTTCTGCACGTTGCTGACACGACCTTCTAACGACTTAATTTGTTTTCCGACATTGCCCAGAGAGTCTGACAACTTGGAGACCATTTTCCCTTGGCTTTCCAAGTCCTGACCTAAGCGGGTTACCTGAGCAACCACTTCAGCCGTTTTGGCAGTGACCTGCTTGATAACCTGGTCGGTTTTTTCACCCACTTGCTTGGCAGCCTGATCTGGCACATTGACGGCAAGAGATCGTGTTGAAAGCTCTGATCGCGCTATCGCATCAACCATAAGCGACTGACGTTCGGCCATTTCTGTTTGGGCAACAGCAAGATTATTAATTGAAAAGCGAAGTTGCTCGAATGTTTCCAATGCATTGTTCATCTGAACAACACGCTTGCTCACGGCAACGAGCATTGCATCAACTTGTGACACTCTGGACGACAATTGAAACGCCACAAAGCCATAAATAAAGACCGCAATAATCATCGCTGTGGCCGCACCCGTCATCACGCGAGTGGCCAACAGCGCACTTTTTTCGCTCGCCTCGTTCAGCGCATTAACCCGCGCCTGTAAATGCTGTAATCCAGTTTCTAGGGTGGATGAGGCGCGACGGCTTACATCGGCGGCGCTATTTGTTGCCTCTGCCGTTTCTAACACGCCAGGCAGCAGCTTCTCCAACCGTTCAGAAACCAACTCACCATTTTTGATCAGCCCGCGTACGCTGCTAATCAGGTCGGCATCGGGATCCATCTCCTCAGATGAACTCTGCTCAGAAGAACTCTGCTCAACAGCCATAGCCTCATCTGTAGGCTCGCCAGTGGTGTCTTCCGGTTCGTTTATTTCACTCATAACAGATCCACTATCTCTGGTTCATCGGGTTCGTCGGGTTCTTCGATAAATTTTATTAAACTAAGTGCTCTAGAAATATCGACAGTAACCTTTTTTACTTTAGAGATTCGCTCTCTGAATATGCCTTGATAGAGAGGCTTTTTGACAACGGGAGGCTGTCGTTTCGCGAGCGCTTCACAGTCGGCAAATGGGTCTTGTTTAAAGTCGATAGACATCAACTTTTTATCCCCACTGGCAGCGACAAAACGCACTTGCTGATCATTCAAGGGCAGCGCCGCCTGCCTTTCTGTTACAACGACTGAGCCACGCGAACCCTGACTGCTGAAGACTTCACTTTGCTGGTTGTCAGGCACTTTCTGTTCCCCCATTTTTTTATGTCACTCTCTGCCTAATCAAGCTCAATTACTGTTGCTATTAGCGCTGCAAGATGGCTTTTAGTTGTTGCGATCCACGAATCCAATAATCCCGCGGAATGGTTTGATCTTGGGTAAATGTGGCAGCGGCAAACCGCGAAGTAAATGGTCCCGAGATAACCGCATAAGCAGTATTTTGCGATACCCGAACAGGCACAATGCGCGCATTTTTCAATGCGTCATAACGGTCAATGTACTCTCCCGCTGCTGCCTCAGTACGAAGCACAATATGCTGAACGAAGTATTCTGTCGGGCTGGCATTAGCGACTATCTCTGCTGTTGCTAGTCGCGATGCTGCTAAAGAGGCCTGAGGCAATGGCTCGACAGGCGCATCCACGCTAGCAACAACAGGCTCAGCGGCAACCTCGTTGCTTTCTGCCGATAATTCGTCAGCGGCATCTCGTGCGGGTGTTGCGACGGGTGTTTCAGCTGGAGTTTCGCTGGCAGCAGCTGGCTGTTCATCAACGTCTGAACTGGCCGTCTGTTCTGCTGCCAGTATCGCAGTGACAACTTGTGACGGTTCAGGCACCGCCTCTTGCTCAACAGGCGGTGCTGGGGACTCAATGGCTTGCTCTCCATTATTGGGGGGAGTATCACCTTCGTCTGGCAGGGTATTCTCGTCAGCGTCGACACTCTCGGCCACCTCAGCAAGCGCCGCTCTAGCATTGATCTCCTGTTCTGTCGGTATTGATACAGACTCAACACGATAGTTCTGCAGCAATGACTGATCACTATCGAACACGGCCTGCTGCACCTCATCCAATAGCGACGGATGCAGCCAAGAGATAACAAAAATGGATGCCGCTATACAGATGCCGAAGACCATTACGATAGGGAAAAAACGGCTTTTGCGGGGCTGACCTTTTTCCTTAAGATGCGTGTTTTGCTCACCAATAAGGACATCAATGTCGAGCTCAGGTAAATCAGGAAGATCGGGGTCTGTCTCGCTCGGCGTATTGTCCAAACGATAGCGACCAGAAATCACGCCGCCCAAGCCCGCTGCAATCAATAGTTTTTCAGCCTCCTGTTCATAGCCATTTTCTTGTGCCGCCTCCAATAATTGGCGCGCTTCATCCATAGCGGGAACTTCAACAACCCAGCGATACATGCGTCGGCCAAGAGTATTCAACAGTTTCTCGTGGGCGGGCCAGCCAGACTTATTGAGGAACAAGATAAGACGGACATTTACGCCAGGGAAATCTGCTAACAATCGCGCCAGCAGGGACCACTGTTCTGGGTTGACTGATCGCGCATCGTTGATGACTAACAGTCTGACAGGCATATCTTTACGGGCAGGCTTTGTCGCCTGCTCGAGGGTAATCTCTGCGAGCATTTCATTGTAGCGGCTAAGCAAGCTGTCAGTGTTGACCGGTAAAAAAAGCTCCAATTCAAAGCCTTCGTGTTCGCGCAGGCGCGCGGTCATCATGCGGCAGTAATGGTCAAGAACAGCCTCATTGGAACCGATAACGGCAACACTGTGTCCATCATCGACGATCGCTGCGACTGCTGCGTTTAATCGTGCTCTGTCTTTGATTCGGTAAAAAATATCACTACCGTCAAACCAGCTTTGAAGTTCAAATGAGGGCTCATTGAAATTTTCACGCATAATTTTTCTACCAAACTATATTTTCTAACAAACTATTAAGTAACGGTTAATCGATCAACCCAGAAAACTTTAAACACACTCTTAGCACACGGGTAGCACACTCTAATCTCACTGTGAGCTCACGTTAAAAAGCAGCCTAACTTATGCGTTTACCATCAGTATCAAAGCGCATGTTTTCCGGCACATCCGGATTTGGTTTAGCCGCAGGTTTCGCGCCGCGGCTAAAGCTGTTTAGACTGAATATGTAGGCTATCACTTGAGCGACTGCATAGTACAGCGACTCTGGTACTGGCTGATTAATCTCTGTCGTAAAATAGATCGAGCGCGCCAGCATAGGCGATGAGAATAGTGGCACACCGTGCTCTTTTGCGCGCTCACGAATGCCCATTGCCAGAAAATCAGCACCTTTAGCAACCATAATTGGCGCGCCATTTTTGGACGGGTCGTAGCTCAATGCCACCGCAAAATGTTCGGGATTGACAATAACAACATCGGCATCGGCCACCGCACTCATCATCATGCCAGTCGCTATCTCACGCTGCTTGCGTCTAATTTGGGCCTTGACCTCGGGCCGGCCTTCGGTATCTTTCATCTCATCTTTAATTTCTTGCTTGGTCATCTTCATTTGCTTGTTGAAGACATACAGCTGATAGGGTACATCGATACCCGCCGCAATGAGCAGCGTCAATGTTACGAGCACAGTGCCCATTGCAATAATGTCGCCAGCGTCAGCGAGTGCTGGCTTAAGATCCATAAAGCCCAACTTTATCAATTCGGGAAAATTTTCCCTGACCACGAGATAAAGCACACAGCCAATCAACAAAAATTTGCTAATCGCTTTACTCAGGTCAACCAGAGCCTTCATGCCAAACATGCGCTTCAATCCGCTCAGCGGATTAATTTTGCTAAATTTGGGCGCGATGGGTTTAAAAGAAAAAATATAACCGCCCAAAACACCTGCAGCTGCAAAGGCAATCAGGACGGTCAACACGAAAATGGGCGTTACAATTAAAATACTGTCGAGAGCGTGCTGACCAAACATGGCCGGCAACAGGTTTTCTGAAAATACCAACTTGCGATCGAAGGTAAAGCCACTGACAAATACCTCGGCAAGTTTGGTTATAAAATAACCGCCAAAGAGGTAGAGAAAAAAGGCGGCACCAATCATCATGGCGGCTACAGAGAGCTCCTGCGAGCGCACCACCTGGCCATCCTCCCGCGCTTTTTCAATGCGCTTGGCCGTGGGCTCTTCGGTGCGATCTTCTTCAGCACTTTGCTCTGACACTACGTCACCCCCAGCGCTTGCCCGACAACATCAAAGGATTGCCGCCAGAGCCATTGAATACGATAGCCGATCGCCGGCATGGCCATTGCTAACAGTACCATGCCCGCTAGAATCATCGCTGGAAAACCGACCGCAAAAATATTTAGCGCGGGTGCGGCACGGGTGATAACGCCAACACCAATATTCACAAACAGCAATGACACCATAACCGGCAAGGCCAGTAAAACTGCGCCAAGAAACATCATTGTGCTCCACTGCAGCACGAGCGCATAGAGTGTTTGGCTATCAATCATCTGACCGATTGGCAATGCTCTAAAGCTCTCCAATAGCAGTGTAATAACCAAAACATGGCCGCCGAGACTCATAAAGATTATGGTGGAACAAACCAACAAAAATTGCGAGATAACCGGAACATTGCCCATATTGGGATCAATCATATTCGCCATACCCAGCCCCATTGAGGCAGAGATGGCCTGTCCACCCACCACCAATGCCGCATTGACAATTTGTAAGATCAGGCCCATGAGCGCACCAATCAATACTTGGTTGAAAATTTCTCGCAGACCTTGTGCTGAATAGGGCTCAATAATGGGCCAGTCCATCAGAGGGTAAATCATCCACGTCAACAACACAGCCAAAAGAACGCGAATGCGAACAGTGACGGCACGAAGAGAGAAAAAAGGCGCCGCCAGCAAAAACGCTGACACTCTTATCATCGGCCAGAGCAGTGTATAAAAGCGCTGTACAATCTCGTTGACCAATACGTCCATTACATGAACAGCGTGGGTATACGCTCGAATATGCGTCTAAAAAAATCGACCATGATGCCTATTTGCCAACTTCCGAATAGCATCAAGGCAATAATCATCACGCCAAGTTTTGGAATAAAGCTGAGGGTCATCTCTTGAATGGAGGTCGCTGCCTGAAAAATACCGACGACCAAACCCACCGCTAGCGCGACACCCAACAGCGGCGAAGCGACCATAACGGCCACCCAAAGCGCTTCACGTCCTAAATCAATAACCTGTGCAGCGTCCATAAGAAATCCTAGCTCAGCGCAAAGCTTGAGGTTAGCGAGCCCATAATAAGTGTCCAGCCATCGACGAGAACAAACAACATCAGCTTAAAGGGCATTGAGATCATCATAGGTGACAACATCATCATACCCATCGACATCAAAACACTGGCAACAACTAAATCAATCACAACGAAGGGAATGTAAATTAAGAAACCAATCGAAAATGCACTCTTTAGCTCTGAAGTCATAAACGCTGGAACAAGCGTTAGGAACGGTACATCAGCAGGTTCCTTCACCTCGGTGTTGTTAGAAATTTCAAGAAACATGGCAATATCAGTTTCCCGCGTTTGATTGAGCATAAACGTTCTAATCGGTGATTCTGCGGCAACCAGGGCGCTCTCAAAAGTAATCTTCTCTTCAAGATAGGGCGTTATGGCGTCGTCATATACTGAACTGAGGACCGGGGCCATAATAAACAGTGAGAGAAACAACGCGAGACCTACCAGTACCTGATTGGGCGGTGTCTGAGCTGTTCCCAGCGCCTGACGAAGTAGCGAAAAGACAATAATGATGCGCACAAAAGAGGTCATCATCAAAAGCAGCGACGGCAGTAGCGTTAAAACCGACATCAGCGCTAAAAGCTGAAGGGTTAAACTGTACTTTGTTCCGCCAGAGCCGTCATCGATCATATTGACGACTGGCAACCCGGTTTGCGCCTCCACCGGCAAGGCGAAGAAAAGCAGCGACAATACAAACAGGACAACTTTTTGGGTGGGCTTTTTCGGCAACAAAATATTAGTCCTTCGGTTTTACACGCACTTGCGCAAGCATCTTCTGAAACTTGTCGGCAACGCTTGTTTTCTCTTGTGGCTGCTCTGGCGACTCAAACTCAACAAGTTGCTGAACATCATCCCATGTGCCGAGATGGTTGATTGCCTGAGGGGTAACACCCAACAGTACTTGCTGCTTGTTAACGGTAACGAGCATTAATTTTTGTCGAGGACCGAGATGGTGAACTTCGGTGACGTTCAGCGTTTTGGCCGCGCTTTTACCCAATCCTGGATTTAATTTTTTCAAACTATAGAGTGTCACGGCCAACAGTGTAATAACCACTGCAAAGGATGCCATCATCGACAGCCAATCACTCCACCCTATTTCTGACATCTTTATTTGATCTCTAGAGATTCTTGACGCGATCGGCAGTTGGAATAACGCTGGTCAATCGCACACCATAGCGCTCGTTAATCAAAACGACTTCGCCTTGAGCAACCAGTGTATTGTTGACTAAAAGATCCAAAGGCTCACCGGCGAGCCGATCAAGCTCAACAACACTGCCCTGCGTCAATCGCATTAAATCGCGAATTTTGATCGCTGTACGACCTACCTCAACGGAAATCGTCACGGGTATGTTTTGCAAAACATCTGCGTTGATTTTATTTTTTAGTGCGTCTTGCGGAGAGAGATCCTGCTCCTTCGCCTCAATGTCTGCAAGTAGTACGTCTGTCTTTGTATCCGCCATCTCGATTCTCTCAGTCTGGTATAGAAGTCTATTTTATAGGTGAAAGCGGTTGCACAAGGCGCGCGGCCATCTGCGATCCACTGGCGCCAACGTCGGCATCAAATACGGGTACGCCGTTGACATACATTCTTGCATACTGGGCCTTGCTGAAATAGACAACATCGCCTTCTTTCAGCGCCTCAAACTTAACTAAAGTTGTCTCTATCTCGGCCAACTTGACCGATACTTGCAGCTCGGCATCTTCTGCCGCTGAACGCAAGTCAGCACTCCACTCTTTATCTGACACGTCGTCACCATCGCCGGTTTGAACGCGACTGCGAAGTAGATCGCGAATGGGCTTTAGTGCGTTATAAGGGTACACAAGATCGATATTTCCCTGAGCACCTTTGCCAATGTCAGCAACAAAACGACTGACGACAACAAGGTCATTTTCATCCGCTATTTGCGCGAATTGTGGGTTTATTTCTGCACCAATATGTTCACATTTTATTTGTAGAATTGGCCCCCAGGCTTCCTGGAGAGAACCAAACAACACATTCAACATAATTTTAATAATGCTGGTTTCGGTTGGCGTGAACATTCTGTTAGGTGGAACGCCATCATAACCACGACCAAAACCGCCGAAAAAATTATCCAATGCTGCAAAGATAATTGACGGCTCAATAATCGCAACCGAGTATCCGCGCAGCGGATTAAGGCGAATGGTATTTACTGAAAGTGGCGCTCTTAGGTCCTTGAGATACTCACCGAATTTCATGATCTCAACTTCTTTGGCGTTGATTTTCATGGCCGTGCGCAATACATCTAACAGCCCGACTCGAAACTGTCGAACAAACCGCTCGTTGATCATATCAATTGCGGAGACGGAGACGCCCAGCGACGAGTCTTCATTGGTAAGATCGTGGGTCACGGCCGTCAGGCCCAGATTGACGCCAGTATCAGCCTCTATCGAGCCATCCTGAATACCCGCAGAGAGAGCTTCTAGCTCTTCTTGGGAAAGTAAATTTGTGAACTCAGCCATTGCGCCAATTACCTTATCTGTATGCTGCTTTACGTTGGGCCTAGAATATTTTATTGCACAACAAATTCAGTAAAATACACGGCCTCAATACCACCGAAATCTTCTAAACTTTCAAGCACAGCATTCATTTCAATCTTTAATTTTTCCGCCAAATCTGTCTGAAAATTTGCCGATGTAATATCGTCTTCGGTCACTAGTCTCATCACGCTTAACATGGCAAAACGCAGGGGGAAATCGTGTTTATCAACGTTTTCAACAACGCGGCTGTCGTAGTGCGTCATAATCGCAACAGTCGCCTGCATGACCTTTCTTGACCCAGCGAGGTTAGCCACAAGAGGTTTCGGCAGTTGGAAGTAAGATTGCTCAAAACGTGTAAATTCAGGCGATTCTTTAGTTTCTTTATCGGGCCCTCTGGCAGCCGCTTCTGCAGCCGCAGCTTCAGCTGATGCTTCAGCTTCCAGCGCAGCAATAGCCTCTTCCGAGGACTCCTTCTCTGCGTCGAAAAAGCCGGTAGCAAACAGGGTGCCGCCAATGGTGATTGCAACAAGCAACAAGATTCCGACAACGATCAGAATAATTTTTAAAATTGGGCTTTTTGCTTTTTCTTCTTCAACTGCTACTTCTTCACTCATCACTTTATCCTCTATGCTACCAACCACTTGGGGCGGTCATTACACTAATACGTCTAAACCATCATCGGTTATCGTTTGGCTCTTGGTTATGCTTGAACCGTCTATTTCGGCGCCCATAGCGCCTGTCGCATGTTTTTCGCTATCCTGGCCTGTCGACTTTCCGTCAGAATTACCCTGATTTGCGAAGCCTAAATCTGTATAAGCAGTTTCCGTGCCATGTTCTGCAAGTATCTCACGTAACCGTGGCATTCCCTCTGCTATTAGCTCGCGTGTCGCTGCGTTGGCCGCGTTAAAGTGCGCTTCTAGCTGGCCGTTTTTCATCTCCAACTGTACTTCGACTCGACCGAGGGTCTTGGGGTGCAGCTCCATTTCAACCGTCCATGAACCCCTTGCGATTTGGGCGCTGAGGCGCTGACCTAAGGCCTCAGACAAGCGCTGCGACAATTGTGTGTAAACATCTTGGCGACGCAAAAGATCTTGCTGCAAATCGTCTTCATTTGCTCTCATTGCCTGATCGAGAGACATTTCAGCCGCTGCGACACTGGGGGCGGCTGCGTTCTGCGCAATAGGGCTCTGCGCAAAAGAGTTCTCCGCGGATATCACCGTCGGTGCTGCCAAGAGACTCGATGGCGCAGGTGCAACGCTGTTAGGGGCCAAATTTATTGGTGCCATTTTTACAGCAGGCAACCCTTGGCGATCTTTAAACTGCTTTATAAACGCATCCATCACTGACGGGGCGAACGTCAACTTTGCCGCGGTGCCCTCAGCAACTTTCTCGCGCATAGCGCCTTCAACGACCAGTGTTGGCGGCGTTACTTTGATGCTTGTTGGATCTTGATTAGTCTTTGTTGCAAGTATATTCCTGACGATGTCATTGAGCGCAATAGATTTTTGCTGCGCCGTTAATTGGCCTTGTTCAATACTGGTGCGAATATCCTTCGGAAGGCTGCGCGGCGCCACCAGCTCAATGCCAACACGGGCCTGCTCGGCACTTCCGCGAGGGTCTTGCACTGGCTTGAGCGCTGCGCGCATTGAGTCAACAACCGTTTGAGGCGCGGGCACCGAACTATTAGCGCCGGCCATGGGGGCAGTTTTAGCAAGCGCGGCTATTTCTGGCGCTATCCCTGAGGTCACTGCTGGTCCGGCTAAAATTGCTGGCCCGGCTAAAGGGGTGGCTTTGTCACCCACGTCCAAATCGAGAGACTGGCCCATCATGAGCGGTCGCTGTGCTTCAACGGTGACCGTCGACAATTGCATATTCGCTACCGATTCTTGTACAGCCGCAACCATTTCAGCCTTTGTTAACGCGTGGTCAATGGGCTGTGCCAGAGCGGTCTGCGCCGGACTTGTCTGCGCTAGTGCAGCAGGGTCGGCATAGCGCTGGCTCTGGTTCAAGCTCTGGTTCAAGCTCTGGTTCAAGCTCTGGTTCATGTCCTGGTTAAGGCTTTGGCCTAGGCTGTGACCCTCGCTCTCGCCTTGGCTTTGAGCTACAAATCGTTGGCCTCGGACGGCGAGGTCGTCTGGCGCCTTTTGCAATATTTCAATACCAAGGGCGCGAAGATCGATACCTTGAGACTGCGCAAAAGCGAGTAGGCTAGCTTCTGTGGGCTCTGCACCCCCGACAACCAGCGACGTACCGCCCTGAAGGGTTCGACTGAGCAATGGCAGAGGCAGCCGCGCCGCAGGATCACCGCTGTCAGCAAGATCGCTGCCGCTAACCGGCAAACTATTGCCGCTTTTGGCCACTTCAACTTCTGCCATGGTATTTTTAAAAACACCGGAGAAGCTCTGCAGCGAGTCACTTGCTTTCGTCGGCGATGTGATGCTAAGCCCGTCATTACGGGCTGTAGGGTCACGGCCGAGGTCTAACATGAGATTTTTTGCATCTATCATTTTTATCATTTTTCCTGCGCAATGGTCTTCTTGCTAAGGGATGTTGCAAGAGGTATGCCAAAAACCGCTCACGTGCCCTCGAAGGCACTTTTGTTCTTCTATAAAAGCGTTGTTACAGCGCGCGTGCGCGAAAATTGTGTTGCTGAATCGCTTGGGCGTCAAATTCGCGAGCTTCTCGAGAAGTCCGCTCGCGCGCCTGTTTTTCTTCTGCTCTGGCGCAGAGTTGCTCGGCTTTTAAAAGCTCTCGATCAGCAGCAGCCAGTATCTGTCGGCCAAGCTGTAGCTCTATCTCTAATTGACGCACTTCGCGTTGGGCACGGCTTTTCAATGTTTGTAGCTGAATAATAAAGTGGCTGTAATTGCTGACTTCGCTGGAGCTGTGATCACGCTGCTGAACCGCGCTTAACTGTGCTGCATAGTCGGCAAGTAGAACATCAATTTTTTCGCTCTGCAGCAAGGCGCGCTCAAGGCGCTGATTTAAACTTGCTTGGCTTGCTTGAGCGTCGCGCACAGCGTGCTCAGCTTTGAGGACTAGAACTGACCATACTGTTTTCAATTTTTCACCTGTGCAGTTATGCGAAGGATCGCGGCCTGACTTTCATAGATTGGAACACTGACATCGCTCATTTGGCGCAACAAATCCTCCATGCTGGGGCGCAATTTAATCGCCTCATCGAGATCTGGGTTGGTCCCTCTTTCATAGGCACCCACTTGAATCAGGTCTTCGTTTTGTTGGTAGAGACTCCACAGACGACGGAACCGATTCGCTGCCTTGAGTACTTCTGGTGGCACCAGCATTGGCATCACCCGCGAGATGGAACCGGCTAAGTCAATCGCTGGATAGTGTGCTGCGTCTGCAAGGGCGCGGGACAAAAGAACCTGGCCATCGAGAGAGGCCCGGGCAATATCGACAATAGGGTCAGAGCGGTCATCGCCCTCAGCAAGGACGGTATAGACCGCTGTAATGGAGCCGTGGCCGTGGCGACCAACGCCGGCGCGCTCAATCAGGCGCGGCAGCATGGCAAATACCGATGGCGGATAGCCTTTGGCTGTCGGCGGTTCACCGATGGCTAAGCCAATTTCGCGCTGAGCATGGGCGACTCGCGTCAAGCTGTCGCAGAGCATCAAAACGTTTTTGCCGCGGTCGCGGAAATACTCGGCAACCAGATGGGTCAGATAGGTCGCTTTTAATCTGAGTACTGGGGAGATATTCGCTGGCGCAGCAATGACAACGGCTTTTGCAAGACCGTCTTCTCCGAGGGTGTTGTGAATAAATTCTTGCACTTCTCGACCGCGCTCACCGATAAGTCCGATAATCACGACATCGGCTGCGGTGTTGCGGGTCAACATACCCAAAAGCACGCTCTTACCTACGCCTGATCCGGCCACAAGTCCGATGCGCTGGCCCTGCCCTAAGGTTAGGCAGGTGTTGATGGCTTTGATACCGGTATCGAGGGTTTTAGTAATTGATCCTCGCTCCATTGGGTTGATCGCTAGGCCTTCTAGGCCGAGCTGCTCGCTGTAGGCGATGGGGCCGGCACCGTCGAGGGGTTGGCCGAGTCCGTCAATAACACGCCCCAACATGGCTTCGCCGAGGGAGGCTTTGGCGTGTTTAGAGACAACCCAAACACGTGCTCCGGGGCCAATCCCGTTGGGCTCGGAAAAGGGCATGAGATACAGGGTGTCGTCGTTAAAACCAACCACTTCGGCGTCGACAAAGGAGCCCATATCGATATTTTCGACGCGGCAATGAGCACCAAGCGGCGCGATAATACCTTTTGCTTCAAGGGTGAGGCCAACAACGCGTACTAATTTTCCGCTCATCAGCGGTTCAGATAGCGTGAGTTTGGCGATCTCTAGATCGACTTGAGTGGCAAAATCAAGCATCGAGCTCCGGCTCCTCAGAATTGTCATCGAAGGATGCGCCATTTTCGAGCTCGCCCTCAAGTGGCTCGGGGCCTTCTATTGGCTCAGGGCTGTCTGTGGGCTCAGGGCTGTTTACTGGCTCAGGGCTGTTTACAGGGTCAAAGGAGTTAACAAGTTCCGCACTACCCTCAATTATGGAATCCCGTTTTTGATTGATCTTGTCTTTGGTACTTCGGGCGCCGGAGGATGACTTCTTGGTAAGGCCATTCAGCCCCAGCAAACTGTCTGCGATCGCAGTTAAACGATTTTCTATTAGGTCTTCGGTGGCGCTGTCGTCCATCGTGACTCTGACGCTGCCCTGCGACAGGCTCGCATCGACACGGAGATCTATATGATCAAGCTCACTGCGCAAATGCGCAGTGAAGCGGGCGTGGTCCAGTGGATTTAAAAACACCACAATAGGGCCCTCTCCCTGCTGTTCTATGTCGTTTATAGCTTCATCGACAAGACGCTCTAGTGCGGCCGTAGAGAGGGTCAACTCGCCTCTAACCAGCTGCTCAGCAATATGCAGGGCAAGCTTTTTAAGCGGCATGAAAAATTCATTGGGTGCACTTTGTGCTTTGTTCAACGCGTCGGTTAAGTCGATAAACCCTTTGCGGGCCTCAGCCCATTTTAGCTCGGCGGCCTCCATTGCCTGTTGATAACCCTGATCAAAACTGTCACTGCACGCTTGCTCGAGTGCTTCTTGGTCAATTTGCGGGGCGCTTTCTTCAGCCGTTGCAGGTTCTGCGGCTAATTCTGGCTCCGCAGCTTGGACGGTCTCTATAGCATTCTCGAGCGGTGCCTCTTCAGCAATATCCTCAACCGGCCCGCCGATTACTTTTGGCGCCCACAGCTCGAAGCCATGATCGCGCACCGGCTCGTCGTGGCGATACCAATCAGCTGTGGCGAATTCTTTGGCCTTGTGCCCAGCTTCGATCAGTTCGTTGAGACGCCAGCTGACTGACGGATCCGACTTAGACAAAGTCATCTCCCCGACCCGCTAGTACTAGCTCACCTGCATCTGAGAGTACCCTTGCCAGACGCATAATGGTCTTCTGAGCCTCTTCCACATCGGTGATTCTGATAGGACCTTTCGACTCCATGTCATCAAGGAACATAATGCGTGCGCGCTGCGACATGTTGTCGAGAAACTTCGTGCGCACTTCTTCATCAGCGCCTTTCAATGCCGTCATCAACATATCGGACTCAATGTTGCGCATAAGCACCTGGATTGCTCGGTTATCAACACCTGCCAGATTGTCAAAGGTAAACATATTGTCTTGAATCTTCATGGCGAGCTCTTCGTCAAGCCCTGCTACACCAGACATAATGGCCGTTTCAAGATCAACCTTGGTAAAGTTCATGATCTTCGCCGCAGTACTCACGCCGCCAAAGCTTGATGACTTGGCTGACGAACTACTCGAGAACTGTTGCTTCATGATGCCCTCTAGTTCGTCCATCGCGGATGGCTGCACTGTTTCTAAACTGGCAACGCGCTGCATAATCTCTGGGCGATTTTCTGCGGGCAGGTAATTGAGCACATCGGCGGCGACGTCGTATTCGAGTACCGAAAGAATAATGGCGGCGACCTGGGGGTGCTCTTCGCGAATCATATCGGCGATTGATCGCGCATCCATCCAGCGCAAAATTTCAAGCCCCTTACTCGACGAGCCGGGCATAATGCGCCCAAGGACCGTGGCAGCCTTATCCGCACCAAGGGCGCGGTTGAGAACTTTCTCCACGTAGTCACCCGTCCCGAGGCCGAGACTAGTCTGTTTCTTGATGGTGGCGACAAATTCGTCAAGCACGATGTTAACGGCTTCTTGGGATAAATCGGCAACACCCACCATCGCCGAGCCTAGCGCCTGCACTTCTCTCGGGTTCAAGTAGCGAATAATGTCTGCGGCTTGCTGTTCACCTAACAGCAGCATAATCACTGCCGAACGGTCTGTGCTGGTCATACGGCTTAGCTCGTCGCGAAGCCCCTCCGACATCGGCGGCTCTTCAACTGGAACGGACTTTTTTGCTTGATTTTCTGCCATTTTCTATCTCCTCGCCAACTTAAATTGGGCGAATCATCTTCTTCAATACATTTGCAACACGACCCGAGTCTTCAGCAACCAACAGTCGAATAAGAGCCACTTTGTCGTCATATGTATTGGCTGTATCAAGCATCTCTGCAGATATGGTGGATTTTTTCGGTCGCAGCTTGGCTTTGATGTCTTCGAGGGACTCGCCTTCGCCCATCTCGATCATCCTCAACTCTTCATCGCTCAACTCGCCGTCTTTAAGCGCATCAAGTTTGTCGGCAACTGCACTATCATCCACTGCTGGCAAGTACGCTTTGATCACAGGAATAACGATACCCAACAAAATAACCAAGAAGATAAGCGCCGCGCCAGTGCTCTTAATGGCGCTGATAACCTGTGCGTTTTCATACCACGCGAAGGGACTTTCAATGACTTCAGGTTCCTCAAACTTGGCAGACACGATGGTTACCACGTCGCCTCGCTCAAAGTTGAAGCCAATAACGCCCTTCACCAGATCGGTAAACCCCTCAATCTCTGCATCGCTGTAAACGACCGCGGACTCTGTTGCCGTGCCGTCGGCATCAACGGTGCTAGTAACGCCCGCGGGCTCATTTATAACTACTGCAACAGAGATACGCTCAACATTGCCGCCCTGACGCTTGACGTGACGCACTGCGCGATCCATCTCGTAATTTCGGGTAGTTGTGCTGTTACTGGTGCGCAATCCATCTGCACCGCCGGCTGCCGAGAGCTGGCCATTGACCACGTTAGTGGGAGATGCAGGCACCGTATTGGTCGTGGCGCCGGGGATGCCGCCAGTAGTCTGTGACGAATCTTGTTCGAGAGAGAGAACCTCGGAACGCGCTTTCGGCCCGTTATCATTGCCGTCGTACTCTTCATAGGTTGACTCTTCCTCAGTAAAGTCGATTTTCAGGTCGACCTCTGAGCGAACATTTCCTGCACCAACAACCGGTGATAACAGTGCGTCAATGCGGCTGCGATAGGTTTCTTCTAGGCGCTGTTTATGCTCTGACTGAGCCGTGTTCAACTGCATTGAGGCAAAATTATTGGCGTCCGTAAGCAATTTGCCGCGCTGATCAACCACCACCACATCTTCTATGGAGAGATAGGGAATGCTCGACGACACCATATGAATAATGGCCTCCACTTGAGAGGGAGACACTTGTCGACCAGGATAGGGTGAGACAACCACGGATGCTTTGGCAGGGGTACGGTTGCGCACAAACACGCTTTGCGTTGGTGTGGCCAAATGCACTCTTGCGGAGCGTATGGTGGTGATTTGCGTAATACTGCGCGCGAGCTCTTGCTCCATTGCTGAAACATAGCGAACCTGTTCCATAAACTGGCTTGAGGTCATTGACGACTCGTCATCAAGGCTGCTCATGCCACTGGCGGAGCCCTCTTGCGGCAATCCGCGCGAGGCAAGAAACATACGCGCTTCGTGGTAACGGGCATCGGGCACTTTTAATTCACCCGACGCACTGTCGATGCGCGCTTTAAAATCTGCGCCCGATAAGGCCTCAAATGCCAGCTGCCGATCAGACTCCGAGAGCCCTGGATAGACAGCGCGATAAATCGGATCTTGCATAAAGGAATAGGCAATCAAAAACATGGCCACCGTCAGAAAGGCAATAATCGCAGGCATCGCCTTGCGCACTGCCGGCTGTCGCATAACCTCGGTGATGCTGGGAAATGCGCCAGAGATCGCTGCACCCGCGGGTGCATCAAGGCCTTGAACAGATTGTTGGCCCACTGGAAGCGCGGCGGCGCCCGCTGCGGCTGGGGCCAAATTGCTATTTGTCGGATTTGCTAAGGTTGTCGGCATCGCTAGTATCTCTTATTCGTCGTTCTAAACGGGCATGTTCATAATGTCTTCGTAGGCTTTAAGAACTTTGTTTCTTATTTGAAGCGTCGCTTCAAAGGCCAACGATGACTTTTGCATACTCATCACAACATCTGTCAATGGAATATCTTCTCCACTCTCATAGGCATTGCGCATCGCGCGGGAACTGCTCTGTGCAGAGTTAACCTGATTAAGGGCGCCCTTTATGGCGTCAGCAAAACCGACTCCGTTAACGGCTGTTTCGTCAACCCGCGCGGTTGGCGATAGATTGATGCCTTGCGCAGCCTGTGCCTGATACTGTCGAATTTGGTTCAGCAGCGATTCCACATTGCCTGAATTTACTGGACTAACCATGATTTACTCCTCTATCGCGCATAGGCCCGAGTGACGTTAATTCCCTGCTCTCGCAGCCGTTGTAATTTGTGACGCAGTGTTCTGGCGCTAATGCCCAGCTGCTCAGCAGCCTGCTCACGACTTCTAGACGCATGCAGCGCCGCCATAATGGTTTGGCACTCGCTGTGTTTAATCGCGGTTGTCAAATCCTCTGACACGCCGCGCTCACGCGCGACAGTAGAATGGCTGCCAAGCGATGCGGCAGAAACCTGCGCGCGCGGCAGTGCATTGTGCTGCCAGCCAGACTGACTCGGAGCGTGGGTCGTGTGACGGTGCAATATCTCGGGCTGCGCAAAGTCGTCGAACATTAAATGCTGGGTGTCAATCACGGCACCGTTTGACAGTACTATGCTGCGAATTAAAACATTTTGAAGCTCGCGGACATTCCCCGGCCAACTGTATGTCTCTAGGCTATGCTGTGCGGCACTGGTCAATCGCGGAGGCTGCGCACCATTACTCTGCTGCTTCAAAAACTGTTCCGCCAAGGGCAAAATGTCCAAAGGTCTATCGATCAACGATGGGATGGATAACTTGAATGCGCTGAGCCGGAAGTAGAGATCTTCCCTAAAAATGTTCTGGGCAATGGCTGCTTTTAAATCACGGTTAGTTGCCGCAACAATTCGAATATCGAGATCAATCAATTTTTGGCCGCCCAGTCGAACCACGGCGCGCTCTTGCAAAATACGCAGTAATTTAGCTTGCAAGTGAAAAGACATTTCACCAATCTCATCAAGAAACACCGTGCCGCCTTGGGCCTGCTCAAAAAGACCGGGCTGCACTTTTGTGGCACCGGTGAATGAGCCTTTCTCATGACCAAACAACATATCTTCAATTAAATTTTCTGGCATTGCAGCACAGTTGAAGGCGACAAAGGGGCCCATGTGGCGCGGTGAAGCGTCATGGAGAATTCTCGCCAACACTTCCTTGCCGGCACCGGTAGGACCCACGATGAGCACGCTAACATCGACATTGGCCACACGCTCTGCGAGCGCCAAAAGGTTGCGACTAACAGGGTCTGCAAAGACAAATGTCTGCGCGCTCTTGCACTTCTTAGGCTCAATATGAACCATATCCAAAACCGCAGCCCACTCAACAGGATCGTAACTGGTGTTCGGCACAACACTGAGCGCACCGTTGTGCATCGCCTTAATACCCAGCGCCAAATCATCACGAGCAACCCGGGCAATAATCTGAAGACTGCTACCCATGCCAGCAATGCGCACCTGAATCTCTTTCAGCATTGTGGTGTCGCTGGAGAGGTTGAGTACGGCAACCTGTGCATTCAAGAAATGTTCGTTTTCAAGGTCTGTGAAATCGACTTGCGTTACGCCGATGCCCCGCTGCGAAAAGGCAGCGAGATCTTGAGAGGACAGCTGGTCTACAGCGTCAATCCAGAGCAGTTCTATTGCATGATGTTGTGCCACGTCATATCACCTGTGTTAAAAATTAATGCTGCATAGTTCGCTTCTAATGCCTAGAGAATAGCAATTTACGTGCCAAAACATTATTTCTAAGGAATACAGTGAGTTATGTTAAAAGTGGCAAGACAGTGTCAACTTATTGCCACTGGCAATAAGTCGGCAATTTGACACCACTTCGGGAAAAGACGGCCACTTTGCGGAAATAGGTTGCCACTATGTGGCTGATAAACCTGATGCAAAAGGGACTGGTTTTAAGGCAACAAGCGCAAACGAATTGCAGCAGACAGCGCGCTCGTAGAGGCATTTAAAAAGCGAAAAGGATTATAGAGGGGAGATCAGTGACGGGTTTCAGGACTACCAAGGGCCAACTGTCTTAACTATGCAATTTAACCAACAGGTTAAACATCACTGGACAAACCGTGCTTACTAATTTTTTCAATCAACGTCGTGCGCTGCAAATTAAGCAGTCGCGCCGTCTTAGAGACATTGCCCTCGGCTGACGCGAGTGCGTGGCGAATAAGATTGCGCTCAATGTCCAACAAGTGCTGCTTTAACTGCACGCCCTCTTCAGGGAACATGCCCCCACCCTGGGCCAATAAAATGGTTTGTTCGACTTCGTTATTCATTTGAGCGCTCACATAGCGCTCAATATTTTCACTGTCCGAAAAGGCCTCAGCCGTATGAATGACCTGTGCGGCCAATCGCGAGTTCAGCGTCTCGGTTTTATCCACAATAGGCGCAGCCGGATCCATCACGTTTGCCAATGCGCGAATACCTGGCGGCACCATGCTCGGAATAACCTTTCGCAAATCGACTTCTTGTCCAGCATAAAGTGCAGAGTAACGATCTACCAAATTGGCCAGCTCGCGGACATTTCCAGGCCAGCTGTACTCCAAAAAAAGTGCCATCGAAAAAGGGTGTAAGGTAATGGGCGGTTTCCCGTCACTCGCATGCTGCGCCGCAAAGTGGTCAAACAGTGGTAGCACATCTTCTTTGCGGTCAGTCAGCGGTTGTATTTCGATAGGCATCACATTGAGACGATAATACAAATCTTCGCGAAACAACGATTGGTCCATTAGCGACACAATATCTTTGTGCGTGGCTGCCAATACTCGAACATTGATGGGCACAGACGTCAGAGAGCCTATCGGGTCAATCTGGCGCTCCTGCAATACCCGTAAAAGTTTTACCTGCAGATCAATTGGCATATCGCCAATCTCATCCAGAAACAACGTGCCGTTATTGGCAAGCTCAAAACGACCTTTGCGATCAGAAATAGCGCCGGTAAACGACCCTCTGCGATGGCCAAATAATTCGCTCTCAAGAAGCTCTCTCGGAATAGCACCACAATTAACCGGTATGAACGGACCATCGCTCCTGCCTGATGCGTCATGTAGCGCGCGCGCGACCAGCTCTTTGCCAGTCCCACTGTCGCCCAAAATAAGCACCGTTGATTCGCTAGGCCCTACCAGTTCGATAAGATCTCTTAGCTCTTCAATGGCGATACTCTGCCCAATAATGTTTTGTGTGTGGATCAAAAAATTTATTCTCGAATAACCTAAACCAGAGCCCTTGTGCGAAAACTTAAAGCAAGCAAGGCGCCAAGATGCTACATAGAGGCCGCACTGTAACCCCAATTAACCGGCAGGCCAAGTGTCAAAACACTCCAATGTCACTTATTTTTCAATCTGAGCCGCAAATCAAATACACTGCATAGACAAATTTAAATGCCTTCTTGATCAACGATTTGTTACATTTGGTGCAGCGTTTCAACAAGTCGCCGCGGGTTGATTAGCCTCCAGTAGGCACGCTGTTTTTTGGCGCCGTGGTGAACAGATATTCTGTCATAATAATTATAAGGGCCAACATAGGCCTATTGTGTCACTCAGCCTTGGACGTCTCAATTTATGAAGAAAATTCGCGAAGCACTTCTCGAGGTCATTATTATCCTTTTTGTCGGCGGACTGATTGGCGCCGTCCTCGCCCTAGTTTCAAATCTCTTTGTCACCGGTGTCCAATGGTTCGGCCAGCAACGGGCCGACAGCACTCTTTTGTCAATGACGCTGGGCGGTCACACAGTCTCTTTTTCCAGCGTGCTTTTCTTGTGGGCGGCGGCAGCTGTCGTCGTATTTTTAAAGACCAGCTTCGGCATTAGTCGCTGGGCAGGGCCAGCAGACTCCATGTATGCAGCCCATCAGATTAATGAGCCTCTAGACATTAAAACGGGGTTGGCATCGACCCTCGCAGCCTTCACTTCTGCCAGTGGCGGAGCGTCCGTCGGGCAATATGGACCTATTGTCCACTTTGGCGCGACCATGGGTATTTGGGTTAAGCGCTTTATTTCCAGCCGCCTATCACATGAAATCTATTTAGGTTGCGGTGTTGCTGCAGCTATCTCCGCCGGCTTCAACGCCCCAATTGCCGGCATTGTGTTCGCCCATGAAGCGATACTCAGGCATATCTCTGTGCGCGCTGTCGCCCCCATAACGGTGGCATCAATCACAGCCAGTACACTTAGCCAGCGGTGGTTTCCGCACTCTACGACATTTGAAATTAGCAATATCGTGCCGCCACTGGCCGATATTGTTCCAGCACTCATCGTATTGGCGCCCCTCTTCTCTCTGGCAGCAATCACATTTATGCTGGCACTGCGTTACTCTGCGCAGAGCGCTGCGAAAATAAACGTTTCACCCCTCGCCCTGCCGTTTATAGCGGCAACCATCTGCGGCTTAGTGGGTGTCTGGATTCCAGAAATACTCGGGCTCGGTATTGCCAGCATCAATAATATGATTGCCGGTGAGTTCTCGCTGTCACTGCTGTTGACCGTGCTGATTGCCAAGCTTCTTATGACAGCTCTGTGCATCGGCTTTGGCCTATTTGGCGGCGTATTTTCACCGTCCCTATTTATTGGTGTTGCGGTTGGCGCTCTCGCAGGACAACTTATGATCACCCTAGGGTTTAATGATATTGCCAGTATTGTTAGTGTCGCGGGCATGGCCGCTGTCAGCGCATCGGTCATTGGAGCACCCGTCACTGCGGTATTGATTGTTTTAGAGCTCACCGAATCCTACCAGTATGCCGTGGCCGTTATGATTGCCGTTATGCTCTGCAGCCTCATTACCCACCGTCTGTTTGGCAATTCGTTCTTTGATCGACAACTGCTCGATCGCGGAATTGATCTCCTCAAAGGCCGAGAGTCTATTGCGCTTAATCAACTCGCAGTGGGCGGCTTTGCCAATCAAGAGTATGTTTCCGCGAGTTCTGAGACCTCCGGCGACACGCTGCTGCAGGAAATGAAAGCTCGCGGCCACACTGAGGCTTATATAGTAGGACCTAAGAATCTGTTCTTGGGTAAGGTCACCATTTATGAAGCAATTGAATGTGGAACCCAAGCGATTAGCAACTTTATGGATACGCGACCTCTCGTTTTACACAGTCATGACAACTTGGCTGAAGCGATGGTGAAAGTCAGTAAATTTGTCGGTGAGAGTATGCCGGTAATTAATCTTGAAACTGGTGAGCTGTGCGGTTGTCTGCAGGAAGGTGCACTGTTTCAAGCGGTTATCGATGTACAACATCAAGCGCGTAGCTTAGAGAGAAGTTAAAAACGAGCCGCACTATGACTCAGCAGCAGTTCGATTAATTGCAGGAGAAACCCGATCTATGAAACAGTTAGCCCTAAGCGTTTTTTGCGTTTTTATCAGTGTTCAGTCTGTCTCCGCAGGCCCCTTTGAGGCCGGTGTCAGCGCCCTCGAGCGCAACCATTATGCGACAGCTATGCGCGCTTGGATGGATTTGGCCCGCGCTGGCGCACCCGAAGCACAAAACAATGTCGGTCACCTCTACGAGCAAGGCTTTGGCGTTGCACAGAGCTATCCTGAGGCGATGAATTGGTACAAGCAAGCGGCGATTCAAGGTCTTGCTGAAGCGCAGCACAATGTTGGAATGCTCTATTTCCATGGCTACGGCGTTGCTCAGAACCATCGTGAAGCAGTCACCTGGTTTAAACGGGCGGCGTTGCAAAATTTAGTCGACTCAGAATACATGTTGGGGCTGGCGTACCATCAGGGAACAGGTGTTGAGCTGAATTATCAACTCGCCAAATACTGGTTTAAAAAGGCTGCCACCGAAGGCTATGGCAATGCGCAATTTATGTACGCCTACATGCTGCAGGCCGGTGAAGACGGAGACCAAATGCCGAGAGAGGCATTTGCATGGGCCGAAGTAGCACGACTCAATGGTCAACCAGAGACGTCTGACATTGCCGATATCGCCGCACTATCGCTTGATGATGAGCAAATTGCGGAGGCGACACAAGCGGCCACTCGCTGCTTTGAAAGCACTTACAGCGAATGCCCCTGAGCAAGAGGCGCTATTTCTTTTTGTACAGAGTGCGTTGAAAGCAATTTATTGCATGAAAAAAATCCATCTTTTGCTAAAGAAATTTCCGTTAGGCCCGATTGTAGTAATAAGCAAATCAATTGGTGCAAAGGAAATTTCTCACATGGCAATGAACAATAAAGGTCTAAACGCATACCGAAATGTACACGTGTCTTCCGCGGTGCAGTACGCAGACGGCATTCAGTTAATTCAAATGCTATTTGATGGCCTAATTGAAACCCTCGCATCGGCCGAAGGCCACATTGAGCGCAAAAATATTGCTGAGAAATGCCGTGTTTTAAACCGCGCATCAGGCATTATTTATGGTTTACAGGATTCGTTAGATTTTAATAAGGGCACAGATCTCGCTCGCAACTTAAGCGATCTTTATGACTATATGATCAGACGCTTGTTATTTGCCAACTTGCACAATGATGTCAACGCCATCCGTGAAGTGAAAGGCCTTGCCAATGAGATACGCAGCGCATGGGAGTTGTTACCCAGCCTGCTCAAGCAGCAACCCGTTGCTCTTGCTTGTTAATTCGTTTCACGCCTCACCTCTAATCTATTTTTCGCCCCTCAAACTGCGTAGCTGCTTGTATACAAGCAGCTACCGCTATTGACACCCCTTTATATACCATGCCATAAACACGCCTTGAGCAATCATAGCGTGCGCGTCAGCGCCTATAAAAAATACACTCAGACCAACTGGGGGGGGAGAATAATCGATGTTTCCAAGTCAGCAGCGAACAATGGAAATCCTAAACAAAGGCGCAGAAGGGGATGTTGTCAGTCGCGTCTGCGATACTTTTTTGTCTGTTTTAATTCTTCTTAACTTAGTTGCGGTGTGCTTGGAGTCAGTCAATAGTTTTCATGCTCAGTATGGATATGAATTGTTTCTTTTCGAAACTGTCTCTGTGGTGATTTTTGTTATTGAATATAGTTTGCGCATTTGGTCCGCACCGGCCAATGAGGAAAGTAAGTCCTCTAGCCCCTCTGGTCGAAGATTTGAGTACATTTTCAGCTTCACCGGCGTGATCGACTTGATGGCAATCCTACCCACCATATTGCCACTGCTACTTGGCGGTGTTGATCTGCGATGGCTGCGGGTTTTGCGCTTGGTTAGGCTTCTCAAAATATCGCACTATTCTTCAGCGCTTGAAGATCTTTTCTCTGCCGTCTACCAAGAGCGCCGCTCCTTTCTTGCCGCTCTTTACCTAATGGGTATTGCGTTGTTTTTATCGAGTTCGCTGATGTATCTCGCCGAGTACGAAGCACAGCCAGAAAAATTTGCCTCTATCCCACAGACCATGTGGTGGGCGCTGATTACGTTGACCACAGTCGGATACGGTGATGTCTCTCCCGTAACACCCCTTGGTCAGATCATTGGCGCGTTCACTGCCATAATGGGTGTCTGCACTGTGGCACTTTTAACGGGTATTGTGGCATCTGCTTTCTCAAACCAAATGAGCCGTCGAGAGGCGATTTTTGAAGCAGAAATTAACTCGGCGATGAGTGATGGCGTTATCACTGAAGACGAGCAAAAGCATATCGAAGAGTTGCGCGAGAGATTCAAAATTACCGAGGAGCACGCACGGGCTATTGCCGATTTACTGGAAGAAAAACGCAATAAGCCTTAGGGTCGGAAAACTGCCACTGGAGTGCCACGAGTAAATCGCGAACTCACTAACTGCCGTCGATTATCACTTCTATACGACGATTTTTTGAACGCCCAGCGGGCGTGTCGTTGGAGGCGATCGGTCTGGTGTCAGCCAAACCCGTTACAGAGACGCGCCCGTCATCAATGGGAGAGCGTTCGAGTAAGTAATCTGCTACTGCTGCCGATCGCGCCGCCGATAAATCCCAGTTTGACCGAAACCGCTCACTGAAGGCCATCGGAACATTGTCAGTATGACCCTCAATAGTGATCAGTCCGCTGCTATCGGCAATAGACTCACCCACTTTATCGAGCAACGGTTTAAACCCTTGCTGCAGATCAGCGAAGCCGCTGCGGAACGATCCGCGCTCAGCGAGTCGCACAATAATTTTGTCGCCGTCGCGTTCAACTTCTGCCAGGCCTTGGGTGATTTCGTTGGACAGTTTCGCGCGAATACGCTGGTACTGATCTTCAACCGCCTGCTCTCCGGACTGGGAACTCTGTCCAGCAAGATTATCGTCCCGACTGTCGGGCGAGGCGTCAACAACTTCTATCTGTGAGGCAACCTGCGCTTGAGCCAAGGCGACTTTGGCATAGATCTCTAAGTCATCTTGAAACACTTTCGCGCTGGACTTGGCATCTTGGCCCTGGCCGCTAGTTCCCGTCTCAAACTTAGAGATCACTTCAACGACGATCTTTTTGTCTTTTACATTGATCTTAACTTTACCCTCAGCAATTTCCTTGGCAAGGGTTTTCTCCAATAGCTCCGTTTCGGAATTTGTTTCTGAATCATTCGCTTTCGTAGAGCTTTTTAACTCGACGTCATCGGGCTGAATTTCGTCTGTGGTCTGCTCCTGAATAACATCGAGCAGCGTCGGGTCAACCTTCGACGTTTTGTACTGCTTAGCAATGATATTCTCTGCAATCGGCTGCTCAACAACCGGCACTATTTTTTGCACGCCAAACTTCTCGTTCATAGAGCCACTAACTTCTTTGTATTTAGGCACATTCATTTGAGCAAACGAGAGTAGCAACACAAAGAAGGCCATGAGCAGCGTCGCCATATCTGCAAAGGTAGCCATCCACGCGGGGGCACCCGCTTTACACTCAGGGCACTCCTCTTCTTCAGGCTCTTCTTGCGGCTCGGGCGGCGGCTTTTTCACCACCGGCGGCGGGGTTTTCGCAACTGGCGCAGCGACATCTACCTCTTCAGCGTCAACCACGTCTTCGATTTCGTCCGCCATCTCAGAGCACTCCTCTGGGCATCGCTAATAGCCTATGTTGACGATTAATCTGCATAATCATGACTTCAAGATCCATCGACAATCACCTCGATGCGACGGTTGCGTGATCGACCTGCGGCGGTATTGTTGGTGTCGATCGGGCGCGTGTCCGCAAAGCCTGCAACAGTGATCAGTTCTTGACTCAACTCTGTGTTCTTAGCAAAGAAATCCGCCACGGAGGCAGAGCGTGCCGCAGACAAATCCCAGTTTGAATTGAAGCGCTCGCTGAAGGCAACCGGCACATTATCGGTGTGGCCTTCAACACGCACCTTACTGCGAGTGCCAGAGAGCGAATTGCCGACACGCGACAACAAACCGCCAAAACCTGGCTGCAAGTCAGCGCTGCCAGAGATAAAAGAACCCTGGCTGGCAAGTCTAACCACAATCCGATCGCCGTCTCGCTCAACCTCGGCCAAGCCCATCTGAATATCGGCTGCCAGAGCTACGCGAATTTGTTGATACTGATCATCGACATCTTGTTTACGTTTTGCCGCGCTGCCGCCCGACGACTCAACACTGTCTTTATCGCTCTCCATGCCACCCGTTTTCGCACCCGACGCAACAGCTTGTTTTCTCACTTCAATCTCTGTCGAGACTTTGGTTTGCAAATCGACAATTTTAGCCGCGACATCCAAGGTAGCCTGACTGATAGGTCCTCCGGCACCGCCGTTAGCAGACTTATTTTCGCCACCGCTTGTTTTGTCGGTTTGTAATTCAACAACAACCTTGTTATCTTCAAGACGAACGGTCACCGCACCCTGTTCGATCTGCTCGGCAAGTGCTTCTTGGACACGACGAAACTCATCTTTAGATTTAAAATCACCGGTGCCTTCTTCGGTTTTTTTAATCACAAATTGGCGCGTAATATCCTCAGAGCGCTGACGTTTTTGATCGAGGACGGTCGGCTCCGCAAGTGATGGCGTAAACTCTTGCTTGACCAGACTCGTGGCTGTGGGTAGGGAAATTCTCGGCACGACGCGAGCGACACCAAAGGCGCGCTCTAACGCGCCGGCAACTTGTTTAAATTTTGGAACGTTTACTTCAGCAAACGACAATAACAAAACAAAGAACGCCATCAACAGAGTCGCCATGTCGGCGAATGTGGCCATCCAGCTGGGTGCACCAGCTTTGCATGGCGGACATTCCTCTGCCGGCGGCGGACTCTCTGGGAGCTCGACAGACTCGCCGCCTTTTAGCTCTTCATCGTCTGACATGAAAGCGCCTCTTTACCCGGCAGCCGCTAATTTAGCGCGCGCTTTGGGGCCCAAAAACGCGCCGAGGAAGTCACTGAGCACTCGCGGATTACCGCCATCTTGAATAAACAGGATACCTTCAATGATCAGCTCATTGTTAGCTGCTTCTAGATCCGCTTGGTTACTAAGCTTCATGGCAATCGGCAAGCAAATAACGTTGGCCAAGATCGCGCCATACATCGTCGTTAGCAAAGCAATGGCCATAGCAGGGCCAATCGATTTAGGATCACCCATGTTACCCAACATCTGCACCAGACCAATCAGAGTTCCAATCATTCCCATCGCCGGCGCGATTTCGCCCCACGCTGAAAAAATCTTTGCACCCATCGCGTGCCGCATTTTCGTCGCGGAAAGTTCTCGCTGCAATGAGCTTTTAATTATGGTTGGATCGGTGCCATCAACCAGCATCGATATACCCTTCGCCAAGAAAGGATTGGGAATTTCCTGCCCTTCGAGAGCAATCATTCCATCTTTACGCGCGATAGTTGCCAACTCTACGATCTGCTCAATCAATGCTTCAGGCTGATCTAGCTTGTTCTTGAATGTTTTTCCCAAAACGCCGACGGCACCAAGAAACTCACCGAGAGAAGAGCGAAACATCACAACCATGATCGACCCAGCGAAAACAATCAGTATTGATGGAACATCAATAAAAGCGTTGATGTCGTCAATGGCCGAAAAAATCAAACCAAATGCGCCTAGCAGACCTACTATAGTAGCGATGTCCATGGACTCTCCTTACTTAAGTGTTATATCAACATTGCGTAGCCCAGCAAAATGCTGGGCAACTTTAATAATCAATGGGCTGCAAACGGGTGCGATAGTCGCACTGCAGCATCGCAGCTTAAGTTATCGACACTCTAGGCTTAATCTTGAGACGTTGTTCCCGCCTCACGCATTTCGCTGTTGCCTAGAGATCCTTCGCTAACTGCCGATACTAGTGTATCAGTGGTTTGGTAAAAAATATGCCACAACATAAAAAAGTAATAATGCATAATACGCTTTTAGCCTACCAGGTTACTCTATTTAGGTTACAGTAAAAGGCTATCCAATTGCGAACAATGCATTCTCTCACCCTTAGACTGATTTTAATTTTTGTTATAGAGGAAATATAGTGCCCACTTTATTGACCTTGCGTGAACGTTGCAGAAAGCGCCTGACGTTTGTTGGTGCGGCTTTGGCTGTGCTACTCCTCAGCAATTGCACAGACAACCGTGTGGAGGAAGTGTGTAAAGATACTATTCCCCGCGCGGACAAAGGGCGATTTGTTGTCAACAACGAAGGGCTGGCAAAGGATTCAGAGTCTGGTGTTATTTGGTACCGCTGCCCTGCTGGTCAGCGCTACTCGAATTACCGATGCAAAGGCGACACACTCAATCTGAGCTGGGACGAAGCAATGGCCTATGCGGAAGAGTTCTCGGAAAAATCAGGCGTTGTCTGGCGGCTTCCAACAAGTGATGAAATGCAGTCGGTCACTGAAGAATCTTGCGTTGGCCCGGCGATCAACCACAATGTATTCCCCACTGTCGACTCGGCGAACCACTGGACGTCAAGCAAAAGCTTGCATCAAAATATTTTTCGCTGCGCCGTCAATACCTACAACGGCCGTATGTCATGTCGCCAAGCGCGGGTACTCGAACAGCCGTTTATGCTTGTCCGTGAAGGTATTTATAACCCCGACTAATCGCGGCCCGAGGTTTTATTTATCGCGCGGGGGTTTAGGGGTAAAGCTCAGGCAGCGATTGCCCTCAATTTGAATAACTGCCAGACAGGGCAAAATTTTTGACTTAAACCCCATCGCATCGCAGCCGTAGGGGGTTTTAGGTTCGTAGGTAATCTTGAAGTGCCTGCACTCCCAACAATCACTCTTTTGACTTTTTTGCTGCATCGCGCTTCGGTTTCCAAAATTCATGGTAGGCTTTCCATAGCACGGTAAAAACAAACATAATCCCAATCAGTGTCGAAAACGATGTCGTGAGGTCCAGCCCTTTTAAGCGACTCACTTCCGGTCTAATCCACATCACCAAAATGATCGGAATGGCGATTAACAAATAGGTGCGTACGAGCTTGCAAATAGCACAGGGCGGTTTTCTATTTTGCATAGTCATTCAGCCTTTCGTTGTATTCAGCGCTCTTGCTGCGGGTTAACGTTATAACTATAACCTAGTTTACCGTCCTCCCGCTCGCTGATTTAAATTAGTCTGCAAGCGTGGCTGACAAAACACTGGCGCGGAAATAATTTGCCTTGAATTGCTCAGGGGATGAGACGATACCTGTATTAATCGTCAGATTGGCGCCTGGCTGAAGAGTCCCCGGCACACTGATAGCTTTGCGACTCAGCGTATTGGAACTGGTTAAGGCACCGCTCATTTCAATCACGATTTGCTGCATCGCGCGCGGACTGCGATTGGCAACATTGATCAAGATGTACCCATTGTTGTTTAGCGCGCTGCTCAGAGTCAAAAATGTCTGTGGCTGAGTTTGCAGCTGCAGGGCCTGCAGTTTTTCCCGGGACCGTGTCCCTATAGCGCCGCGATCTTGAGCTGCCAGCTGGAAATAACTGTTTGCCTGCGTGTAGTTTTTACTTTCTAGGGATAGCTCGCCCAAATAAAAGCTCGCGGCAGGTGTTGGCAACAAATCGTAACTGCGCTGTAAATCCTTTTTCGCTTTGCTGCGCTGCCCCTGTTTATACAGCAGCACTCCACGCCCCAAGTAAGGGCTAAAGTACTCTTCATTTTTGCTGATCGCTGTGGTGTAGGCCTGCTCAGCTTTGGCGTTGTCCTTGAGCAGTTGCCAAGCCTCGCCACGCAACTCCCAAAACTGCCCTTCATTCGGCTGCACCGCAATGGCTTTATCTAACTCAGCGATAGCGACGTTGCCTTTCTTGTCGGCCAGCGCTTTTTTGGCCAACTTTTCCGCCTCATAGGCAGGCGCATCTTTTTTCAACTGGGCGATGGCTTTTTGGTAGCGCGCGCGATAGCGCTGGCCGGGTGCGGCATTCGCCGCTTTCGCTTTGTTGGCAGCCACGCGCTGCTCGGAGGGAGGGTGGCTGGCAAACAGGTTGCTGAGAAAATCCGCCTGCCGCGATGCGCTGAGTTTGACAAAGGTCTGCTGCAATTCAACAGCGCCCTGGAGGTCATAACCGGCCTTCGCCATATACTCCATGGCGTAGTAATCAGACTCGAGTTCATCGTCACGCCCGTATTTGGCCATCCATGCAGCAGCGCCAATTTGCGAGGCCAAACCATACAATTGACCGCCCTCAGTACCCTGCGTTGCCACCCCCAAGGTGACCAGCCCGACATTGGCCAGTGTGCCGCGCGTCATTTGCGACGCGCCGTGGCGGGCGGCGGCGTGAACAATTTCATGGCTGAGTACTGCCGCCAGCTGCGCCTCATCGTCCAACAACAAAAGCAGTCCGCGATTGATGGCGATCTTACCGCCGGGCAATGCCCACGCATTCGGGACATCGTTGTTCAGCACAACAAATTCGTAGGGTAAATTGGGGCGATCGCTCACCGCAGCCAGTCTTTTTCCAACGCCGGCAACGTAGTTTTGCAATGATTTGTCCAAATAGTAATCGCCACCCTGAGACTGCCGCGAGGGCGCGTAATTTTTCTCTCCAATGGCGACTTCCTGCCGCGGCGAGACAATGGATAATTCATTTTTGCCCGTAACGGGATTAACTGCACAACCCGTCATCAGCACTGGCAGCGCAAGGGCTATTAACCATTTTTTCATTGCATGTCTCCGTTGCATAAGCATCCTGCTGTTCGTTGTGGCCGCGGAAATTCAATCTCGCGGCGGCGTCTCAAGTTGATATAATGACAGCACTAAAACACCAAAATTTCCACTAAATGGCAAAATATACTTATGCTGATCGTTATCTCTCCAGCTAAAAAACTTGATTACAGCGGCGCTGTAACGGCACCTCTCTCGACGCAACCTGCACTGCTCAACCACGCCGAAGAGCTGTTGGTCGATCTTAAAACACTAGCCCCGCAGGCTATTTCGTCACTGATGAGTCTCAGCGATAATCTCGGCGCACTCAACTACGAGCGCTTTCAAGCGTGGCAAACACCGTTTACCGAAGACAATGCGCGCCCCGCCATGTTGGCGTTTAAGGGCGATGTCTATCAAGGTTTGGATGCCGACAGCATGAGCGCAGATGATATGCGCTGGGCGCAAGATCATCTGCGTATTTTGTCTGGGCTCTACGGCGTGCTGCGCCCACTCGATTTAATGCGCCCCTATCGCCTTGAGATGGGCACGAAGTTAGCCAATCAACGTGGCAGCGATCTCTACCAGTTCTGGGGCGATATTATTACCGACGAGCTCAATGCAATCGGCAGTTCAGTGCTGGTGAATTTGGCCTCTACGGAGTACTTTAAGTCGGTTAAAAAGAAAGCGATCGCTGCACGAATCGTGACACCTGTGTTTATGGATAACAAAAACGGTACGTACAAAATTATTAGTTTTTACGCCAAGACCGCCCGCGGTCTGATGAGTAGCTACATAATTAGGAATCGCATCACCGACGTGGAGCAACTGAAGCAATTTGATAGCGCCGGTTATCGCTTCAATCCCGCGCTCAGTGAAACAGATCAATGGGTGTTTGTGCGTGATTGAGCAGGGTGAATTCAGCACTGTGCGGCCGACCACAGTGAACCACCCGCAGTGAACCAACCACAGTGAACTATGCAAAGTGAACTAAGCCAAGGATTTAAGCCCGTATGGATAAGCCGTTCTCTCAAGCCTGTGAGAATAACAAAGCACCTATATTTGCTCATCTAGGCCCGCTGCTTGCCGACAAAACCCGTGTACTGGAAATTGGCTCTGGCACCGGCCAGCACGCGGTGTGGTTTGCCCCGCAACTGCCACACCTTGTGTGGCAAACCAGCGATGTGGCAGAAAATCATGGGGCGATCAATGCCTGGCTGAAAGCCTTCCCCGCGGCAAATCTTTTACCGCCAATAACCCTCGACGTCAGTCGATCAGCTTGGCCGACAGCGTCTTTCGATGCTGTGTATAGCGCAAATACTGTTCATATTATGGCGTGGCCCGAAGTAGAAATAATGTTTGAAGAAGTGGCCGACATGCTCCCTCCGTTTGGTCTTTTTTGTCTCTATGGTCCGATGATGTACCACGGCCAGCACACATCTGTGAGCAACCAGCAGTTTGATCTTCATCTGCGCACTACAGCATCCTATCGCGGTATTCGAGAATTTCACGCGTTAAACACGCTGGCTCGCAACGGCGGGCTGATATTGGTCGACGATCACCCACTGCCTGCGAACAACCGCCTAGTGGTGTGGCAAAAAGCCTAATCCAACAACCAGTAGTCAAGTGCCAAGCCAATAAAAATAACCATCCCGACGCGGTGATTGTTGAGAAATGCGGCAAAACAAGCATCGCGATCACGCCGCCGGCTGATGCGATACTGGTTGATAAAATAACCTGCTGCTACCGCCAAACTCACAAAATAGAGTGCGCCGCGGTCAAATAACCCCCCAGCGATGGCCAGCAGTACCAATACTCCGGCCTGCAGCAACCCAATAATCAACAGGTCATATCGACCGAACAATATGGCTGTCGACTTTATGCCCACCTCGACATCGTCTTCCCGATCAACCATGGCGTAGTAGGTGTCAAAGGCGATGGTCCAAAACACAATCGCAGCAAAGACAACCCAGAGGGCGGGCGGCAGCGCATTGGTTTCTGCCGCAAAGGCCATGGGCGTAGACCAAGCCCAGGCGACACCCAACCCCAGTTGCGGCAAGTGCGTCACCCGCTTCAAAAAGGGATAGAGCGCGGCGACAGCGGCACCACCAAAGGCTAGTTTGATGGTCAAGCTATTGGTCAGCAACACCAACCCAAGCGCTGCCACGAGCAACACAAAAAACAGCGCTAAAGCCGTCGCTGGCGTCACTTCTCCCGCGGGAAGTGGTCGGTTTTTGGTGCGCGCTACGGCGCCATCCACATGGCGATCGGCATAGTCGTTAATCACACAGCCGGCGGCGCGCATAACCACAACGCCGAGCGTGAAAATAAGCAAATTACGCGGTGATGGATGACCTGCGCTGGCGAACCAGAGCGCCCAGAGCGTCGGCCACAACAGTAGGTACGTGCCAATAGGCCGGTCGAGCCGCATTAGGCGCATCCAGGGATGGGTGAAGAATTTAGGGCGCATAGGCTGGAAAGCTCGGTAAAAATATCTCGCAGACCAAGAGCGGCTTGCCAGACAGATTGAAGACTGACCGTCGCCCCCAAATTGGCGTCGCTAAGTTCTCGAGAGGCGCTGCGAGGGGCACATTGCGCGGCGTGATGGTGGCGCACTGCATCGGCTCGCGGGTCATGGTGGGATCACTAAATAACAGCGCGCCAAGGGGTCGACTGTCGAGGTGACGCAACTTGCGCAGGTGCCCAGTCAACGTTGTCAGAGGAATAACACTGCGCGCATAAACCCACGGCTCACCCCGACCGAACAAAATAACTTCCCGCACGAGAGCGAGACGGCGGGGCGGCAACAATAGTGCAGTGCGCTCCGACAGCTTCGGAAATTGCAGTGATTGGCTGAGCACTTGCACCGAGAACTGGCCACCGCTGGCATGCTGCAGTCGGCGCGTGAGAGAGCCACTGTCGGTCAACCAGCTGCGAAATGCCGGCGGCAGTGCATCAATGCCAGCCAACTGCGGTTGCCGCCATTTGAGATGGTCTAAAAAATGTGCCGAACCTGTCAACGCCCTGCCCTCACGTGCTTTTGGCGTAGTATTGGCGGCCATCCGGCTGCGCGCGAAAGCGTTTGTATTCCCACTGATACTGCTCTGGTGCCAGAGCAACAAGGCGCTCAACATCGGTATTTAAGGCCGCGACGGCTACCTCTTGCTGGTCGCTAAACACCGCTTCGCTAGCCGGCAAAAAATGCAATCGCCACCCTCCGGGCTCGCGAATGGCCGCGCAGAGCAAGACTTGGCAGTGGGCGCGCTGCACCAAATTGGTCACCAGCGTCATGGTGCGCGCAGGGATTCCCATAAACGGCGCCATAATGCCGCCGCTCTCGGTGGGCACTTGATCAGGCAGAATGCCGCTGGTTTCGCCGCGCTTGAGCGCCTTAATCAATGCTGCTACACCGCGAACATCGGTGGGCACTAGGGTGGCGCCGGACTGTTCGCGAGACGACTTGATCCAGCGGTCCAAGGCGGGCATTTTCGGCGGCTCGTAGAGTGAGGTCATCGCGGTCTGTTTTGAGACCCAGAGGCCCACCACTTCCCAATTGCCCTGATGGGGAACGACGAGGAGTGTGCCGCGCGGATCGGCAACGGCTGCCTCGAAAAGCGCCATCCCCTCCACGCCAACTATTTTGTTCTGTAGCCAAGTGCTCGATTTGCTCCACACACGGGGGGTTTCAACAAAGGCTTGACCAAACTCAAGCATGCGGCCTTTGCACAACGCTTCGCGCTGCGACTCTGACATCTCCGGATAGCAGAGGCGCAGGTTAATGCGTGCCACGCGAACAGGCCCAATGCCCAATACGTAGATCAACCGCCCGATTGTCCGGCCAACAGCCCGACCAACGGCGAGCGGCAGCAGGCCAAAACCGCGTAAGGTCAACAACAGAAGCTTATTTTTCAAAACTCATCAGTACCTTTTTATGCCGCCTAGTGCCGGCGTTGTTCTCTATTTTAGTTTTTCGACGAGGTCTGTTTGCAAGTAGCGGCGCAAGTCATCACCAAT
>LIDE01000030.1 GCA_001438605.1 SAR92 bacterium BACL16 MAG-120619-bin48 | reverse complement strand
GCTAATCTAAATTCTGGTAAGCGCATCTTTAGCCCCACTGTACAGCAAGCTGCTGAAGCATCATTGCGCTTGTATTAGTAAGCTATACGGTAAAGAAAACAGCTCAGTGCGAAGTCGTCAGCGATGATGATTTTTCAGTCGGCCAGTCACTACGCCACCTTGCTCAGCAAGACCTCTGGGGCCAGTCTAAAACAGCTAACTGAAACCTACTAACACGCTGATCTATCAGAGCAAGAGCGTGCGGCTATGCTGCGTTACGAAAGCGCACCTAATAAACAGGTACGTTGTACTAAAACACTTTAAGTGGTCGATAACGCACCAACAATATTTTAAATATGACTTCCCTTGACCCTTTACGCAGAAGCCAAATATAGCGAGAGAAAAATGATTGGAACTACATATACCTTAAAACTGCGCCGCGATGTCCGTCAAGATCTGGATGAGCCCTTAGAGGGCGACTATTGTTTAATTAAGCGCCGAATCAATGGCGTCAGTGGAAATGGATTAGAGCTTAGTTGCTCTAAACTTGCATTCGAAGTATATGTTTGATAAATTATATCTTTCTGAAAAATAACTATAAATTTAAAGGTCGGTGATATTTTTGATAATAATTAGCATTCGAAGTCAAAATATTCTAAGATAAAGACAAATTTCAATAATGCCAGAGCGCTGTCGCTCGTGGATGATTAATATAGCAACAGTTTAATCACAGTATGTTAGTAATCCTTGGGGAATTAAAATGATAAGTAACTTCCGAAAAACCAAACTAAGTTCCGTTATTTCGACATTGGTGCTAGGGCCGTGTATCGCCTCATCAGCGCTGGCTCAGACTTCAATGATGGACGAAGTGATAGTCACAGCGACTAAGCAGTCTGTTAATGCTCAGGAGATTCCGATTGCAATCACGGCGATCGATGGCGGTATATTGAATGATCTGGGTATTTATTCCAGCATCGATTTACCCAAGTTAGCACCTGGTTTAAAAGTGCAGTGGCAGGGCTCCTTTCCCAGTTTTAAAATGCGTGGCGGTGGAGTTGCAGGCTTGAATGGTGAGGCTGTTCCTCTATACACCAATGGCCTGGCCGGAGGCACAAGTTGGGCTGGCTGGATTGACCTTGAGCGCGCGGAAGTCTTACGCGGCCCGCAGGGCACACTCTATGGAGCAAATACTCTCGGCGGCTTGGTTAACATTGTCTCTAAAAAGCCAAGTACCGAAGGTACAGATTACGGCGTGGCGATTACGTTGGGTGACTACGGTGCGCGGAAGGTTGAAGGTTTCGCCAACATGCCGATCAGCGATACCCTCGCCGTTCGCATTACCGGTAGTAACACGGAGCGCGATCCGCTGATTGAAAATAAGGAGTTTAGTGAGGGTGGTCTTCGCGATGAAGACAACAGCTACATCCGAGCTCAATTGTCTTGGGCTCCAACTGAAGCCATGGACATAAACGTCGAATACTCCAAGTGGGAAACTGACTCGATGGGTAATGCCAACTTTGGCTCCCATTATGTGGGTCTCCCCATCAATCCAGACACGGGTCGATCAAGTGGTTGGTTTAGTGACAACATCGTACCTCGCAAGGCACCTATCGACGGCGATGTTCAAACCGGTGGCCGTACTTATCACAACGACAACCCGGCAACCGATCCGACGGCCTACTTTTCTACAACCGGTAACTTTGCAAACACTTGGCAGTCTGAATCCGAATCCTTGACCCTTGAGTTCAACTGGGAACTAGAATTTGCAGACCTCAGTGTTAAAGCACGCCACAGTGAGACTGAGAATTTAAGTCTCTGGGATGTCGATGGTGGATCTAATAACATAGTAGACGGCAACGTTGGCTTTACGGCAAATGATCAGATTGATATGTATCTGTCGTCGAAAGGGGATCAGGCATTTCGCTGGACGCTTGGCTACTACTGGTCCGACTCATGGGACGAGGATGATAACAACGGCGCATATGTGTGGGGCTATCCTCAAGATGATGGCACTATTTCGTATCCTTCATGGACAACCTGGGATAGTTATGGATCTAAGTCTTCAGCGGTCTACGCCAATGCCGAGTATGACATTACCGATGACTTGACCGCTTCTGTGGGTCTTCGTCGTCAGGAAGATTCGACTAAATCTTTCAGTTACACCAGTAACGGCTACGGTGACGAAACTGTCTGGGGTCCTGGCTACAGTACCAACTCCGGGGGCTTGGTGCTGGATGCAAGCTACTACACTGATCTGGCTGACAGCGATGAAGGTTTAGATATTGGCCACACTGACTACAAGTTAGCCTTAAACTACGCTTACAACGACGATATCAACATTTACGGTAGTTTCTCCACCGGCTACATCCCTAGTACGGTAAGTGGCGACAAAATCCTCGCTCCAAATGAGCTCGATGCATTTGAGCTGGGCTTAAAGTCCTCATGGGCTGATAACACCGTAAGGCTTAATGCAGCCCTGTATCACAGTGAGTACACTAACCTGTCGTATACGGTTTTTGAAACCTGTGGCGCAAGTATTTGCTCAAGCCAAGAGACTGGTGGTGGCCTTACATCTAAAGGACTTGAGGTGGAGTTATTGTGGCAGCCAGTAGAAGAGCTAAATATCATAGCAGGCATTATATTTGACAACACAGTGTTGGATGAATTCCAGGTAACCGAGTCGGTATTTACCGAAGGCCGATTTGTCACGGATGCGACCAGTGCCGCGGGTGGTTACTACCCCTACCGTCCAAACGGTCACAGAGGTGCATGGCTCAGATCTGATAATGATGAAGTAACCTCGACCCCAACGTACGATATTAGTGGTGAAAAGGCTTCTTTCTCGCCAAGTAATATTATTAACCTGGATGCTTCCTATCGGATCGATTTAGGTGGTAATGGTACTCTCATCCCGGGCGCCACTGTGTATCGACAGTCTGACTTTAAAACTATGAATCATGAGTATGGTTTTGCTAATCAATCTGGTTATACCACTCTTGATCTGCGAGTTACTTGGATAACGCCTACAGAGGGCTTAGAAATTAAAGCCTTCGTCAACAACGCGACAGATGAGGTCTATAAGGTTAATCAGAACGCGTTTAGTGGTGGCCGCATTATGGCTGACTATGGCCGTCAGCGTATTTGGGGCGTAAGAGCTGGTTATAAATTCTAACTTAGCCATTACAGTCACAGGGGCCATGGATGGCCTGTATACTAGAGCCTCGCACTTAAGTGCGGGGCTTTGTACATTTACAACAGACTGAATACGTCCATATGACAATAACTGATTTACTTAAAGCCGGGCTCGAGTACTACCAACAAGGCAATTTGGACGCTGCTGAGAAGAACTTTCGCCGAGTAATATTGGGCGATAGCAGCAATATTCACGGACTGAATTTACTCGGTATGATCTGTGTTAACACGGGGCGCCATGAAGAAGCCGTAAAGCTGATCACACAGGCACTGAAAATCAATCCCGCTGATGCACAGGCCCAAGGCAATCTAGGTCTAGCTTATCAGCACATGGGTAACCTCAAGTTAGCCGAGAGTTGCTTTAGAAAATCTATCGAAATAGGCGGTAAAACCCGGACAATTTTTATTAGCTTGGGAAATATACTCAGAGAGAGTGGCAGGGCGTCAGAAGCGGTTCAAGTCTATGAAAGCACCCTTAAAGCTGATGGTAACTATCCTGAATGCTGGACCAACCTGTCTCAGGCACTGGTGGAGCTCGGTGAGTTTGAGCGCGCTTTTCAGGCGGTGAGCCGAGCCTTGCAGATTGATTCCTCCCTCGCCGAGGCACACAACCAAATGGGCGAAGTATATCGAAAAACGTTTAAATATGACCTGGCTATTAGTGCTTACAAAAAATCCCTTGAGTTGTGCCCAACACTCTATGAATCGATGCTTGGGTTGGCCACCGTGTACCGAGAATCTGAGGATGTCGACTCATCACTTGAGGTCTTAAACCGGCTAATTGAGCTGGAGCCGCGACATGCCAAAGCCCATGCAGCGTTGGGTATATTAAAAGAACAGGTAGGCGATATAGTAGCAGCCGCTGATTGCTTCAAAAAGTCCATAGAGTTGGCGCCTGATGCAGTTTCACCGCTCTATCATCTGTCTCAGATTAAGGGCAGAATAATGATCGAAGAAGAGATCTTGGCCATGGAGCGCCTTCAAAAAGTCACCGATCTCTCTTCTAGAGATAAGTCTAATGTACATTTTGGATTGGGCGTAGCCTACGACCAGCAAGGTCAAACTGACAAAGCCTTTGCTGCTTGGCTGATCGCTAATCAGAGTAAAGCTGAGCGCCACCCATATGACTTAAATAAAAGAACAGGCTATCGGGATTCATCCATTGCTTATAGCAAAGCCTTGATCGGAAGGTTCACTGGGTCCCCTGCAGAAGATACTCGTCAGCTAGTGTTTATCGTAGGAATGCAACGCTCCGGAACCTCACTGACGGACCAGATTCTGGCAAGCAATACTAAGGTAAGCAGTTTAGGCGAGGTTGGCTATGCTGATGAGATGGCGGTTCAAGTAAAGGAGCTGACAGGAAAGCATTATCCTCAGGGTCTTTCAGGGTTGTCCCAAGAGGATATCAATTTATTACGCGCAAACTTCTTGGGAAAAATTTCCCAAAGCCATTGGGATATCCCAGTACTCATCGATAAAACACCCATGAATTTTCAATACTTGGGTTTACTCGCTGAAGTCTTTCCTAGTGCAAAATTTATTCATTGCTCCAGAAACCCTATGGATAATTGCTTCTCTATTTTCAAGTTGGCCTTTGCTGACGATCAAGACTATGCCCATGATTTGAAATCATTGGGAGACCATTACAGGCTCTACAAAGGCTTGATGGATCAATGGAAGGAAATGTATCCACAGCGAATATTGGATGTTCGCTACGAAGACACGGTATCCAACATTCAGCAACAATGTGTGCGCTTAGTAGAATTTCTGGATTTGGACCTTGAGCCTGAAATGCTAGAGTTTTATTCAACCAAGCGCTTGGTAAGAACCCCCAGTGCAAGCCAGGTACGCAAGCCTATCTATAAGTCATCAGTGCAAGCTTGGAAAAAATATGAGCAACATCTACAGCCTTTGGTCGAAGCATTGGGTGACGATCTAGCGCTTTGATATTGTTTCTGATTAATAGTTCTCTCTTAACGCTGTTTGTCGGCGAGCAGCCATCTTTCAACTGCTATATTTTATGAAAATTAACATCAACAGCCTAGTTACAAAAAACCTACTCAACCATAACTGTATTTGTCTATCTTGCTGGGTAATACATACCAACCTGATGACTTAATTTTATGGCTAGTTTTTTAAAAAAGTATGTTTTGCATGCAATGCAATGTTAAAAGGCTGATCTTCAGCTTGGTGGCCATAACTACGCAGGCTAGCGGGTCATCCAGAACGTCTCGACACATTGGCATACTTTAAAGCGACGCTTAGATCGAGCGATGTCATTCTGAAGTCGGATTTCATGACCAGTCAAATTTTACTTAATTCTTTACTTTACAGTTTAAGTTAAGCCCTAGCTATTATCGTAACGATATACAGCGATGCCTTGCTAGCGCCTCGACATAATCGAGTTAGTCCATTTGGTAAAAGTTGCTAGCGGTTTGATAAAACATTTGATGCTGCTCTAAACAAGAATACTGTTTAACAGCCGACCGATAACAATCCCAGTAGTTATCGTAGCTACGATAAAGTTTGTCGACAGGAAAGTTAGAGCCGAACATAGTTTTTTCGGGGCCAAACGTATCGATGATACGTTCAATCAGTGATGCTAAATCCTGGTCACGCCAATGGTTATTGAACATACCTAACCCAGAAACTTTGCAACAAACATTTGGTAGCGTGGATAACTTCTTTAAACCAGCTTGCCAACTATCCAGCCCTGATGAGGATTGGTCCCAGGGCGACCCGCCGTGGCATAGGGCAATTTTTACATTGGGTATGGTTTGTAATGCTTTATATACCGCATCGATTTGTGGCGGGATCATTTGTAAATCAAAACTTAAGCCTTGCTCCGTAAGATAGACCATGGCCTTACGCCAATTAGCGTTTACGAGTAATGTATGGCTACCATATTTACTGTCTTCATTGGCGTGGCGCCCGATAATTTGACGAACACCCTTTACTTTTGAATAGGCTTTTTGAGCGTCGATTTGCTGCTGATAGTTTTCAGCACTTAAATCGCAAAAGGCAACAATGGCGTTGGGAACTGGGCTTTGCTGTTGAAGCCATTGTGTTTCTTTAAGACTATCATGCTTACTTGTACCCACTTGGATATGTACCGACTTCTCAGGACAGTATTGGGTAGACTCATTGAGAAAATCACTAACGAGGTAGTTCTTTTGGATGGGGCTAGGGTCTCCAAAAAATCGTTGCTCCCCTTTAGCCATTAACCAAGGATAGTCGCAGGCTTCCAAATCCCATAGGTGATGGTGCGCATCGATAAAGCGAAACGGATGGCTATTCATATTTATCTCTTAAGTAACAGGATTCGTCGAACTTTCATGCCCTATTGAAATTGAATTCAATAGGGCAACAGTGGGTTGATTCACAACATATATGCCTTCAATTAAGAATCAGTATAAAGGCAGGACCTACTTAGCTAATCTGGATGTCCACAGTGACACGCTTTAACGTTTGATTGAATACAAACGGTGACCTATAGACACGACTGATTGGCGCATGGCGGTTTTCACCGCAGCGAATCCCAGAGTTTGGTGTATAGATTGGCCAGAGTTTGGGTAGCACCATCACGCCTAATCTCTGGCTGCCTAGAGCCACTTTGGCAACCGCGGAATCAGTGCCGGTTTTATTAATCTCGACCGTTAGTCTGTGTTCGCCTAGGGGTATCTTTCGGCTAGATTTGAAACTGTAAACAGTGTCTCTGGTGTAGACATACACGATGTGTAGATAACCCTTTTGTACAAACATCTCATAACCACTGCTGCTATCCCCTGAAGCAAGAATCACTCCATTGACATCTCGAGTCTGTACTGCCATTTCGACGGTGATGAGAGAGTTATAATTGTAGATATCAGGAGCGCTCAGCCGATCGAGCCGCGTCATGCCGGGGTAAAAGACATGGGTTGAACGAGGCTGTGGCACAGACGCTTTATAGAGCTTTAGCGTATCGTCTTCTAAGGGTAAAACGTCATAACGCTCGGCATCTTTATACCAGAGTGCAATTAGGTCCCTAAGGCGCTCAGGTTCAGCTTCGGCGAGATTGGTGATCTCCGAATAGTCTTCTGCGGTATTGTAAAGTTCCCATACATCGTCCTTGAAATCCTCGCCTTTGACGTGCCGGGTAACGGCCTTCCAGCCATCTTTCCACATCGCCCTGTCACCCAAAGTTTCGTAGTATTGGGGACCTTTTCGAGTGGCCGCATTCGGGTTGTCGAAGGTATAGGCAAAACTTGTTCCCTGCAGCTCCAGAGAGCTATAGCCTTTGTGTGAAGAGGGCATCTCCAGATTGGCCATGTTAAGTAAAGTGGGTAATAGGTCAATCGCATGGTGATACTGAGAATTAATCTGTCCCTCAGGCAAATTGCCGTTTGGCCAGGTGACTAAAAGCGGCGATCTGATGCCTCCTTCATAGGTATCACTCTTGTACCATTTTAAGGGGGTATTGCTGGCCTGTGCCCAGCCTCCTACATTGGCTGGCTGGGACAGCTCACCGCCAAGCAAATCAATATTTGCCAGTCTCTCTGCCCAGGGTTCTCCAAGGTAGCTGACGCGTCTAACGTCATGCATTCCATTGCGTCCAGCACTGGCTGTAGCCCCGTTGTCAGAGGTGAATATAATAATCGTGTCGTCATACACGCCCTCATCTTTGAGAACCTGAATAATTCGCTGCATCTGTAGGTCAGTGTGTTCGATAAATGCCGCATAGACTTCCTGTGTTCGTGCTGCATAACGCCGTTCATCAGCACTGAGATCATTCCATTTGATGTGGTTTCCATTATCCTCAGGAAGGCTCGCCTGCTTCGGGACAATGCCGAGTATTTTTTGCCTCGCAAAGCGTTTTGTCCTGGCAATATCATAGCCCTGATCAAATTTACCTTTTTGCCGCTGAATATCTTCCGCAGGCACATGCAGTGGGAAATGGCAGGCGCCAAAACCAATATAGTGAAAGAAAGGTTTTTCAGGGTCTGCAGCTAGATGATTTTGGATATAGCTAATAGACTTGTCGGCTAGATCGACACTAAGATGATAGACTTTATCTGTCTGCTTGTCGGGATAGCTAGGGGATACATTCTCAAACAACTCTGGATGCCAGTGGTCTACCGCAGACCCGTGAAAGCCATACCAATGGTCAAATCCCCGGCCTGTTGGCCAGTGCTCAAAAGGGCCAGTACCGTTTTGGTCTTCTAGCGGCGTCATATGCCATTTTCCGCAGGCGCTAGTGTAGTAGCCCTGCTGAGATAATATTTCCGCCATAGTTGCCGCATCTTGGCGGATCCAGCCGTTGTAGCCTGGCTGGCCTTTTTGAGCCCACTCAGCAATATTGCCAACGCCGACAGAATGAGCATTTCGACCGGTAAATAGACAGGCTCTTGTGGGTGCGCAAACCGCTGTGACGTGGAAGTTGTTGAATCTGGTGCCGTTTTCTGCCATGGATTCGGTAAATGGCATGACATACTCGGAGCCGAAACAGCTTAAATCGGCGAAACCGACATCGTCTAAAACGGCAATCAGAATATTAGGCTGGCGAATCTTTGTTCTTGGAGTCCAGCCTTTATCGGTAAATCCTTTTTGCCGCCCTTCAGCTAAATTGGGTTGCTCATGCGATCCAGATTTAGCACTGACGACACTGCTAGCAGCAGAAGCCGCGCCAGTGGCGGCTATAAGTTCGAGAAATTTCCTTCTAGAAAATTGCATAGATCTGCTCCTAGTTTTGCTCCTAGCTCTACTTCTGATAGGGGCCCAATGGCCAGCAACCCTGACCCTGCTTTTAATAGTATGAGCATGAAAACTGAATCGATATTATTAACAATTGACTTCGAAGTCAATTGTTAATAATATCTAACCCATACGTTTAGTAACATTAATATAGAGTGGAAAACCCCGCGATGATAACAATATTAAAAAAAGGTGTTTCAGAAGAGCAGAGCCGCGAAGCGAGTAATCAGGTTCGAGAGGTTGTGGAAGGTATTTTACAAGGCATTACCGACCATGGTGATACTCATGTTCGTGAGATGTCAGCAAAATTGGATAACTGGTCGCCGCCAAGCTTCCGTTTGTCTGACGATGAAATACAGTCCTGTATTGACAGTCTTTCTGAAAGTACCCTGCATGATATTAAGTTTGCCCAGGAGCAGGTGAAAAATTTTGCCCGTATTCAACTCGATTCTATGAAAAATGTTGAAGTGGAAACACGCCCTGGTGTGGTTCTCGGGCATAAGCATATCCCCATGAACAGCGTTGGCTGTTATATCCCCGGCGGAAAGTATCCACTCGTGGCCTCAGCTCATATGAGTGTGGCTACAGCTAAGGTCGCGGGCGTTAAGCGTGTGATCGCATGCGCACCACCGTTTAATGGTAAGCCTATGCCGGCAATTGTTGCCACCATGGCCTTGGCCGGTGCTGACGAAATATATTGTTTTGGTGGTGTCCAGGCAGTCGGTGCCATGGCAATAGGTACAGAAACGATTGCACCGGTCGATATGATTGTCGGTCCAGGTAATGCCTATGTAGCTGAAGCGAAACGTCAACTCTTTGGTCGAGTAGGCATCGATTTGCTTGCGGGTCCCACGGAAACGCTGATTATTGCCGATGACATAGGTTGTGATCCTGAAATGGCTGCCACAGATCTTCTCGGTCAGGCGGAACATGGTGTCAACTCACCCGCGATATTACTGACCAATAGCGAAGTGTTTGCAAAGGAAACCGTTATCGAGGTCGAACGGCAGTTAGAAACCCTTGAGACGGCAAAAATAGCCGGTCAGGCATGGCGAGATTATGGCCAAGTTATTCTTTGTGATACCTATGAAGAGATGCTTCAGGTAGCGGACGATCTGGCATTCGAACACGTCCAGGTGATGACAAAAGATCCAGAGTATTTCTTAAACAATATGACTAATTTCGGCGCCTTATTTCTGGGACCCGAAACCAACGTCTCTTACGGCGACAAAGTTATAGGAACGAACCATACATTGCCGACAAACAAAGCGGCTCGCTATACCGGTGGTCTTTGGGTTGGTAAGTTTATCAAAACCTGCACCTACCAACGGGTTAGTAAAGAAGCAACGGTCGAGATAGGCGAGTACTGCTCGAGATTATGTGATTTGGAAGGTTTTGCTGGTCACAAAGCACAGGCTGATCTGCGGGTTAAACGCTACGGCTCCAATTAGAGTCGTCGTCTATCCACTAGCTGAATTTAATTGCAGTGAGTCAATAGGTAACCAAACCATCTAGGCTAGCAAGACCGGTACAGGTGTTTTGAGCCTGTCTCTGCGATAAGAACAGAGACGGCAGCCCGATAGATTGACTCAATATGTAGCAGGGACTGTTGAGTAATGGATTCAAACTACAGCATTGTCTCGACAGTCGCCCATACTCAGTTCGTCCCCTAAGCCTGCGCTATATCGCGGTCCAGCCGCCATCAACTCTTAAGCTATGCCCTGTGACCATGTTGGATGCAGGACTAGCAAGATAGAGGACTGCCGCTGCAACATCTTCAACCTTTCCAATTCGATTCAGTGGAATCTTGGCCAAGACTTCACTCCTGAAGGTCTCATCCTCAAACATGGGCAGTGTCAATGGCGTTTCAATAAATGTGGGTGCTACAGAGTTCACACGCACATTGTGAACAGCCAGCTCCACCGCCATGGCTTTAGTGAGTCCTTCAATCGCATGTTTTGTCATGCAATAAACAGTGCGGTTAGCGGCGCCAATATGCCCCATTTGTGATGACATATGAATTATAGATCCAGAGGCCTGTTTGGTCATTATTTTAGCTGCAGCTTGCGCGGTCAAAAAAGCAGAACGAACATTGAATGTTAGCATTAGATCTAAGGTCTGCTCAGTTACATCGACAAATGGTTCTGGTTTATTAGTGCCGACATTGTTGACTAAAATATCTAGTCTCTCCAAGCTTGCGATGCGTTTTAAAAATTCATCATTAGTGATATCTAGTGTCCATATTTTAATGCTATCACCATACAGTTGATGTAATTCATGCAGGTCAGAATCGGTTCGGCTGACGGCGATAACGCTGGCACCGGCCTCAGCAAGGAGTATGGCGCAGGCTCGACCAATACCTTTGCCCGCGCCTGTAACTAAAGCGATCTTTCCTGTAAGGGAGAACATTTTAGAAATTATAGGGCTGTTAGAATTACTCATAATATTGCCTTACTGTGGTTTGATTAAACTCACTGTGAGTAGAATAGCGCTTGCTATAAGTCGCTCCAACGGTGCTTATAATACCGATAGAGCGTACGGAATAAGAATGGGGTTAACGAGCAAATAATAATATATCCCGTTTAACGGCCTGTGGAAATCCATCAGTAGTATCATCCGGCGAAAACCAACTATATTGACTGCGCTTCAATCCATGAGTATTGCCATTATAAATAAAAGCCTTTGCGTTGCCACCTCCCCGGCCTATCCGTTTGGCTAAATCTAGATTCCAACTGGGCATCGAATAATAGTCCCTGTCTGAGAAATGAAGCACCAATGGCTCAGTCAAAAACTCCACCGCATCGAACCCGCCAATGGCTAGTATCTGCTTTTCAAATTTAAGTGGATGTTTTACTTCTAACTTGCCGTCATCACCTATTTCAATGTTGATGGATAAAGCCTCTGCGTCTTCTACCTGTGTATTAATTCGGTCATACATAATTTTATATCTACTGCGTATAACCGACGCGACAGTGGGCTCTGCCCACTGTTCTGATTGCCATGTCCAAACAGGCGAACTCGTATCAAGGGTGCCGATAGAATCACTTGGCCAAGGAAAAATAAAGCTTTGATTAATGCTGTTATCTCGGCCTTTTGCTGTACCGGTCCAGGTACCATCTCCCGAGAAAAATGCCTGTAAGGTTTTCGCCATAGGTGCAAATGTTTCTAGTTGGGTAAACCTACTGGGAATATTTCCCGACCAAATCGAAGCTGCTGCAAAAGTATTTTTGATACTGGAGTCTTCCCCGGACACTGCTAGTGCCGTGAGAGCGACATCGCCACCCTGAGAATGACCGGTAAGGTTTATGGCGTTAAGGTTGGCTTTGGGACTCAACATCTTATTTCCCGCCCATTTTTTCCAATCTGTGCTATTCACAAACGATAGGCCCTCAAGTAGATTTAGCAAATCGATTGCATAAAAGGTGGGTGTCAAATAAGTGGCATTGTCCCAGCTTTGCATTATGTCGAAGCCCTCGGCCTGCACCCCATCAACAGTTCCATGGCCCAGATACCCAGGGGTAATCACCATAAATCCTGCGTCGACATAGCCATTGATGAGCTCTCCTGCAAGTGATGTTAAGTCATAACCGAAATTATAATTATCGGCTTTTTCTTGGCCAACCCAGCCATGGGCAAATATTATTACGGGATAACCCTTGGCGGGCATAGCCGTTGATGGAATGTCTAGGCGGGCATAGACCATCCTCAGGTCTGATTGATAGCTAACCATATAACTATGAAATGGCGCGGTACCATCAAGTGAGTAGTGACGGGCATATTCACTAAGCCCGTCATTCGCGCTCAGTTGTTTAATCAGACTGGGGCTAGATTGGTATTGACGGCTTCTCAGTGCGGCAATACTGAGACTGTCTAGCGAGCTTATGCAGCTGACAGCGGTCGGTGCGCATAGGGCATAGATATTGGGGCTTATAAGCCCACTTAACAAAGAGAACAACAGGAACAAAGGGAGCAAAATGGCACGTGGCATAGGGCTGAGTCTTTCCAATATGGGATTGGCGGTTTGGGACTAAATTAAGCTTTACTCGGCAGTCATCTACCTATGATAGCTTAATCAATTCTGTTCAAGTTTTTAGCAATAAAAAAGCAATATGCCCAGACAGGAATCTTTATTTAATATCGCGTAAACGGTTAGTTACCAGTGCTGCGCCCTCAGATAACGACTTTAATTTTGCAAAAGCAATGTCGGGGTCTACCGCACCAAAACCGGCAAAGGTACCAAACCCGCAATCCGAACCGGCTATGACTCTTTCTGAGCCCACTATATCGACAAATTTCTGAATTCGTTCTGCAACTAACTCAGGGTGTTCGACAAAATTGGTGGTGGTATCTACGACGCCAGGCACCAGTATTTTATTATCCGGTATTTCGCTCTTACGATCGCGGAAAACAGTCCATTCGTGAGCATGACGGGGGTTAGATGTTTCAAACAAAATGTACTGAGCCTTGGTCTTCATTAAGGTCCCAAACACCTTACTCATGTCAATATCACAGCAGTGGGGGCCTTCATAATTGCCCCAGCAGATATGAATTCTAACGTTCTCTTCGGGTATATTTTTAAGCGCGTGGTTGAGCGCATCTACGTGTGACTCAGCAATTTTGATAAACTCTGCATCTGACAAATGACTAAATAGCATATGCCTTGAAAGTGCCAGGTCGGGGCAATCCAGCTGTAGGTCTAATCCTGAGGCCACAATAGTTTCATATTCATCTCGCATCGCATCGGCAAGCGCTGCTAGATAAGCATCTCTTGTAGGGTAATAGTCATTTTGTAAAAATAGCGAAATAACCCCTGGTGAGGCGGCATTCATAAAGCCCCGATGAATATCGTTGGCAGCCATTGCTGATTTTAGATTGGCTATGTCTTTTTGCAGTTCTCCCTGACCTTTTGACTTCACTTCAGCCGTGCACATGGGACGTGCATACTGTGGCGTACCACCATCGTTTGCCAGTTTTTGGAGAAAGCCTGGGAACAGTTTTAAATCTTCTGGAGGATTGCGAGGACTATCACCTGAAAATCCGGTATATCGGTCTTTCACATAGGTGGCATAGGATATTTTAGATGTTTCACCATCGCTAACAATATCGATACCTGCATGCTTTTGTTTCTCTACCGTGTCAAGAACGCTGGAAGTCATACAGTCGTCGAATTGCTGCGCATCATATGGCTGCTCATTTTCTCTAGCAAAAATGTAATCAACGACTTCTTGAGTTCTAGGGAGTGAGCCTACGTGGCTAGTTAGTATGTTACCCATCTATAATTCCTCAATCAGAATGTGAAAAGGCATCAACCCCAGTCGATTCTGCACCTGATCATTGCAGGCTGGAGAAGTGGATGCATTGCCATTATTAGTCGGCGGGAAATACGTCCACTCCGACCACTTACATAGCGCCTTTAAAGCGGCAGCGCGCCCGCTGTTATCTTAAATCAACTGGTTAAATAAATATAAGCCGGCAATCGAGCCGACAAAAAACAGCAGTAACCAATAAGTTTGTTTATCGATTCGGCCGGGTACTAAATACCAGCCGCCGTCCTTTTCGGGAAGGTTGTTGTCAGCAAAATATTGCTTCTGACCCTCGACACTATATCTGGAGTATTCAGTTTGATGACCATCAATAATTAGGCTGGCAGCAATCGAGACGCTGATATTGACAATACCGCCGATTGCACAGTACCAGGGCCAGGCGATATCGGTACTTGTCGCGACCCACCAAAGCACCCCAAAGCCAGCAACTACGCCGGTTAATAGGCCTCTTTCAGTGGTGTGTTTGGAGAAAAAGCCTAGACCAAACATGGCCAGTTTGGCACCTACAAAATAAGACCCGAGTTTACTTAGAGTCTCCAGAACAGAGCCGTTACTTTTCGTATACATAAAGGCTGGAATGATGATGGCTAATGCCCAGAAAATAGTGAATAGCCGTGACGCCAAAAGGTAGTGTTCTGGACTAGCGTTGGGTTTTGCATATTTCTGATAAAAATCGATGGTGGTTACTGTCGACATAGAATTAAATGCGGAGTCAAGACTAGACATGGAGGCTGCTATCACTGCTGCAGCAATAATACCCATAAGCCCAGGAATGGCCAGAGAGGAGGCAAATTCTAGAATGATTGTATTGCCATTGTCGAATTCGCGAGCACCGTAATAGCTGTAAAACAGTATGCCAAGTAGGAAAAACAGGAAATATATAAAGATCGCAAAATAGCCCATCATTAAAAAAGATTTTTTGGCATCGCCGATGTTCTTGGATGCCAGGGTGCGTTGCACCATCATCTGGTTGGCACCATATACGGTTATATGAAATAGGGTCATGGCAATGACACCTGTCCATAAGGTGCTGACTTCGGTTACGTCGAAACTAAAACTCAAGGGGTTGGTTTTACCCTGAGACTTTAATAGCTCCAGCGTTTCCCCTAGGGGTAGGTTGAGGTTATTGATTAAAGCAACAGTGATAATTAGCGCACCGAGCAATAATATAAATGCCTGAATAACGTCTGTCCAAATGACTGCCGCCAATCCACCCATGATGGTGTAAACCAGCGCAATAAGGGTGATGATGACAATAGCGTAAACCACGGGCATTCCTGTAATAAACTCAAGAACTAGTGCTGTGGCATAGAGAATGGCTGCCGAAGTCAGGCATTGGGATATCAGGAAAATAATAGAAATAACACTGCGCGTCGTGGGGCCAAAACGTTTTTCAAGATATTCGTATATCGAAGCACAGCCACTATTGAAGAAAAACGGTAAGAAAAATGCAATAACAATGAAGATAACGATGGGATAATTGAGGTGAATGGCAATAACACTCAGCCCCTCAGTGTAGGACCAGGCAGGTCCACCAAGAAAGGATAGGGCGCTTACATAGGTGGCGACAACCGAAATACCAATAGCCCACCAGGGAATGTTTCGCTGGCCGATAAAAAAGTCATCTGCAGTAGTGACTTTTTTACTGAGTACAAATCCAAGAACAATATTTGCGCACAGATAGGTTCCTAACACCAGCCAATTTATAAAACCAAATGATTGTAGTTCCATATCTTTTCTTCTTTTGTAGGTACGTTTATCCCGTGATGCTCAACCTGGCGCGATAAATTTGAACCAATATGGACAGCTCATCAAAAATAGTCCATTCCTCAGTAATTAGGCCATCGATTATCCTAAATTGGCTCTCTCCTAAAATCAGCAGGGGCGTTCCCGATGGCTCACCATAGAGACCAGGGCCGCCATGATTCCCCGCTATAGTCCAGCGAACAGCGACATCAGTGCCGCCGCTGGCGTTTGGAATAGAGCAGCTATAATCGTAAGAGAATTTTAATTGCGTGACAGTGCCTATTATTTGAGCGTAAAAGGCGGCAATTTTTTCATGGCCTTTCAATACTTGGTTTCTTGAGCAGTGTAATAAGGCGTCTTCCGAGTAGCTTTGGAAAGCATCACCAAGTAATCTAGCGTTCCAGACATTTTGCAGTAAGGCAGCGATAAAGCCTTCGGGATCATTGGAACTGGACCCTGAAAATGGCTGACGTTCGTGAGTGACGCTTTTTTCTACTCGATGCAGTTCAGAGTCATTCCAATCCTTTAGCCGCTGCTGTATAGGTGCAGACGCTTTTTCCATAGCGACCTGATGAACATCGAAGCCGAGCTGTTCGGCAAGGGCATAATTATCCCGGACCAACCATTCTTCGACAATTATATTATTCTTGACGATACAATGTGCGATCACCCAAAAGGTCGTCTTTTTATTGGATGAAGGGCCCATGTCGCTGGCGCCGAGGTTGGTCATCGACGTTTTTATTAGGTGGGAAGTATGATACCCGTCAATGTCGTTACCACCCCAGATCACATTTTCGCCTCCCAGGGTTCTATCGGGAAAACTCGCTAACGTGGTTAGCGTATTTTGGGTAACTTCTTCGGCGCCAATCGTAATGCCGGCCATTGTATACACCGGGCAGTCACTGGAATAATAATCGTAACAAAGTCCTATTTGCTTACCTTCCCAAATTCGGTACGTAATTCGCAAGATATAGTCAACGATATCGGTAAATTCATCGTCAAAACCTGCCATCGAGGAAGCTTTTGCGTCCGTTTTACTAGGGGCGCTATCGTAGTGGTTTTGCATTCTATCCATAGTCATTAATCTCTAAAATTATTGCCAACGCTAAACCGCGTTTTCAGATAAAGATTGCGGCACTGGGGCAGTCCCCGCCTCGTACTACTATTATGTCGGCAGTTTCACTGCCTTCATTAGTAAAGGATCGAGGTAGCCCAACGGGGCAGGTAAATAGATCACCAGTACCGAGGGTAAAGGTGCCTTTGTGCGTGGCGACCATAATGCTACCTTGATGAACAAATATAACTTCGGGCTCCTGCCGCTTGTGCTTAGCGATTGACGCACCGGGATCAAGCATCAATCGTCGCAGTTGAAAGTTGTGAGGCCGACTAATCTTGCCTGCAGGCATGCGCTCAGAGTCAGTTTGGCCGCCAATAACAGAAAATTCTTGTGCGCCATGGCCATCGCTAAGGCCACCAGTATTCTGAGTTACAAGCTCAGCATTGCGACAGACATTCTTAGTCATATCTTCCAGTGTTAATGTTCTGAAAGCCTCTAGTTCTTCACCAGAGATAGGACTATATAACGGTTGGTCATCTGGAATACGCTGGCCTGCATGCGTATCGATAAGACGCCCATCCTGCAGTAACACTAACCCATACTGTTTTGCCTCTTCGAAAACATATGGCGCCCAGGTGACCCTACCTGGGGTGCCGTCTGGAAGATGACCTAAAACACTGAGCAGGAACCCATTATCGTCACCCACATTTTCAAAGCCTCGAAACATTTGAGTAGGTATAGAGATTGTATCACCACTGCATAGTACAGTCTCACCATCGCTACCATCTTCGCCCCAGGTAAACTTCCACTGCCCCTGATGAACGATAAATACCTCCTCTGTATCGTGACTATGATGAGAGTTTTTGCAGCCTTTTGGCTGACGCGCTGCGCCGACATCAAAGCCATGTGGAGTACTTATGTGCACTACTTGCTCTGTGTTTTCCGCTACGCCTGCACCAATGAGGCAATAATTTTCTTTCTGGTCGCTTCCTGGCGTTCGAGCATCGATGAACGCGGTCTTACAAGGCACGATCTCGCTGCGACGTAAAATAAAAGATTTGAGGCTGCCTACATTAGAGATTGGGGTCATAAGTGTATTCAAACAGTAAGTTGAAATGAGTGAGGCACGATAGTAATGTACTGCGAATGCAAAATCAAGATGCGATAAGTCGCATGTCTAGTTCGTAAAAATTTAGGGAGTCATTTAGTCATGTTCTTAGCCAGTAACTGACGTATTTCCGGCCGTGAGAGGGGGCTCAAAGAAGCTCACGTTGACCTATAGACTTTAATTGTTAGCGCAGAACCCAAGCTCAGCTACTCTTGGCGCGTCCCATGGGTCAGCATAATATGTCGGAAAAATTCGATATCTCGGGTAATTGCCAATTGTAAATTGTCGCCCGTAAAGAGATGGTTCGCGCTCAAGTATGAATACAGTTTGCTGGTGTTACCTAATTGATCAAGTTGGCTGGCGATGGCCACAGATCCCTCAAAGACCGTTGTTGGGTCATCCTTTGCGTGATGAATATTTATGGGGCTATAGATCTGCTCTAATTGGCTGGCATTAACTGCAGGGACATGGGCAGACCAAATACTAGCCCCTTTCAACCTGCCGCCAAGGGCAGCAGCAGCGAGGAGTGTTACTTCTGCCCCCATGGAGTGGCCGAGCATAAATAAATGCTCCATATTGGCGTGACTATTACCCTGAAGGGAAGTTAGCATGCCCAGTACATCGCGGACATACCAGTTAGAGGAGTTTTCTTGCAGGGTGAACTCAGTGCCTATGGAATCATTGTGGCCCCGATAATCTGGCGCAACGATTAAAAACCCTTGGCGCGCAAGTATCTGAGGTATCTGGCGATAATAGTCACCCGGGCGGTCACTTATGCCGTCTATGGTGCGCCGACCACTCATAGACGGCTCAGGATGAAATCCATGATTAAAAATTATCACTGGCCAGCCGGATTCTGGCATTCCATTTTCGGGTTGCAGCAAGAGGGCATATTGAATTAACCCATCTACACTGAATTTCCCCACTTGGGCCGAGAGACCTTTTAAGGGGCTCGCCAGACGATTCCTTTCCATAGAGATGAAGCGAGCTTCGATTTCAAGTGGCCGTGTATTAGTTTCCTCCGCTTCGACTGTATTACCGAAGTGCGAAACACTAATAAATATAAAATAGACTGCAAAGGCTTTCATAATCGCCATGAACATCCCGTTACCAGTTTACAAGGGTGATATTTTTGATGCCGGAGTCACAAAATAGTTTTATAGAGTGTCTTTCTAAAGCCGTAACTATACGGCACATGTTATTAAAATGTGACGAAATATATGTTTAACCGCACAAATTTGCCTTTTATCGTTAAAAAATAGTTTAACTTTAATTTGCATTCGAAGTACAAATGGGATTCATTTAGGTGATTATTCCTGTTAATTACTACAATAAAAACAAAAGGGATGACTTGCCGCTGGGCTTAATTTCTGAGTTTTTATGCACATTAGGAGAAATCAACATGATAAATATAACAAAACGTAACAGTCTAGGTTTAGCCGTTTCGATGGCAACATTTGTAGAATCAACGGTTAATGATATGTGCGCTGGTCTACTGAACTTCTCCAACGGTGGCGTGGATGCAATGGCTCTGGACAATTATTGGCATCATAGGTGTAATTGGTATGGGCCCTCTGGAATCGGCACTGGCAGAGGCCTCTCAGGTGTTCATAACTGGCACCAAATTCCTTTTCTAAACGCTCTCCCTGATCGTGGTGGCATACCTGAGACATCGAATATGTTCTCTGATGGTGACTATGTCGAATTTACTGCATGGCCTGGTATGCGCATGACTATCAGTGGCGATGGCTGGTTGGGTATTGCGCCAGCGGGCCAAAAAATTACTATGCGCAGTCTTGATTTTTGGCGCTGTGAAAAAGGGTTAATTCGAGAAAATTGGGTTTTGATTGACCTGTTAGATGTGTATAACCAACTGGGTATAGATGTGTTGGGGCGAATGCGAGAATTTAATAAAGCAAAAAGACTTCCCTAGAAAGCCTTTGATGCGAATTTTCAGATCAGGATATTGATATTTAATTATGGAGGATTAGGACTCTTCGCCATTTTGAATAGGAGCTCTTTGAGAATCCATCTTTTCCCACCCATAGCCGCCGAATGGGTCAACTCCAAGTTGCTGTAATATCGATGGAAAATCAACCATAACCCAGTTATCAACAATTTTTCCATCAACCACTTTCCAAAAATCCATATAGCGAATTTCAATTTTTTTGTGAGTTGCCGGGATGCCCATAAAGTCACCAGAATGCACCGCCTCTTGGCGACCAAAAGCAGAGCACCATTCACCCTCGGTTACTCTTGCTTCGTCGACACAGACCTTATCGGAAAAAGCGTCTTGAAATGGGCGCTGCCAATTTTCTTGAAATTCATTTAGACCAACTTTATAACCGCAGCCAGCATTTCCTATCCAGCGAAACGATTTACTAAAAAATCTATCCATGGTGTCAATATCATGATCATTAAGACCGTCCACCATGGCATCAACGACTGCCAGAGTTTCGGCAGTTTTACTTAGGTCATTGTTGGCCGTTAGCGTAGCCTGTGAGGGTCTTGATCTTTTCATACTCATAGCCAAAGTCTTCGCAGTCAGCGTTTAAGAGGTTATATTTTTACAGCGCTCAAGAATATCTACCCCTTGCTGCTTTAGCCACCAGGGCAAATCAATAATGACCCAGTTCTCGGCGAGTTTGTCACCATCGCGCCGGTAAACATCGACGACGCGCATATCGACTCGGCAGTCATTTCCCGGGAGACCCAGAAACCCACCGGTTGGCGTATGGGTCAAATTAGGCCAGCCAAAAAAGCAGGCGTAGTCGCCATCAGCATAGCGACAAATATGACCGTTATACACTTTGTCTTTTAGGCCTTCTCTAAACGGGTAGGAATGCTGTTCCTGATAACGACGAATAGTATAGGTCGATCCAATACCGGCAGGCCCATACCAACTCATATCAGAGTGCCATGATCGCTCCAATATTTCAGGAGGATAGCGACCTTCACCTGAATGATTTAGCTCATCTAGATCAGCTATCATTTGGTTGAGCACCGCCATGGTTTTTTGAGATTCACTTTCGGGTTGGTTGGCAATCTGAATACCGTCATGGGTTTTAGGCCCGGGAACAATGACAGAGGCGCCGGTTTGCATAGGCAACGGGTCAATACCGGCTTGGTGCATGACGCCAATAATGTCACAAAAAAAACTACTGCGAACGATCTTGCCGTCTTTTATATTGTGAAATTCCGCATACCGTAAATAGGCCAGCTTGCCAGTAGCTGGAATGCCCAGCCAATCATTGTCAAAAAGACCCTGGAAGTGACCCATACTGGTCACCCACTGGGTGCCATCGATCTCGCTAGTGCCGCCCATGAATACGTCCTGGCGGCGCCGGACTGGCGACCAGGCACTAAGAAAGGGTATCCAGAAGGCCTTAGCCACACCCTGGGCATTCTCTTGCTCCTCAAATGGGTATACCCCATACCAGTGGTAATCGTCAGCAATAAATTGATCGATCGTATAGGAAATATCTTCCGTAGTAGATTTTTCTATCGCATCAAAGTAATCGAGAATAAGCTGCTTATTGGAGGAATGATCGGTCATAGCGTCTAAAGCTCTCTTGCCTGTTGCAGTAAATCAATACCAAATTGATCGAAGAGATCAATCATGTCAACAAAGACCCAGTTTTCGACAAACTTGTCACCGCGTCGAAGCCAAAAATCCATTCCATTGAAGTTGATCCTGTTACCTGTAGCCTCAGCACTAAGGTACTGTCCTGTATGCTGTGAGGTAACGCCAGCCCAGCCTGAAGATCCGACAAAATCACCCTCGGCAAATAAACTATCTAGGTCCTGCACTTTGCGATCTGGGAATGCTGTTAGCCAATGCTGCTGGTGGTAGTCTTGAAACTCTCTAAGACTGAGGCATGCGCCTATTCCGCCAGGGCCGTACCAGTTAACATTATCATGGAAAAAGTCAGCTACACCCATGCTGGTGAGATCTTCTTTGTCAAAATTATTGAGCCCCTCAAATAGAAATGCACGTATCAGTCTCATTGACTCTGCTGTTTTAGCCGGATCGCTCGCATCGAGTAGAACTCCGTTGATGCCCGCCGGGCTAGGATACACAAAATCTACGCCATGGCTGGGGGGTAGGGGGTTTTTATTGATTTGCTGGAGGAAGTCAATGATGTCGAAAAGAGTATACATCTCGATAATTTTTCCCTCTTCCATGCGGAAAAATTCACCCCATCTTAGCTTGATCACTTGATGAGTCGGTTCAAACCCAAGCCAGGATTTTGAGAAAACGCCATGATAATAGCCAGTTGCGCCTACCCACGATTGCCCATCGGGACTTTTGTCAGCCTTGCCCTCGCTTATTCCGCCAAACAGCATGTGAGTTTCTCGGGATAACCCCAAAAACGCATCAATAAAGGGTAGCCAAAACGTCGAGCACCATTCATTCGAACTGAAACAGGGTTTAAACGGCTTGGGTCCATGCCAGGCGAAGTGCTCTCCAACCTGCTGAGAGAGTAAAGTCTGCGCTCTTTCAGGGTCTTGCAGTGATTCAAATAGACTAGTAATAATACTGTTGTTACTTGGCGCGGCATTCTTCATCTAAGTGTTCCCAAGGGGAATATTTTTGAGTAGAATGCTAATGTACTTCGAATGCAAAATTAAAGTCAAACTTTTTACAAGATAATACTTGTTTATCGCCTGGCAAGAAGCGATGTGTTTTGCCGATGATCTTAAAGGGCGTTGTTGGGCCTTACTAAGAAGCGATAACATACTGCGAGTAACGGACAGTGTAGTGTGGCCTAAGTTGGTTTAAAGACAGCTACTAAACAGCTTGAGTGGATACCTTGCTCACCACCAAAAATGTTGGGGCTGTGTTAGTATGCTGCGAGATTTTCGAATGCATTGCACGTTAACTTATAATTGAGTGCCTATAGGAGCTTTCCAGTTAGAGGTATGAAAAATAAAACGCGAGACGTTAAGTCAACAACTATTAACCTTGAAGGTAAGCGAGCTACCTCGTATGACGTTGCTCGCGTCGCTGGAGTCTCTCAATCAGCAGTGTCACGCTGTTTTAAGGCAGGGGCCAGTGTCTCAGCCAAAACGCGCGCGAAAGTTGACGGTGCTGCCAAATCCTTAGGCTATCAGCCAAATGCCATTGCCCGTGGATTAATTTCTGGCCGATCAAACATTGTCGGTGTACTCATTACCGAGCTAACCAATCTTAATTACCCGCAAGTTCTTTCTCAGTTAAATCGTAAATTTGCTGAAAAAGATATTCATATACTCTTATTTACTCTTGATAAAGAGAGCGATGTTGACAAGGTTTTAGAGAAGGTCTGGCAATATCAAGTTGATGGAATTATTGCCGCGGCTCAATTCACTGAGGTCCAGATAAGTGCTTGTGAAGACCGTGGCATTCCCTTAGTTTTCTATAATCGTCTCTACCCTCAAAGTACGGTATCGTCTGTTTGCTGTGATCATTATGAGGGCGAGCGCTCGTTAGTTGAAGGTCTGCTAAACAGCGGTCGCAAGTCATTTGTAGTAATGAGCGGGCCAGTGGATTCTCCAGTAAGCACAGCAAGAACTCAGGGTGCAGTGGCGCAACTTAAAGGTTTGGCGGTTGATATTGTCGAGGTGGAAGGTGATTATAGTTATCAACGCGCCTGCAGCTTAACGCGAGAAGTGATGAACTCGGCAATGCACAATCCAGATGCCTTTGTTTGTACCAATGACATTATGGCCATTGGTTGTCTGGATACACTGCGCATTGAATACAAGGCCAATATACCTAAGGATATATCTGTCGTTGGCTTTGATGGCGTCGATGCTGCTGCTTGGCTCAACTACGATTTAACAACGGTCCTGCAACCTCTAGAGCGAATGGTGGAGGCTGCGGTCGAGATGCTTTTGGAGCGTATTGAACAGCCTGAATTGCCTGCTGAGAAACGTCTTTTTGCCGGCAGTGTAAGACATGGTGCTACTGCTCAGTTGGACTAGCGTTTAGATTGTATCTTGTTAATAGGAGCGAAGTTGGTGGCATTACCCTTATTACTGTTGCCGGGTTCCCTTTGTAACGAGCAGCTTTTTCAGCATCAAATCTCTTTTTTCACCCAGCAGAGAGAGGTGATAGTCGCTGATTTTTCAGGTTGTGATACGATTCAAGCCATGGCGATTAAAACCCTTGCCGAGGCGCCCGCAGAGTTTGCGTTAGCAGGGCTTTCAATGGGTGGCATCATTGCTTTTGAAATATTGAGACAGGCGCCTCAACGCGTTAGAAAGCTCGCTTTACTTGGCACCAACCCGTACGCTGAACTGCCAGGGCGTGGTGCCATTCGACATCAGCAGATCAGCAGTATTACGCTAGGCGGCATCGAGAGTGTGAAGACCTTAGTTAGCCAAGAGTTGCTACCGAAATATGGATTCGATTCGAAACAGCTATTACGCCTCGAGCCTGTAGTCATGGAAATGGCCTTGGACGCGGGCGTCGATGGATTTATCAATCAATGGCGCGCGTTAGAGTGCCGTCCTGATAGCTGGAGCACGTTAAAGGATATCGACTGTCCTGCGCTTATTCTTTGCGGCATGCATGATGCGCTGTGCAATGAAAGGTTACATCGCGACATGGCCGGTGAAATCAAACATGCCACGCTGGAAGTGATTGAAGAGGCAGGCCACCTCAGTACTCTTGATGCGCCTGAACAGGTGAATAGAGCCCTCGATAGTTGGCTCAAATCTTAACTTTAACTACTAAAGATGATCAATATGAGCGCTTTTAATCCACACAATAATTTTCGCCAGAAGTTGCTTTCAGGGGAATGTCTCATTGGCACTTTTATTAAAACTCCCTCGATGATGGTTGCAGAGGTATTGGCAAGTACAGACTTAGACGTTGTTTGTTTTGATGCCGAACACTCCCCGTTCGATCGCCGCGACATAGACAGCTGTTTGTTGGCCTTTCGCGCAGTGCAGAAGCCTGCGTTGGTTCGGGTAGCCTCCTCATCGGCGGATCAAATACTTAACGCACTTGACTGTGGCGCTACGGGTGTTGTTATTCCTCACGTCGATTCGCCTGAAAAAGCCTTGGCCTGTGCGACTGCGGCTAGGTATGGAAGGACAGGGCGAGGCTATGCAGGTTCTACTCGCTCAGCGGGTTATGGCGCAGCTAGCGTTGCTGATAATATCAGTCTTAACCAGTCAGAGACTACGGTAATAGCTCAAATTGAAGATCTTGCTGCTTTGGACCACATTGAGGAGATATCGGCTCAAGAAGGTATAGATTGCCTGTTTGTTGGCATGATGGACTTGACAATCGCTCTTGGCGCGACGGCTGCAACTGATAAGGTCGTTATTGAGGCGGCTGAAAAAATCTGCGCTGCTGCTCAGGCAAATAATAGAAAACTCGGAATCTTTGTCCCTAATATTGATAGCATCGAATTTTGGCGAAATCGAGGGGTCACGCTTTTTTTAATGTCTTCAGACCATGGTTTTATAAAACAGGGGGCTAGAAACCTGGTTGAAAAAGCGCGGGCTAACTTTTAGGCAAGTTATTATTTAGCCTCTGGTCTAATTTTAGTTTGATGAAAGTCATTGAAAGGCTAGCGGCAGAATTAGGGGCTAGAGCGATTATTCAGTATGAGCCCACAGATGTTGCTGCACTGCCGCAGCCTCCAGAATTTTTATGATAAAGAAGGGAAATTCCTCGAATCAGCCGTCGCTGTCAGGACCTATCAATTGTGACTGCTGATCATCGGCGTGATAACTGAACTACCAATGAAGAAATTCATTCAAGCGTATTAGTAATACTAGGGTATAGCAGGAGTCCCTTCTGACAAAAGGGGGGTACCCCCGGGGTGGGTTCGGCGTATCTGAGACTTGGGGTTTTGTTGCAGGGTTTTAGGAAGTTTTGTGGGACACTCGCTTCGGCGGGTTTTCTTTTGCCAGGAATAAAGCAGCAATCTATTTTTACTCAACCCACCATTTTGCGATACCAACGCAAAAATTTCCCTTTACAGAAAAGCAATATATCTGTATAATATACTTATAAATCAATCACTTAGTGACATTTTACAACCCCTCGCAAAGCCTCTTGGAAGACCATTGAAATCAGGAAAATACCCAAAAGACTCTAGTAGTCGGCAAAGCCATGAACTCTATGAATTAACGGACATAGACTTACTTCAACTTTACGCACTCCTTACTCCCTCAGAGATTATAAAAGAGTTTGGAAGGCGGAGTCGTTGTGAAAAGTCTATTTATAACCTGATTCACAAATACAGGTTAGACCGACCGCTTAAAGCCAGACAATATCTTGAAAAGATAATCCTAGCCGCTTGTCCCGAAGAAATCGGATTTGAAGATTGGGAAATACTGCTTAAAAATAAGCTGAGTTATGTTCGTGCTGAAGCTTTGATGAGAATGTGGAAACGTATTGATAAGCATGAGTCATTTTGGGAGATTGAATAATGGGTTGGACTATCGTTCAGCCCAATCCAGAGCATATTAAAGCTCGAAAAGAAGTTCATCATGGAATTGAGTCTTCAAACTTTGCTTTCGCCCAAGTAAATACTGCGGTTAAGCAACCATTGCAAGACGAAGACCTTCTCACATTGCCAAAGTTGTTCTCCTTCCTTCAAGAAGTTGAGAGAGATGGCGACAATGCTTTCTTGATGAGAGGAAACCCAGTAAATCAGAATCCTGACTTATCTTATGGCTTAACAGAATCAAACTGGATTGATTGTTCTTCCAGGCAATTTCAACTGGACTTGGACAATGAGACTGAGCTGCTTAATCAAGGCTCACCTCTTGATGACAGAGTTGCGGTTGCTATGGAAGATCTTCCTTTTCTAAAGAATTGTCGCTTCATTGCTCAACTCTCAAGCTCTGCGGGGTTGGGTATAGTCTACAAAAAGAACGGAGAAGAGAAAGATTGCTCAAAGAAATACTGCTTACGGCTTTGGGTGGAAACTGACAAAGCTTATTCATGCTTAGAGCTTCAACATCATCTCGCAGATTTTTCCTCTGTCATCGATTTATCCATGTATGAGCCAACCAGACGGCATTACATAATGCGTGGCCATTTTTTAGGGACCGAAAATCTCCTGAAGAATGAGCCGCACCTAAAATATTACGAAGGTGTGGCCTTGTCTTTGGATGAGATTCCCGGAGAGATTAAAGAGGCTGCTCGAAAGAAGACTAAAACGTCTTTAAAGAAGATAACTACAGCACTAGATAAGACAGGAAAAGCGTGGAAAACACTCTACAACACGAATCGACAATACCTTGTTTCTGAATTAGAAAAGGATGCCGAAAATGGAGAACTTGCCAATATCAGAAACCCGATATTCTCTGAATTATTTAGAAGGGAGGCTCTTTTTAGTTCTGGTAACTGTGCTCTGTTGATTGACGAGATGCTAAACGCTCCTGCCTTGATGGGTGATAGAGATGAAAAAAATCTAAAAGATTGGGCAAAGTTATCGGGAAAGAAAGCGCTTTCAATTCTAAAGCTTGAAGCAGAGAGTTTCAGGCACAACAATTTTAATTCAATCGAAAACTTTGAAGAGATAGATTTAGATAAACGTGATTGGAGTAACTTGCTTAATTATAGAGCCGTTGCGATTCGCTCTTGCATGGGGACGAATAAAACAAAAGGCGTTATCTACAACCTTGTGATGGAAGCAAAAGCTTCAAATAAAACTGTTCTTATTATTACGCCTTTGATTGCGGTGACTTTGCAGATTGCTGAAGAGATAGGCATAGCCCACTACCATTCAATGGGAGAGCATGAGAGTCAGAAAAAGAGAGTATTCGCTGAAGCTCCACAATTTGCTGTTTGTTACCAGTCGTTAAAGCTATATGAAGAAATGGGTTTTGTTCCTGAGTTTGACATCGTGATTATTGATGAAGCTTCTCAGGTTTTTCGAGCATGGACTGACCCGACTCAACATCTTGCAAGCTCAACCATGCTGTTCAATATCCTCGATAAGAGCAAGAACGCAATCATTCTGGATGCTGATATTGATGATGAACTTTGTCTTTGGGGTTTAAGCCGCATAGCGAACTTCGCTCCAGAGACTTCGGCTCTCTACTATAACTCGGCAAGTTATCTGAGAGACTATAAAGTCGCAATCGAAGATAACTACGGAAGAACACTTCAAAAGATAGTTAATTCAATCAATGCGGGGCAGAGGGTCGCAGTATTTACAAGCTATGGCGATGATGAAGGCACTCTTTCTGCATTGGGTTTATGGCTTGAGATGCACTGTCCAGGGAAGAAGATAAAAGCGTTTGATTCTAAAACGGTTCGCAAGAGCGCCCCCGAATTAAAGACCAACCCCAATAAGACTATTTCAGACTGGATAAAGAACGATGAGCTTGATTGCCTTTTAGTCTCTTCTTGGGCGGCTTGTGGTTGGGATTATTTAGTTAAAGGTTATGACTTTGATGAAGTTTTCGTGCTTTCAACGGGTGGATTCTTCTCAGCTCAAAAGATAAAGCAAATGCTTCGCCGAATGAGAATGACTCGAAAAGCGTCCGTTTATATTAGCAATCCAAGACATGCGGCGTTTAAGCATAAAACATTCAATGCTATTGAGAATGAAAAGGGCATTTATGAATCAGAAATGAGCCGAATGGATGCTTGGCACGTTAGAGCAAAAGAAGCACATGATATGGACTTGGCTAATGTTCCCTGGCTGCTTGAAGAGCTTTTAGAGGATGGAAGAGCATTGGTACAAAAGATTGTTTCTACGGAGGAGGAGATTGAGTCTGGAAATGCGGTTTTAGTCGATTGGAAAGAATTTAAAAAGGAAGCTGAGCAAGAATATGCTGATAGAAACCAATCTTCGCGAGAACAAGTTTTACGCGTGCTCAGCAATTTCAAAAGAGCAGCTCCTGAAGGATTTATCGACTTTGATGAGGAGAATATTTCCAATAAAGAGATGAAAGCCTTAGTTAATAGAAGCAAGCGTATCGACTCTAATGATGCTATTCGGCTCTGCAGGCTGATTTCGATGGACGAACAAGAGCGTCAAGAAGAGGATTTAAGAGTCAAATGGCAATATAACGTGCTCTTAGGCAGATTACTTGACGCGCTCTGGTTTGAACTTGGAGAGCTTGTTGATTCTGAATCATTTTTCTCTTTTGCTCATTGGTATTCTGACCCTGAAAGCACGCCTATATATGGAGACTTTGATACGCTAAATCTTAAAGGTTTAAGGCTCAATCGCAGCAACCTTCGAGCATTGCAAGAGGAGCTATCTAAAAGCGTTGGTAATGATGCATTGACCGAACCAAATCGAATGCTTAAACCGTTGGTAGAAGCTTTTGATTTAACTTTCACAACTAAGAGCGATATGGACAAGCTTCCGAAACAAGAGCGGATTGGTGCAAAAGAAGGCGAAAGGAATCTGTTTGCTTATTACCAACAAACAAAAGAGCCAGGCTTTATTTTTAAGGCAAAAGTCACTCTCAAAAAAGCTTGGTGCTTTACGAACATTAAACGAAAGCAAAAAGCACATAAAAGGCTTTCTAAACCTGAACAAGATTTTTTAATGAGCAGGCCAAAGTCTTTCATGATTAAAAGGAAAACTTTTATCTCTTATGACTGGCTTCATGGAATGACAAGAGCCGTCAAAGCAATGGATGACAAAAGCGGTTTTAGTCAAAACCACACTAAATATTGTTCGTGTGGATGCCAAGAAGAGAAGCGTGTGGTTTTATCGCAATGAATAAATTTTTTATGAAAAAAATTATCGTCTTTAAGAATCTTTTATATATAACCAAGAAGTTTTTTCGACTCTCAAATCTCAGCGGGGTCGCTCAATGATTGATCTAAATGAAGATATGAAACAAGCCGAAGCTTGGCTTAATAATACTGAAGGCGAGATGAGCGAAGACCAACTCATTTACTTAGCTGCAACAGGATTTGAGGATTGTCCTGATTTCTGTGGCTCTAAAAAATACTGCAAAGATGAGGCTTGTAGCTGCATTCGCGCAACTTTCCCAACACCCGACCACTACCACTTATATCTGTTAATGCGAAGCCAAGCCATTGAATGGCTGAAGCAGGGAATTATCGCAAATGCAGTTAGCAAAGAGGCTTTTTCAAACGAAAAATGCCAGGAGGAATATAAATGAAAATAGAAACACTCAATAAAGAAGCTCGCGAGATATGCCAAAAGGCTTACAAAAAGCAGAAAGACCACTTTCACAATGATGACTTTGTTGATGACTATCTGCAATTTTGTAAAGCAACTCAATACAAAGACACAAGCGCGGAAAACTTCATGGTTTATAGCAAAAGCTATGGAGGCAATTCAGCCAAGAAAGACCACCAATTTAATTCTGTTCGGAGCGATGGAGGAAGAATGTTTACACATAACCGAAGGATGAAAGCAGCAGACTCAGAGAAGCTTACAAATGCCTTCATTGAAGACCACAGAGTCGAGATGATGCGGAGGATGACTCATGCCAACCGTGGATAAATACGAAAAGATAAACGTCTTCATTAAAGCTCAAGAAACCATTCTTTTCAAATGAGCATCAAACGAGAGCGCAAATACCAGATGTTAAAGCTCATTCACTCTGGAAGAACATTGAGCGAGGCAAAAGCAGAGATGAAAGCCGTTGCGGTTGGTTTAACGTCTGAATATGCGAAGCAGGGTGATTTGAAAGACCTTCAGAGCCTTGAAGGTGGTTTGTATCGAATAAGGCAAACTCGGCAACAAGCACAAGGACTTCTAAAGGTAAAATTTGCGCCAAGAAAGATGAACTCAACAAGAGAGGAACATCTTGCAAAATGGGCTTTAGGATATAGCGGATCGATTGCTTTAGATTGGAAGCGGGATGGTAATCTTATTCGTAAAGGAGCGCCAAACAAGCCGCGAATAGGTTCTTCAGCGGGAAAGATAGGCAGGACGCGGGTTATCGGTGCTAAGAAGGTTCTGAAGGACTTTAGGAGACTCACAAAGACTCTTCAAGACTTGATGAGAAAATACGGTAAAGGCGATACGAAGGCTCTTCAGAAAGCTTATAAATCAATCCGAACTTCGGTCGATATAAAAGGCTAAAATAAAGAGAGAGAAAGAGGAGGGTAAAACTTCCTCTTTTTTTATTGAAAATATCTTGTATCTGATTCCTCTGTGTTTATAATGCGCGCCTTGCTTTTGTGAAAGAACAGCAAGAAGTTAGAAGGATTTTTTTGGTCATAACGCAGATTTATCGCATATGACTAGAATTAAGCATCATAGGTTAGCGGTTACTATGCCTTGATGCTACGACTAGCCTAAGTTACACCCTACGTCCCGTTCGTCTAGAGGCCTAGGACACCGCCCTTTCACGGCGGTAACAGGGGTTCGACTCCCCTACGGGACGCCAATTTTAGTAGTTTAAGTATCGTTAATAACGATTGTATGCGGGAATAGCTCAGTGGTAGAGCACAACCTTGCCAAGGTTGGGGTCGCGAGTTCGAACCTCGTTTCCCGCTCCAATATAAAAAGCGCAAAACAGAAGTTTTGCGCTTTTTTTTGGTCTTTTTTTCGTCTCCCGTTAATCCTTGAAAGCTATTTGTTGCCTCTAGCTTTTCTCTCCTGCGTTGATCGGCTCTTTAAAGCACATAAACGCTAGTTGTCGAGTGTCGGCATATCAAAGAACGCTTTAATCTCCTTCGTTTTGGCGAGTGCATCGCGCATTCCTAGGTCGATTAATGTTTGGCAAAAGCCTGGTTCGAACAACAAAAAGCTTGCGGCGCTCGATCCGCCTCCCTGTGTCGTTGCGCCGGTTAAACGTAAAAATAACCGCAGCGAGCGAGGGAGTGAATGCAAATGCTCTTGGGCGATTTTGTCGATAGATTCTGTCGGAGAGATTGATAGCACATCGACGGCATTTAGATCGGTGACATGGTTTTTTTCACGTAGCGATTGCGGTAGCGCAGCAGCGAGACGATTAATGCTTGTCAGGGTCTCTAAGTCGCTTTCCACGGCATCGATAAAGGCGCTGTTAAACATATGCCCTACAATTTGCGCAGTGGATGGCGAGTGGTCCATTTTGGCATTGCGCTGCGGGCGTGTGGCGTTGTCGCTGACACCAATAATCAGTAGCTTTTTAGCCTGCATATGCAGAGCAGGGCTAATCGGTTTAAGTTGTCGCACGGCGCCATCGCCGAAGTAGTCGTCGTTAATTTTGACGGCTGGAAATAGCCCGGGAATGGCGGTTGAGGCCATTAAGTGCTCGATGGTTAGATCAATCTTTTCGCCTCTTCGACGGGACCGTGACCACGGGGAAATTTGCTCGTGGGATTGGAAAAATGTCACAGATTGCCCCGAGGCGTAGCTCATGGCGGTGATTGCTATGGCGTCAAGTTCACCATTCTTTATGGCTGTTTCCAGATAATCGAACTTGACGTAGTTTTCCATCATTTTGCGTAAAGGACTGTTGTCGAGCAGTGATATCGGCTTGCCGATACCATAGCCGCTGTGGACAAATGAGGCGAGGACATGGAAGGTGTTTTTGACCACGCCGGCAAAGTCTGTGCGGTAGACATCTGAGGGGGTTAACTCGTTCCAAATGCGCTCTAATTTACTTGTGCGCAGTCTAAACGGGCCTGCTCGTCCAGCAATCGAGAGTGCGTTGATCGCTCCCGCGGATGTGCCGCAGATAATCGGAAAGGGGTTGTAAACGGAACGCGGCAGTATAGTTGCGATGCCTTTTAATACGCCTACTTGATAGGCGGCGCGCGCGCCACCGCCGGTGAGTACTAATGCTCTGCTCATGGGTTAAAAAATTCCAAGTGATAGACCTGCGGCCATGGAGTGGCCAAATTCTCGACAACTCTCAAGCTGTGGCTGATGGATTTCGCCGTGTAGGATGAGTGGCGCGGCGACTTTGCGCAGAGGATAGCCCAGCGCGATTCGGTCGATTTCTCTCACAGCGCCCGTGCCATCGCTTCCTGCGCTAATAAACAGTGCATAGGGCAGATTGAGCTGATGGGGTTCTGCGGGGTAAAAGGTGCGATCGAAAAAGTCTTTTAAGGCGCCGCTCATATAGCCAAAGTTCTCTGGTGTGCCAAACAGCAGGCCATCGGCCCAGAGTAAGTCATCCAGTCCAGCGTCAAACGCCCGCAGCGTTCGCGTTTCTACGTCACTCTCGAGTGCGGCCCCAGCAGCAACAGCCTCGGCCATTTTTCCTGTGTTGCCGCTTTGCGTGTGGTAAACGATCAGCAAATGCTTCATAAGCGCCTAAAGTCAGTCAATGTTGTGGCGCGGTTACACTCTTTTTCAGTGCCACACGGCTACAGTGAGCCCCGCGCTGGATAACCCTGCCAGTCTACCTCATATCTGCAACCAAGGATTGTCCGTGATCAATTTGTTGGTATTCTCTATTGGCGTTTTTTCGGTGACTTGGTGGCCCAGCTTGCCGAAAACGGTGATCTGCCTGTCGCTCTTGGTCTGTTTGCTGCCGCTCTGGCGGGTGGTGCAGCTGCGCGCAGTTCTGTGGGCAATGGCTGGCATCACTTGGGGTGTCATGTGCGCCCATCAGACGTCGCAGAGCTTGCTTCCCGAGGCTTTGGACGGTGAAGAGGTTCTCCTCACTGGAACAATTGTCAGCTTGGTTGACCGTGACAGTCGTCGCAGTCGATTTAGCTTTCGGCCTTTGTTGGCGCATTTAATTGCTGATTCTCGGGTGCTTGGCCCACCATCAAAACTTTTGCTCAGCTGGTATGGCAGCGCTGAGCTCCACGCAGGGCAGCAGTGGCGCTTTGTGGCGCGGTTGCGAAGGCCTCGCGGGTTTGTCAATCCTGCGGGGTTCGACTATCAGCGCTGGTTGGTGCACGAGGGATACAGTGCTACTGGGTACATTCGCGAGGGTTATGTCGCCGAGCAGTTGCCGCAAAACGGTCCATTCTTCACTCGCCTTGAAGCGATGCCCCATGAACTGCGCGAGTTGGTGCGCAATACGCTTACAAAGAGCCAGCTGTCTGAGCGAGGGCAGGCGGTGTTATTGGCGCTGACCATTGGTGACAAACAGCAGCTCGGTGACTGGTGGCAGGACTTGGCGCGGATGGGGATTGTGCACCTACTGGTTATTTCAGGTCTGCACGTTGGGTTAATCGCTGTGGTGGGAGCGCTTTTGGGAAAGCTTCTAGTGCGGCTGCTGCTGGTGCTTTGGCATCTCGGCGGTCGTTTTGGGCTAGGACTCTATCGCTCTCCTGATCTGTCGTCCTTGGCGCCGCTAATAGGCTGGTGTGCGGCGGCGGGTTACAGTTTATTGGCGGGCTTTTCTCTGCCGACGCAGCGCGCATTGATCGCTGTAACTGTGGTCGTGGTTGCTCGTTTGGCCTATCGCAAATTGGCGCCGGTGGCGTGTTTTTTGTGGGCGCTGTTGCTGATTGCGCTGAGTCAGCCCCTTGCCGCTCTCAGCGCAGGGTTTTGGCTGTCATTTTCAGCCGTTGGGATTCTTGTGGCTTGGTTTAGCCCGTGGCGCTCTGCAGATAGTTGGTTTCAGTGGAAGCGGGGGCTGACAGCACAATTTGCGTTGCTGGTGGGTATGTCGGTGCCGCTTTTGGTTTTTATTGGCAAGCTGTCGTGGTTGTCTCCTGTGGTGAATATTTTTGCTGTCCCATGGGTATCCTTTATTACGGTGCCGCTGGCGCTGCTAGGTTGTCTGCTGTTGTTGGTATCCAGCGATTGGGCGGGCGCGGCGTGGCGCGTTGCCGAGTGGTCGGTAGATCAGTTGTGGCGGGTGCTTGGTTTTTTTCCAGCGGATAGTGGGTTTGTGTCGCTGCCACTGGGCACATCTATAGCGACGCTGGCCGCGGTTCTTTTTGCGGTAATTATGCTGCTTTTGCCAAAAGGCGTTCCACTTCGCTGGCTTGGGCTGTTGCCGTTGGGGTTACAGGCGGCCTTTGCCGCCCCAGAGCCGCCGCTGCGTGTCGTTGTGCTCGATGTGGGGCAGGGGCTTGCGGTAGTGGAGGAAACACCCAACCACAGTGCGGTTGGCGACACGGGCAGTGAGTTCAGCGATCGTTTTAGTGCGGGGGATGGCATTATTGCACCATACCTCTGGTCGAGGGGGCGAGCGAAGATTGATGCGACCATTGTGAGCCACGAGGATGGCGATCATGCAGGGGGATTTGCGTCTCTGCAACAGTCGATTGCCAGTCGTCAGCTGATGACGGGACCGGCGGTTAATTTCGCGCCGGAAGTTGTTGATGATTCGCTGGTAAGGCATTGCCGCAGCGGCCAATCCTGGCGTTGGGATGCCGTTGAGTTTTCGATATTAAGCCCTCCTGATAAAGCAACAGTGGAGATCGAGTCGGGCAATAATAGTTCTTGTGTAGTGCAGATTCGCTGGCGCGATGTGACGGTGTTGTTGCCTGGCGATATTGAGCGGCGGGGCGAAATACTGCTTGCCACCCACGACGGTCTGAGCAGCGCGCCTATCGACCTTCTTGTGGCACCGCACCATGGCAGTAAAACGTCATCGACGGCGGGGTTTGTTCATCGGTTGGCACCAGAGCACGTGGTGTTTTCGGCTGGCTATAAACATCAGTTTGGCCATCCCCATGCTACCGTGGTTGACCGCTATCGTACGGCAGGCACAACTTTATGGCGCACGGCGGAGCAGGGTGCGGTTGTATTTACCTGGTCGGCGGCGGGTGAACTGTCTGTCGAAACCGCCCGAGAGCATCGCCGATGGTGGCGTTAGGGGCGCATTTTCAGATTTTGCCGCGCCGATGTTTGTGCTAAGGTTAGGCGCAGGTTAATGGACTCGTTGGAATACTCTGTGTATCAAATTTTTCTGTCTGGTGGCTGGCTGATGTGGCCACTTCTGATTTGCTCGATCGTGGTGGTGGCCATATCCATAGAGCGGTTTATTACACTCAACGCTGACAGGATTATACCGAGCGGATTGCTGGCTAGAGTTTGGCAGCAGCTACGCAACAAAGAGCTATCCGGCGAGCGGTTAAAAGAGCTGCGCGACTCCTCTCCGCTGGGCTATATTCTGGCGGCGGGCATCAGTAATTCAGGCCACGGCCGCGATATTATGAAGGACAGTATCGAAGAGGCCGCCGGTCAAGTGGTGCATCAACTCGAGCGCTTTATCGCGATTCTTAGCACCATAGCCAATATGGCGCCGCTGATTGGTCTGTTGGGTACCGTATTTGGCATGATTCAAGTGTTTGCCGATATTGTGCTCTATGGAACGGGGAATGCCGCTCAGCTCGCGGGAGGTATCTCACAAGCACTCATTACCACTGCTGCGGGCCTGACTATCGCGATCCCCGCCATGATTTCCCATCGTTACTTCGAGCGCCGAGTTGAGTCACTTGTGGTTGAGCTAGAGGGGCAGGCGACGAAGCTTGTCGATGCAATGCACAGCGACTCGATGCGTCAGTCCTAAGACAATGCAGCTGCTACCCGCGTTACTTAACCGTACTGTGATTAGACGTACTGTGATTAATACGCAAGCCGAGCAGCCGCTGTGAAGTTTCGTAGCAGCCGCAAGCCTGATTCAGGCATTAATCTCACGCCGCTAATTGACGTGGTTTTTTTGCTGCTGATCTTTTTTATGGTGACCACGACGTTTACCCAAGAGACGCGGTTGCTTATCTCTCTGCCTGAAGCCGGCGGAGAAACGGTTGATGCAGAGCCGGAGAGCCTAGAGCTGACGATCGACAAAGAGGGTAATTACGCACTAAATGGGCAAAGCTTGATTAATCGGGATATTAAAACGATTATGGCGGCGCTCAAGGATGCGTCGGCGGGCAACAGGGATTTACCTGTGGTTATTACAGCGGACGCTGAGTCATCTCATCAAGCGGTTGTCACGGCGATGGATGCAGCGGGAAAGTTAGGATTTAATCAGTTGCAAATAGCGACTCAACAGCCAAATGAGCCATAACATGCCAACCCTTAAACCCGCGATCAGTGGTGTAGCAACTTATCTGCGACTTCTAAAATATGTCCGTCGTTATTGGGCTGCGTTTCTCGTCAGTATTTTGGGTTTGGTTTTGCACTCGATGGCGGAAGTTGCCTTTGTTGATTTGCTGGGTTTTATCACCGATACGGTTGGTAATCTAACCGGTTCTGGCGCTGGTGATAACGCTGCGATGAGTTTGCCTAAAACTGGTATTACGGCGGCACTGGCGTCTACTTTTATGGGCGATCTCATGGTTGAGCGCGCGTGGCTGGTGATCCCCATTTTCTTAATCGCGGTCAGTTTTATGCGTGGCATTGGCTATTTAATTGGCAGTTACGGGCTGGCCTATGTGTCAAATTACCTCGTGCACGCCCTGCGCCTCGACATCCTCGATAAGTATCTATTTTTACCGTTTAACTTCTTTGACCAAGCGATGTCAGGACGCCTTGTGTCGACGGTTACATTCAACGTGCAGCAGGTCACTCAGGCATGTACCAAGGCGCTTAAAACCTTGTTGCAGCAGGGCAGTTTGGTTCTTGGGTTGCTTGGCTATCTGGTCTATGTGAACTGGAAGCTCACGCTGTTTTTTATCGCTGTGATGCCAATTATTGGGTTTTTGGTGTCCACGGTGAGCAAGCGGTTCCGCCTAATTAGCACGCGTATCCAGTCCGCCATGGGGGATGTCGCTCACGTGACTCAAGAGGTGGTCAATGGCTATCAAGAGGTGCGCATGTTTGGCGGGTTGGCCAACGAGCGCGCGCGCATGGAATTGGCGAGTCACAGCAACCGCAGACAGAATATGAAGATGGCCCTGACAGAGGGTATCAGCAACCCGCTGGTCATGATGTTGGTGTCCATCGCCTTTGCCGCTATCACCGGTTTTATGCTGAGCCCTTCGATTCTTGAAACCATGAGCACTGGAAGCTTTATCACCTTTTTGGTGGCGTCTGGCATGTTGGTCAAGCCGATTCGCCAGTTGACCGAGATCAACAGCGATATTCAAAAAGGCATTGCCGCCGCTGCGTCGATCTTTGAGATTTTGGATGCCGAGCAGGAGAAAGATACGGGCAGCGTTGCTTTGCCGTCCGTGCGGGGGCACTTTGATTTCGAGAATATCAATTTTCACTATGAGTCCAGTGAGCGACCGGTGTTGACCAATATTAATTTCACCGTCAATCCTGGGGAGACCGTGGCGCTGGTAGGATCTTCGGGCAGCGGCAAGACTACGCTGGTGAGTTTAATTCCGCGTTTCTATAATCACAGCGAAGGTAAGATTTTACTCGATGGTGTCGACGTCAATGACTTCACTCTGGAAAATCTGCGCAGCCATATCGCCCAGGTCAGTCAAAATGTCACCTTATTTAATGGCACCGTGCGCAGCAATATTGCCTACGGCGAGCTATCTGCCTGTACTCTCGAGGAAGTCCAAGCAGCGGCCAAGGTCGCCCATGCCCACGAGTTTATTGAGCAGTTGGCAGAGGGTTATGACACCCCAGTCGGCGATGATGGCGTGATGCTTTCCGGTGGCCAGCGGCAGCGCATTGCGATAGCGCGGGCTGTGCTAAAGAATGCTCCGATATTGATTCTCGACGAAGCCACGTCGGCCCTAGATACCGATTCTGAGCGCCATATTCAGGCGGCATTAGAGGTGCTGATGAAAAACCGAACCACATTTGTGATCGCTCACCGCCTCAGCACCATTGAAAAGGCCAGCCGAATTCTAGTGATGGAGAATGGCTGTATTGTCGAGCAGGGCAGTCATCACGAGCTGCTGGCGATGGACGGTCGTTACGCTCAGTTGCATCGCAATCAGTTTAGTGAAACCTAGGTCGCTACAGCGTGACTTTCGAGCAGACAATGACACGAATATGGCAGACAAAAAGTCGCTGGTTGTTGCCGCTTCTTGTTCTCTCCTGTGTGTTTTCAATAGTTGCGGCGGTGCGTCGGTACTTTCTGCAGCGAAAATACCAGGGGCGTCCGTACCGTGCGCCCGTGGTGGTGGTTGGTAATATCACCGTCGGTGGCAGCGGTAAAACCCCCTTAATTGTGGCGCTGGTCAATTGTCTGCGCACGCAGGGGTTCGTGCCCGGCGTTGTCAGCCGCGGATATGGCGGCCAAGCAGGCAGCTTTCCTCTTGAAGTGGCGTCCGATACCCCCGCAAGTTTGTGTGGCGATGAGCCTCTACTGATTGCCAGTTTGACTGGCTGTCCTGTGGTGGTCTGTGCCAATCGCAGTCTCGCGGTGACCCATCTGTTGAGCAATTTTAATTGTGATGTGGTGTTGAGTGACGATGGTTTACAGCACTATGCCATGCATCGCGAAATTGAGCTGATCGTCATTGATGGGCAGCGTGGGCTGGGCAATGGTTATCGGCTGCCTGCTGGGCCATTGCGCGAAGGTGTGCAGCGGCTAAATGAGACTGATTTTGTGTTGGTAAACGGTGCATTGGAACACCCTAGTTTAGCGGTATTGGGCGATGATGCGGGCCACAGCATGGTGATTGCCCCCTGCCATGTCCGGCAGTTGTGCAGTGGTCTGATTTATAGCATTGAGGCGTGGATTGATCAGTTCGCTGGGGCAGAGCGGCACGTGCATGCGGTCGCGGCAATTGGCAATCCACAGCGCTTTGCCGATACCTTGAGCGCTCTTGACCTAACTGTTACTTTGCACGCCTATGACGATCATCAACCCCTTGGTACCAGCAACTTTATGTTTGACGACGATTTCCCTGTGCTGATCACTGCGAAAGACGCGATTAAGTTTTCCCGCGGTGGTGCTGGCTTGATGCCAGAGAATGTCTGGATACTAGACATCGAGGCGCAAGTTGAGACCGCCTTTATCGATAAATTAGTGGCCGAGCTGCAGACATTGCAACTCGCCGCATCACAGCGAGCCTAAGCAGCCTTATGGACTTTATTGCAATTATTCCGGCGCGCTACGCGTCAACACGACTACCGGCCAAGCCGCTGCGCGATATCGTTGGCAAGACAATGATTCAGCGGGTGTGGGAGCAGGCCTGTAAAAGTCGCGCCAGCAGGGTGGTGGTGGCGACGGATGATCCGCGTATTGAAGCGGTCGTGCGCGAGTTTGGTGGTGAGGTCTGTATGACCAAAGCCGACCATGTCTCCGGCACCGATAGGCTGCAAGAGGTGGCTTCCAAGCTGGCTTTGAGCGCTGATCACATTGTCGTCAATGTTCAGGGTGATGAGCCTCTAATTCCGCCAGCGGTGATTAACCAGGTCGCAGATAATCTGGCGAACAGTCCCGAAGCGGGTGTGGCGACGCTATTTGAGAGAATTACCCGCGCAGAAGATTTGCACAACCCCAATGTGGTCAAGTTGGTTGCCAATCAGCAGCAGCTGGCACTCTATTTCAGCCGCGCACCGATACCGTGGGACCGTGATAATTTCGCTCTTTCTCTCACAGAGCTTCCCGCTGACACTGTATTTTGCCGCCATATTGGCATTTACGCCTACCGCACCGCGCAGCTCAACCACTTTGTTCGCTGGCCGGTTGCGCCGCTGGAGGCGATTGAAAAGCTCGAGCAACTGCGCTTTATGTGGAATAACGTAGCCATTCATGTGGCAGAAGCACTTGAGCCGGTCCCTGGCGGAGTAGATACGGAAAGTGATCTTCAGGCGGTTATAGATTTTATAAAAAACCAATAAAACACATAAAAACAATTAGTTAAATAATTTACCTCTAAATTGCATTAGATGTTTCAAGGTTCAATCAATGAAGAAAAAGACCGCTGTTCTGTTTGTCTGTCTCGGCAATATCTGTCGCTCACCAACGGCGCACGGCGTGTTTGAGACGCTGGTTCACCGCGCCGGTCTGGCCAGCGCGATTGACGTCGACTCGGCGGGAACGGGCGACTGGCATATCGGTCACGCGCCGGACAAACGCACGACGCAGGTTGCTCTGACGAAGGGTTATGATCTCAGCCATCTGCGCGCGCGACTGGTCACACCGGCAGACTTCGATAGTTACGACTACGTGGTCGCCATGGATCGTGCTAATTTACGCGACCTCGAGGCGATGCGCCCCGCGAGTTTTCAAGGGTTTCTCGGATTGTTTCTCGATTTTTCAACCCAGCGGACGCTAAGTGAAGTGCCAGATCCCTATTACGGCGGTGACGCAGGTTTTGAGCAGGTGTTTAACCTTGTTGAAGATGCCTCAGCAGGGTTGTTAGCGCATATTTGCCAGCAACACGGCTTGGTGGCATGCCATTGACTCTGACTATCGAAAAAAATGTCCCGCTGCAGCCCTATAACTCGCTGTCCCTGCCTGCGCAGGCCGAGTTTTTCTGCGCTGTAGGCAGTCTCGAGGATCTCGGCGAGGCCTTAAACTTTGCGAAAAAAGGGCAGCTGAACGTCACGCCGCTGGGCGGTGGCAGTAATGTTGTGCTCTCTGGGGATATTGCTGGATTAGTTATTCAGCTCAACTTGCTTGGCATGTCCTATGCCATTGAGGGCGCTGCGGTACAGGTGACCTTCGCGGCAGGCGAAAACTGGCACCGCACCGTGATAACGACCCTGCAGAAGGGTTGGTTTGGCATGGAGAACCTCTCGTTAATCCCCGGCAACATGGGCGCAGCACCTATTCAGAATATTGGCGCCTACGGGGTTGAGTTGGCAGATCTTTTTCACTCTTTGCGGGCTATGGAAGTGGCCACGGGCAAGGTTGTAACCTTCACGAAAGCCCAGTGCCAGTTTGGTTATCGCGACAGCCTATTTAAAACCCAGTGTCGCGACCAGTATATTATTCTCGATGTTACCCTGAGCCTAACCACCGAGCCGCAGGTGAATCTGAGCTATCCCGCCCTGCGCAGCGCAGCTGAAGGGCACGCAAACTATCCCAATTTAACAGCGATCGATGTCAGCGAACTCGTGATGGCTATTCGCCGCGACAAGCTGCCCGATCCTTTAAATCTGCCAAATGCAGGCAGTTTCTTTAAAAATCCTGTCGTCAGCGCCGCGCGCGCGGCGGATCTGTTGCTGCGCTATCCAGACATGCCGCACTTTGCGCAGGCGCTTTCGCAGGTAAAAATACCCGCCGCTTGGTTAATTGATCAGTGCGGATTTAAGGGCGCAATACGCGGCGCTGTGGGTGTTCATTCCCAGCAGGCATTGGTCTTGGTCAATTTCGGGGGCGGTACGGGCCAGCAGTTATTAGCGCTGGCAGACGAGATCTCTACTGCGGTAGCGGGGCGCTTCGCCATCGCCCTAGAGTTAGAGCCGCGCGTCTACGGTCCTTGTTAATGGGGCTTTTTGAGGAACAGACCTTTGCTTTGCCTCTCTGCGAGGGACGTCAAGGGGAGATTCGCTTTTGGCCGAACTGGCTGAGCTCTGCGGATGCTGATAGCTTGCTGTCTCAGGCGATCGACAATGTGCCCTGGCGTCAAGACACTATTCACATTGCAGGCAAGGCAATTCCGCTGCCGCGCCTCCAGCAATGGTATGGCGAGGTGGGTACCAGTTATACCTATTCCAATATTCGTCTCGCCGCGCTGGCGTTTCCTGATTGGCTTGATACTGTGCGCGGCACTATTGAACGGGACACTGGCATGCCGTTTAACCGCGCGCTGGTGAACCATTATCGCAGTGGCGCGGACAGCGTTGATTGGCATGCTGACGACGAGGCAGAGCTGGGCCCTGAGCCAGTGATTGCCTCACTCTCTGTCGGTGAAGAGCGGGTTTTTCAGATGCGTCACACAGAGACTCAGCAGCAGTTATCCATTGTGTTGCCCCACGGCTCGCTATTGGTGATGGGCGCCGGTATTCAGGCTTATTGGCAGCACCGTGTGGCAAAGGACAAGTGCGCAACAGCTGCGCGTGTTAATTTCACTTTTCGTTATATGGCCTAGATGCAGGGTGTCCAGGGCCGTTAATTGATGAGTCAGTAAAGTAGAGTAAACAAGTAAAAGGAGAGGGTGCGCGTGAAGTTATCAAAGTTTGGCGAAAAATTTTCGGGCACATCCGGCATTGTTGAGCTGATGGAGGACTTGGGCTCGGCGCTCAATGAGAATCCCGATATGATTTTTATGGGCGGCGGCAATCCAGGGCGTATTCCCGAGGTAGAGCAAGTATTCAAAGCCCGGCTGGAAAGCGTGCTTGCGGATCCTCGGCAGCTGCACAGCCTGATGGGGGTATACCAGTCACCGCAGGGCGATAAAGCCTTTCTTGAAGAGATTGCGGCTCTATTGCAGCGTCAGTTCGGCTGGCCATTAACCGCGCGCAATATTGCCGTGTCCAATGGCAGTCAATCGGCCTTTTTCGTCCTTTACAATATGTTTGCCGGTGAGATGGCAGATGGCACCGAGCGAGCCATTCATCTGCCACTTGCCCCCGAATATATTGGCTATCGCGATATCGGCTTGAGCGACAATCTGTTTACTGCCACTCGCCCTGAAATCGAGTTATTGGACGACAATCTGTTCAAATATCACGTCGATTTTTCGCGCTTGGCTATAAATGCGCGGACTGCCGCGCTCTGTGTCTCTCGGCCGACTAATCCCACCGGTAATGTGCTCACCGACGCGGAAATAGCGCATTTGGACAGTATTGCTGTCGAGCAGGATATCCCTTTTATTATTGATGGCGCCTACGGCTTGCCATTCCCCAGCATTATATTTAATGACGCCAAAGCGCACTGGAACAGCAACACGATCTTGGTTCTCAGCCTCTCGAAGCTTGGCTTGCCCGGCGTGCGCACAGGAATCATTGTTGCGCGCGAGGATATTATTAACGCCTACACCAAGGTCAACACTATTGTCAGCTTGGCCTGCGGGAATCTTGGGCCTGCTTTGGCGCGGGAGGTAGTCACCAGCGGTGATATTTTATCGTTGAGCACTCAGACAATCGCGCCGTTCTACCAGCAGCGCGCAGATCAGACAGTAATGTGGTTTAGAGCCGCGCTGGGTGACCTGCCGTACCGCATTCACCGCCCAGAAGGCGCTATATTTCTCTGGCTATGGTTTGAGGGACTGCCGATTACCAGTCAGATGCTCTATGAGCGCCTCAAGGCCCGCGGTGTATTGGTTGTGCCGGGGCATAACTTTTTCCCCGGTATTGAGGGTGACTGGTCTCATAAGGATGAATGTATTCGTGTTTCTTATGCGCAGGATGGCTCAGTGGTGCAGCGAGGAGTCGCTATTATTGCCGAGGAAGTGGCTAAGGCTTATTTAGAGTAACGCATACGATAAATTCTAGAATAAGTAATAAAATCAATTAGATAAATAATTATTTTAAACAATATTCGAGATTTAAATAAAAGTCTCTAGCGTCTTGAGGATAGCGCGAATTTTATTGACGGACTCCTCGTATTCGCACTCGTCCTGCGAATCAGCAACAATACCGCCACCACCCCAG